>CAYQWK010000319.1:0-7346 GCA_964420805.1 uncultured Bifidobacteriaceae bacterium | reverse complement strand
GCCCTATTCCCTCACTCCGCCCCAACTGACCTGTCTAGAAATTGAGATGCGCCCGGCGCACTCCTTGCGCTTCCTTCAGTTTTGCGGCGCACGCGGAGCGCCGCGTCTCACCTGCGCTGGTATTTGTTCCTGACCGCCGTTTCTAATCGTCCGGCTGGGAACGCGCGGCCAATCAGCCAAAGCGCGCAGAAAGTCATTCCCCCCACTCCCGGACTTGCCGCATTCGCCAAAAGCCCCTACCAACACGCCCGCACATTAAACCTCACATGAGCAATCACAAAATCGGCATCGTTGGCGCGTCGGGTTATTCGGGCGAGGAACTCGTTCATCGGATGCTCGTCCATCCGCACGCGCAACTCACTGCGGTGACCTCGCGTCAATACGCGGGGCAGAGCATCGCGCAGATCTTCCCGAAGTTCGCCCAGTATCCGCTTGCACGCGCGCTGCGGTTCAGCGATCCGAACGCGGAGTTGCTGGCGCGGCAATGCGACATCGTTTTCCTCGCGCTGCCGCATGGCGTGGCGGCGGAGTTTGCCATGCCGCTGAATGCCGCCGGGGTGCGCGTGATCGATCTGAGCGCGGATTTCCGGCTCAAGAGCGCGGAGACTTACAAGGAGTTCTACGCTCACGACCATCCCGCGCCGGAACTGCTCGCGCGGTCCGTTTATGGTCTTCCGGAAATTTACCGCGACCAGATCAAGGAGGCCTCGCTGATTGCGTCGCCGGGCTGTTACCCGACCAGCATCATCGTGCCGCTCGCGCCTTTGCTGCGGGCGAAGCTCATTCGACCGGATAACATCATTGCGAACTCGCTCTCCGGCGTGAGTGGCGCGGGTCGCAAGGCCGAACTGGACTACCTCTTCGTCGAATGCAATGAGAGCGTGCGCCCGTACGGCGTGCCGAAACACCGGCACCTTTCCGAGATCGAGCAGGAGCTTTCCTTCGCCGCCGGCGAGCCGCTGAAGATTCAATTCACGCCGCATCTCATCCCGGTGAACCGCGGCATCCTGACCACGCTCTACACCGCGCCGGCATCGCATTTCTCGACTGCTGACGAGATGGCCGCGCTGGGCCGGTTGATCGGGGAGACATTCCATGCCGCTTATGCGAACGAGCCTTTTGTGCGCGTGCTGGAGGGCAAGGCCCTGCCGGACACGAAGAACGTGGTTGGCACCAACATGATCGAGTTTGCGTGGCGGCTCGATCCGCGCACCGGCCGGCTCATCATCATGAGCGCCGAGGACAACATCGTGAAGGGCGCGAGCGGGCAGGCGGTGCAGAGCATGAACATCCTGTGCGGCTGGCCGGAAACCGCGGGGTTGCTGTGAGCGCGCCCCGGCAGCTTCGACGTGTTTGCGTGTTTTGCGGCTCCAGCCGCGGCAGCAATCCGGTCTTCGCCCGCGCGGCGGAGGAATTGGGACGTGAACTGACCCGGCGCGGGCTGGGGCTGGTTTATGGCGGCGGCAACATTGGGCTCATGGGCACGATGGCGGATGCCACGATGGCGGCGGGCGGTCACGTCACGGGCGTCATTCCGGAGGCGCTGATGGCGAGGGAGGTCGGGCATCGCGGACTGAACGATTTGCGCGTGGTCAAGACGATGCACGAACGCAAGGCGTTGATGGCGGAACTCAGCGACGGCTTCATCGCGCTGCCGGGCGGGTTCGGCACGTTCGAGGAATTCTTCGAGGTGCTCACATGGTCGCAGCTCGGGTTGCACGCGAAACCTTGCGGCGTGTTGAACGTGAACGGCTTCTTCGATCCATTGCTTGACCTGTTGCAGCACGCGGTCGCGCAAGGATTCATCCGGCCGGAACACCGCGAACTGGTGATTGTGGAAACAACCGGTCCGCGATTGCTCGACCGGCTGGCGGGATTCGAGCCTCCATCAATTCACAAGTGGATTGATCGCGACACGGTTTGAGCCGGAATGAAGACATGGACGAGTTTGTCGCACGAATCGCGGGCGAGATCGCGCGCCGGGAGTTGATCCCAAACGGTGCGCGCATTCTCGTGGCGGTGTCGGGCGGACGCGATTCGACGGTGTTGATTTCGGTGTTGCACGCACTGGCGGCGGCACGGGGTTGGAAACTTGTCGTAGCACATTTCAATCATCGGCTGCGCGGCGAGGAGTCGCGGAAGGATCAGGAGTTTGTGAGGTGCGCGGCGGCCGGACTCGGGCTGGCCTTCGAGACGGATGAGACCGAAGTGGCGGTCTTGGCGCAGGGCTTCGGCGTTTCCATTGAAATGGCCGCGCGCGAAATGCGGCACCGGTTCCTGGCCCGTGAAGCGCGGCGCCGGCATATCCGATACATCGCCCTGGCTCACCATGCGGATGATCAGGCTGAGTTGTTTTTGCTGCGGTTGTTGCGTGGCGCGGGTCTTTCGGGTCTCGCGGGCATGGATTGGTCTGGCCCTTCTCCGGTTGATCCACGTTTGACGCTGGTGCGGCCGTTGCTCGGTGAAACGCGGACGGAAATCACGGCCTATGCGGAGCGGCGCGGAGTGGCGTTTCGCGAGGACGCGAGCAATTCATCCACCGACATTCTGCGTAACCGCATCCGGCACGAGCTTCTGCCATTGCTTCGACAAGAATATCAGCCGGCCATCGAATCTGTGCTGCGGCGCGAGATGGAACTGCTGCGGGCCGAGGACGAGCATATTGCCGCCGAGGCCGAGCGCTGGATCGAATCGCCGGTTGGCGCCTTCGATAGACTTTCGGTCGCGCTGCAACGCCGCGTGCTGGTGCGCCATCTTCAGAAGGCTGGCATCACGGCACGTTTCGATCTGGTCGAGCAGCTTCGATGCGTTCCCGCGCAGTGGGTTTCGGTTCGAGCCGGGTTGTTCTGTCGGCGGACCGCGTCGGCGGAGATCGAGACGACCTGCGCTTTGGAGCCGGCCTTTTCCAGCGCGACGCAGGCGGTCGTGCTGCGCGCGGCCGGACGCGCTGAGTTCGCTCGGGTTTGTTTGGAGTGGGAGCCGGTAGAGGTTTCGTCGCGTCCGGCCCGCCAGGTGCGGGGCTGCGAATATTTCGACGCGGACCGGGTGGGCGATGGCGCGACCTTGCGGCACTGGCAGCCGGGCGACCGTTTTCAACCCATCGGGATGCCGCAACCGGTGAAGCTTCAGGATTTGTTCGTGAACGCGAAAATCGTCCGGGCGCAACGCCACGAACTCGTGGTGGCGGAGACGGCGCAGGGAGAAATCTTCTGGGTCGAGGACTTGCGCATTGGTGAACGGTTCAAGGTGTCGGAGAAAACTCGGCGAATCCTGCGCTGGACTTGGAAGCGGAATGCCCCGGTCAACCCTTGAACCGCCCTCGGTAGCTGCGCCTGTGAAGGCTTGTCATTACCCACGTCTTTCGCCGATGGGTGGAACTTGTCGCGCTGCGACAAGTAGCGCCGCCTCAGAGCGGCGCAATAAACTCGCCGCCACCGGCGTTTGATCGGACCGCCCGCTGAACGCGGGCTTGTTTTTTCGCAGCGCGACAAAACCCACCACCCTCGCGCCGACAGCAGCCAAGAGATGTGGTTAATGCCAGGGCTGTAAAGCGGTGGCCAATCCGCTCTGAGTAGAGATGGTCTCGTCTTCACAGGCGCGGTTGCGATTCAGGGGATCAAAGCGCGAATCTTCGTCGGGCGAAATTTCTCCCCGTTGACGGGAGGCTGGGCGGGCTGAGCCACAAACAGGTTATCTGCGCTGCTGCTCGATTCGCCAGAGATGTTTCGCCGTGCGGATGAGCAACGCCCCGTCCACGACAGCCGGCGACGCCAGCGCGCGTTCCTGAAGATCGTTTCTGGCCAGCACCCTGAAGGTCTTGCCGGGCTTCAACACCGTGGTGACTCCTTCCTCGTTCACGGAATAAATCTTTCCATCCGCAAGAACCGGCGACGCGGACACTCCGCCTTCGAGCCTCTCCTGCCAGTGCGTTTCGCCGGTCTTCGCATTCGCGCAAGTCATCACTCCGGCATCCGAAAGGAAATACAACTCGTTCCCGGCGAGCAGCATGGACGGCGTGTTGGGCGCGCCCTTTGAAATCTTCCACGCGATGTGCGTGTCGGTGACATCGCCGATTCCGTCCGGCCGGATGGCATGAGTCACCGGCCGGTCAAAGCCCGAGGACAGGTAAAGCAAACCATGCCCGAAGACCGGGCGTGGCACCACCGAGTAGCCCTCGCCATAACGCGCGCGCCACAGTTCCTTGCCGTTCGCAGGATCATAGGCCATCACCGCACCGCTGCCGGGGCTGATGATCTGGGCGCGCCCGGCGTTGGTGATGATCAGCGGTGTGCTGAAGGAGAACTTCTTTCCCACGGTCTGGTCGCGCGGTGTCTTCCAGAGCAACTCGCCGGTCGCCTTGTTCAGCGCGGCGACGAACGGGTCGCTTGCGCCGTCGCAACTGAACACCAGCGCGTCGCCGGAAAGGGCGGGGGAGCCACCGTTGCCATGCACGGGCGGATATTTGAGCGAGGTCTGCCGCCAGAGAACCTTCCCGGACAAATCCAGCGCCGCCGTGCCGTATTGTCCGAAGTGAACATATAGCCGCGTGCCATCGGTCAACGGCGTCGGGCTGGCCTGGCTGTTTTTCTTGTGACCCGCCACGGCGACGACGGTGAAGATTTCAGTTTCCCAGATAACTTTTCCGCTGCGTTCATCAAGGCACAACGCGCGCAAGGCAACATTCCCGCCGCCCTCCGGTGCCACCGCCGTGGTCAGGAAAATCCTCCCGCGCCACACGATTGGCGACGACCAGCCTCCGCCGGGAATGGGTTGTTTCCATGCGATGTTATTGCTCGTGCTCCAGGTCGTGGGCAGGTTCTTTGCCTCGGAGATGCCTTGTCCGGTGGGGCCGCGAAATTGCGGCCAATCGGCGGCGATGGCGCCAGTGGTCGCAAGCGCGGTGATGGCGATGAGTCGAATGAGGTTCATGGTCTTTTGGAAATGGAAAATTACTCCGCGAACTTCCACGCGGCCTTGGTGTCGCGCGTCAACGGCAGGTTCAGGATGCCTGCGCGCACGAGTTCCATGGGGATGGGGCCAAAGGTCAGCACGGTGTCGTGGAATTGCTGCTCGGACATCTTGCCGGCGCCCACGGCCTCGCGGTGCAGCGCGCGCAGTTGCAGGCCGCCAATCATGTAACCGCACTGGTAAAGCGGGGAATAGCTGCCATCGATGAACCGCCGCACCTCGCTGGTCGCGCCGAGCCGTTCATGGCCCACGCGCTCGACAAGAAACCCGACCATCTCCGCCGGCTGCATCTGGCCGAGATGAAACTTCAGGCTCACGATGATCCGCGCGCAACGGTGCATCCGCCAGAACAACATCCCGATCCGTTCCTCCGGCGTGCGGGCAAAGCCAAGCTCCCACAACCGCATTTCCCAATAGAGCGCCCAGCCCTCGACAAAGAACGGCGTCGAGAAAAGCCGGCGGTATTCCCGCTGGCGCGAGGCGGCGAAGTTTTGCAGATGATGCCCGGGAATGAGTTCGTGCGCCGTCGTGATGCGGGTGAAATGCCGGTTGTTTCCGCGCATGGCCATGAGCTTGTCCTCGTGCTTCATTTCATCCTTGGCATAGGCCACCAGAATCGAGCCGCCGCCATAGGCCACGTAGGGCAGGGACCTCTGCGCCTCGGGCGAAAGCATGGTCAATCTCCAGACTTCCTCGCACAACGGCGGAATCGTCACGAGCTGGCGCGAGCGCACGAACTCCGTCGCCTCGCGCGCGCTTTGCGCCACCATCTCGAACTGCCGGCCCGGCGGCATGAACTCGCCCTTCACCTTCGCCAGCGCCGCGTGCCAGTCATCGAAACCCATCTCCTTCGCCGCCTTGCGCATCTCCGCTTCGCACCACGCGAACTCCTTTTCTCCAATGCGGATCAATTCTTCCGGCGTGCAGGCAAGGAATTCGGTTTCCAGATCCCGCCTCAACGCGTCGCGCCCGATGGGATCGCCGATCAATGGATCCTCATCCTTGCCCTTCAACTCCGCGATTTCCTCGCGCAGGAATTTCGCGTAGCTCTCCAATGCCGCCGCCGCTTCGTCGCAGGGTTTCTTCACCCACCATGAAAACTCTGGTTGAAAGCCGTCATGAAACGCGAACCACGATTTCAGCGTTCCGCGAATCTCGCTGGCCGCGCCCGCGGTCCGGCGGGCGAGCGGTGGCGGGACTTTGAGCGGCGCGGAGGGATCCGCCTTTTGCTCATCCTTCGCCTTGCGGCCTTTTTCGATTCGCTCGCGGAGCTTCTTCACCTGGCCGGGGATCAACGCCAGCGCGGAGGCCGCGGCCTGGGCATCGACCGGCTTCATCTGCCAGCGGGCGGCTTCCAGGTCTTGAATCACGCCGCGGAACGCGAGCAGTTCGTCCATTTCGGCGAGGCGTTGCCGTTGGAGGGCGATTTGATTGCGGTTGGCGGTGGCTTCGTTCCGCAACAGCACGAAATCAATGCGGCCCTGCTGGTCAAGCGTCTCGAATGGCGCGGCCTCAAGCTGCGCCGCCCAGTCGCCGAGCAAGGCCTCGCGTCGTTCCAATTGCCGCGCGGACCACGGCAGATCAAAGGCGCGATGGACCGTCTGCTGGTCCGCGGCGAAGCGGCGCACCGCGTCGTCAAATCCCGCGCCTGCTCCGGCGCACGGAAACATGGCGGCAGCCAGCAGGACAAACGCGGCGGCAAGAGTGGATTTCATGGCGCGAGAGCGTTGGGGAGACAATTGCGCCGAGTCAATGCCGGCGCGCAGGCCACAGGTCACGATTCAACGGGAACATCCCCGTTCTCTCACGCCGGCACCGGAATGGTCTTCAATACATCCTCCACCACGCCGCGCGCGGTGATGCCGGAGAAACGTGCCTGGGGTTCCATCACCATGCGATGGGCCAGCACGGGCTTGGCCAGTTCCTGCACCTGGTCGGGCGAGACGAATTCCAGGCCGTCCATCAACGCGAGCGCCTGCGAGAGTTTCATCAACGCCAGCGACGCGCGCGGGCTGGCCCCGAGTTGCACTCCGGCCCGCGTGCGGGTGGCGGCGCAGAGATCGACGATGTAACGCTTGATCTCGTCGCTCATCCGCACGGCGGCGGCGGCGCGGCGGAAGTCGAGCAACTCCGCGATGCTGGCCACCGGTTGCAGCGCGTCGAGCGGATGGCTCGTTTCCTGGGCCGAAAGCACGGCCACCTCGTTCTCCGGCGACACATAGCCAAGGGTCAGCCGGATCGCGAACCGGTCCATTTGCGCCTCGGGCAGCGGATAGGTGCCGCGGAACTCGACGGGATTTTGCGTGGCAATGACGAAGAACAACTCGGGCAGGGAACGCCGCCCGCCATCCACACTGACCTGGGTTTCGCCCATCGCC
>CAYQWK010000318.1:0-7347 GCA_964420805.1 uncultured Bifidobacteriaceae bacterium | reverse complement strand
GGCCTTTGTGGCGGCTGCCAAGGGTTACAAGCTTATCCTTACCATGCCAGAAACGATGTCGCTGGAACGTCGCACGTTGCTGGCCATGCTCGGCGCGAAGCTCGTGCTCACGCCCGGCAGCGAGGGAATGAAGGGCGCCATTGCCCGCGCGGAACAACTCGCCAAGGAAACGCCCAATGCGTGGATTCCGCAGCAGTTCGAGAATGCCGCGAATCCCGAGATTCATCGCAAGACGACAGCGGAGGAGATTTGGTCGGATACCGACGGCAAGGTGGACATACTTGTGGCTGCGGTGGGAACCGGCGGCACCATCACCGGCTGCTGCGAGGTCATCAAACCGCGCAAGCCTTCATTCACCGCCATCGCCGTTGAGCCGAAGGACTCGCCGGTCATCTCGCAGACGCTTGCCGGTCAGCCCGTGAAGCCGGGTCCGCACAAAATCCAGGGCACCGGTGCCGGGTTTGTTCCCAAGAACCTGCACCTTAAGGACAGCCACGGGAATGCTCAGATTACCGAGTGCGTTCAGGTGTCGAATGACGACGCGTTTGCCATGGCGCGCCGCCTCGCGAAGGAAGAGGGGCTACTCGTTGGAATCTCAACCGGCGCCAACGTCGTGGCGGCGCTCGAAGTCGCCCGCCGCCCCGAGAACAAGGGCAAGATGATTGTCACCATTGCCTGCTCGACGGGCGAACGTTATCTCAGCACCGCGCTGGCCGCCGAGGCCAAGGCGGAAGTCGGCGGCTGATCGCGGAGCGCAACGAGAAATTTGGCCGGCCGCGTGGCGTCAACCCACGCGGCCGGTTTCATTTTCATCCACCCTCGCGCTTTTGGAACCGCCGGACCAGGTGCCGGATGGCCATGCTTAGGATGCTTCCTGCCAGCGGCGCCAGTTCCTCCAGCACGCTGTTTGCAGGTTCCCGTGCAGATTGCTCCACCGCCCTGCGCTTCCGCGCGGTCAGGAAGCCCGCAGCGGCTCCGGCCAGTGGCGCGATCCACGCGGAACACTTCGACGCGTCGCGCACGGCGGTGCGCCATTCTCCAGCCGTCACCTTGAGTTGGGCCATTTCGATTGCGATTACACGGCGGTTCAGTTCGCTTTCCACGAGCAGGGCCGCCTTGCGTTCGCGCAGGCTGTTCAGAGTCTCAGGCATTCGATGTCCTTTCTCAGTTCAGCCAGCGTCTTCTCCAGCGGCGCGGGTCGTTGCAGAATTCGCTTCAGCGCCAACGCTGCCCAGGTGAACCCGGCAAGGAACACCGCGCAAATGCACGGCAGCAGCCAGGCCCTTGATTCCGCCGGGGACAGCAATGCGACTGTGACAACCAGCGCCACCAGCGCCAGGAATCCCAACCCCACCGCGCACGATGCGAGCACCATGGCGCTGACCAGCCAGTAGCGTTCCTCCTTCAACTCGACCGTCAGCAGCTCAAGCCGGTTCTGCACCGTCCCGAGGGCGGTTGCGCCGATGCGCCGGATCGAACCGGCGGCGGAGCTGATGGCAGCCCCGCCTGCAGACGCGGTTGTGTTCATGTCATTTGCGGCTGACGAGCACGCCGATCAGGATGCCCAGGCCAAAAGCGATGCCGATGGACTGATATGGATGCTCGCGGATCACGCGATCTGTCGCCTTGGCGCCCTCGATGGCCTTCTCGTTCAACCGTCCCAGCGTGGCCTTGGCGGCGGCGACGCTGGCCGCGAGACGGGTGCGTGCGTCACGGGCGCGGTCTCCCAGGCCTTGCGAGGTTTCATTGACGAACGCCTCGGCATCCTGCGCCAACGATTCGAAGTGTTCCGGTTGCGGGCTTTTGAGTGTGGTCTCTGTCATAACTCTCTCCTTGTCGGGCCGGTGGTCGGCGTCGTCGGAATTGGCGTGCCTCCCCGGCTTGGCTCAAACTTCCCCAGCCTGCCGCGCTGTCAACCGGCTTTTTTCTGTAACGCCAGTTCAACCATCAACATTCCCCAGAAGCAGTTTCCGCCCACGCTTGAATTCCATCAGGGCTCAAGCGCTGGTGTGCGCGGTTCGGCGGCGGCGGACCGGTTCGCGGCCGGCGGTTGGCGTTGCCGCATTTCGCTTTGCTTCGTTGCGCCGCGTCCGGCTTCATTGCCGCGACAATGATTGCATTGCTGGATTATGGCTCCGGGAACTTGCGGAGCGTGGAGAAGGCCCTGAAGAAGGCGGGCGCGGAAGTGCGCGTGACGCAATCGCCCGATGGCATCGCGGGCGCGGGCGGCGTGGTGCTGCCCGGCGTGGGCGCGTTTGACGACTGTATCACCGCCATGCGGCGGCAGGCGCTGTTGGAGGCGGTGCGCGAGTGGATTCGCGCGGGCAAACCGTTCCTCGGCATTTGTGTCGGCTACCAGGCGCTCTTCGAGGGCAGCGAGGAGTTCAACAGTTGCGCGGCGGGTCTCGGCGTGTTTGGCGGCAAGGTGGTGCGCTTCACGGAGCGGCCAGGCTTGAAGATTCCGCAGATCGGTTGGAACCAGTTGGAGATCATCCGCAAGGATTGCCCGCTCTATCGCGGCATTCCCGAAGGAAGCTTCGTTTATTTCGTCCACAGCTTCTTTCCGAAGCCGGCGGATGAATCGATCGTGTCCACGCGCACAACCTATGGCGACACGTTCGCGTCGAGCGTTTGGCGGGACAATGTGTTCGCCACGCAATTTCATCCGGAGAAAAGCCAGGGGGTGGGGTTGCAATTGCTAAGGAACTTCGTGGAGTTGGCGAAGTGAAGCGCCTTCCCGAAACCGCGGTCCAGGCTCCAAATCCCGAGCAAGCCGCCCGATCAGTCCGAAAGGGCGCGGCTGTTGAGGCGTGTCGCGTGCCGGGAACGGCACCGTTCTGATCCTGCCCGAAATGCTTCCCGCGTTTCTCACCACCATTCTGTTTTCGCTTTCCGCCGTGTGCGCGCAGCGGACGAGCAAGGCGTTGGGCGGGGTGGAGGCAAATTTCTGGCGCGTGATCGTGGCCACGACGCTGCTGGCGGTCTGGGCGCATGGTTTCGGGCAGGGAATTCACGGGCGCGCTTTCCCGGTGTTTTTATTGAGCGGGGCAATTGGATTCGGGCTTGGCGACATCGCATTGTATCAGGCCTTGCCGCGGCTCGGTTCGCGGCTGTCGATTCTACTGGTGCATTGCCTTGCGGCGCCGATGGCGGCGGCGGCTGAATGGCTGTGGTTGGGCACGGGAATGTCCGTGGCGGAAATGATCGCGGCGGCGTTGATCCTTGGCGGTGTGGCGGTGGCGCTGGCTCCGGGCAAGCATCTGGAAATCTCGCCGCCGACGTTCTGGACCGGTGTCACATACGGCGTGCTGGCTGCGGCAGGGCAGGGCTTGGGAGCGGTGGTGAGCCGGCAGGCGTATCGCGTGGCGGAGCGCGCGGGGGAAAGCACGGACGGATTGACCGCCGCCTACCAGCGGATTCTCGCCGGACTCGTGGTCGCGGTTGTGTTCTTCCTGATCGTCAAGTGGCGCCGCGGCACGATGCTCAACGCGCAGCCTTCTGCGTCGAACCCAGGCCGCATCTGGCCGTGGGTTCTGGTGAACGCGCTGTCCGGTCCGGCCATTGGCGTCGGCTGCTACCAATGGGCGCTCAAGGAACACGGAACGGGCGTGGTGTTGCCGATCGTGGCGTTGACGCCGCTGGTGATCATTCCCTTCTCGCGCATCGTGGAGGGGGAGAAGCCGCGCAAACGATCCCTGCTCGGCGGCGTGATCGCGGTCGCCGGAGTGTTCATTCTCGCCGGCGGAATGGAGTTCCTGAAAAAGCGCGCGGGCCAGTAAGCCTTCAGCGCCAGCCGAGCAGTTGACCGCCTTGCCAGGTGATGAAGGCCAGCACCCAGGCCAGAGCGGTCATGTAGCACCATTGGAAGAGAGGCCATTTCCACGAGTTCGTTTCGCGGCGGACCACAGCCACGGTGCTGACGCATTGCAGCGCGAAGACGTAGAACACCATTAGCGTGATTCCGAGCAGCGGCGTGTAGAGCGGGGAACCATCGGCGCGTTTCTGTTCCTGCATCGTGCGGGCCAGGCTGGCGGTGCCTTCATCGCTGTCATCTCCGCCGACGTTATAGACGGTGGACATGGTGCTCACGAACACCTCGCGCGCGGCGAAGGACCCGACGATGCCGATGCCCATCCTCCAGTCCATGCCCAGAGGTGCGATGAACGGCTCGATTGCACGGCCCAGATAACCGGCGAAGCTGCGCCGGAGTTTCTCGCCGGACTCGGCTTTGTCGATTTCATCGAGTTTCGCCTTGGCGATGTCGTCCGGCCTGGACGGATCGGGCAGCGTCTTGGTGATCGCGGCGCGGCCGGCCTCGTACTTGGGCGCGATGTCGGAATGCTTCGGGTAGGTGGCGAGGAACCAAAGGATGATGTTGATGCCGAGTATGATGGTGCCGGCACGGCGGAGAAAGAGCCTCGAACGGTCCCACATGTGTCGGATAATGACGTGCGGTACGGGCATTTTGTAAGGCGGCAATTCCATGATGAGCATGGGAGTGCCGCTCTTAAGCAGCGTCTTCTTGAAGAGCCACGCCATCAGCAACGCGACCACGATGCCAAGCAGGTACATCCCGAGCATGGTCAGCGCGGCGAGCTTGAAGAAACCGAACACGCGGATCTCCGGCGGTATCACCGCCGCAATCAACACCGTGTAAACCGGCAGCCGCGCCGAGCAGCTCATCAACGGCGCCACCAGGATCGTCACCAGCCGGTCTTTCGGCGACTCGATGGTGCGCGTGGCCATGATGCCGGGGATGGCGCAGGCGAAGGAGCTGAGCATGGGAATGAAGCTTTTGCCGTGCAGGCCGACCTTGCTCATCAACCGGTCCATGAGAAACGCCGCGCGCGCCATGTAACCCGTGTCCTCGAGAATGGCGATGAAGAGAAACAGCGTGAGAATCTGCGGCAGAAAAACCACGACCGCGCCCACGCCTTGAATGACGCCATCAACCAGCAGTGTGTTGAGGTCGCCCGGTGGAATGATCTTCCCGGCCCAGTTCCCGACGAAATCCACGCCTGCCGTCAACCAATCCATCGGAATCTTCGCGAAGGTGAAGATGCTCTGGAACAGAAGCAGCATGATGCCGACAAAGATCACCACGCCCCAGACGCGGTGCGTGAGCACGCGGTCGAGTTTGTCGCTGAAGGTTTCCTGGTCGATGACCGCCTGCGTGGTGACGGCCTCTTCCATGGCCGCGATGCGCGCGTAGCGCGTTTCGATGGCCGCGCTGCGCCAGTCCACACCGGCGGCCTCCAGCCGCGCCTGGGCTTCGCTCACCGCGCGCCGGATTTCCTCCGGGTAATGGCCCTGGCTCGAAACAAGGAACCGTTCGTCGCCCAGGATCAGCAGCGCCTCGGCCATGGCTTGGAACTGATTCTCGGGGAAATGCCCGCGGAGCAATCCAACCAGTTGCGCGGCCTCGCGGCCGAATGACTCGGGAAGTTCGCAGAACTGGCGGGGCACGATGTTGAAATCCGCCTTCGCGACGGTCTTGCAAATCCTCTGCCGCAGTTCTTCCAGGCCTTCGCCCTTGCTGGCCACCAGCGGCAGCACCGGTGCGCCGAGCGCGGCGGAAAGCGCGGCGATGTCGATGGTCGCGCCGCTTTCCCTGGCCACATCGATCATGTTCAAGGCCACGAGCGTTGGGTAGCCCAACTCGATGACCTGGGTTGCGAAGTAGAGGTTGCGCTGGAGATTCGAGGCATCCACCACGACCACCACCACGTCCGGCGGCGGCACCTCGGGGATGCGGTGGAACAGCACATCGCGCGCGACCTGTTCATCGAGCGATTGCGGACTGAGGCTGTAGGTGCCCGGAAGATCGAGCACGCGGATGTCCGTGTCCTTCGGAGCGGACTGGAGGCGACCCTCTTTGCGCTCGACGGTCACGCCGGGGTAGTTGCCGACTTTGGCCCGCAACCCGGTCAGGGCGTTGAAGAGCGTGGTTTTGCCGCAATTGGGATTGCCGGTCAGAACTGCGTATTTCGCCGTGCCGGCGGCACGGGTGCGCGGGGAAGGGGATGACGAGGCGGCAGACATTCAGCAGGGAAAATGGCGAGGGCCGGATGCCCCATGTCGAGAGAAGCGGAGCGTCATTTGCTTCTCACGAGGATCAACTCCGCGTCGGCTTTGCGAAGGGAGAGATTGTAACCGCGCACTTTGATTTCGACGGGATCGCCGAGCGGGGCGAAGCGGACCAACTCAACGGTGGTGCCGGTGAGCAGGCCCATTTCGAGAATTCGGGCACGGCGGTCGGGTGGCAGCTTGATTTCGGTCACGACGGCGGTGCGGCCGACTTCGAGGGAAGCAAGCGGTTGCGGAACGGGGGCGGACATCAGGCGGCGAGGCGTTGTGATTTGATCTTCTCGACCCAGATCAGGCGGGCCAGTTGTGAACTCAATCCCAGCCGCGCGTTGCAAACCTGGCAGATGAGATTCGGATTCTTGCTCAGGAGCTTGATGCGTTGCTCCTCGCAGAAACCCAGTTCGCGCAGCCGGGCGGTGAGCTCCGGCGAACCGGAAAGCTGCTTGATCCGGACAGGCACGCCGGCTCCCACGTCGCACAACGGCTGCAGTGCCGGGGCGTCGTTACCACTTTGCTGGGCCGCGCTTTCGTTCACGGCTGAAACGCTAGGAGGATTGAGACTGAGTTGCAACCGGGAATTCCCCGCTCGTTCCGTCAGAACCGTTTGTCCCGCCAATACATCGTCCGCAGCGGTTGGTCGGTCGGATAAGATGCCAGGATGTCTTCCGTCCGCATCAGCGTCCACGGCTGGAAGTGATTTGCCCCGTTCTTGGTGAAGAGGATGTTGGCGGCAATGAACACGGCGCTGTGAATGGCATTCCCCTGCTGGTCCGCGAAGATCACCACGTCTCCGTAGCGCGGTGGGCCGCTGATCACGTAATAGTCCTGCATCAACGTGGACAGGCAGTGCTGCTTGTCTCGGAAACGCTGGTCGGGTGCCTCGGTGAAGAAGTTCATGGTTGTCCAATGACAGTCTTCGCCACCGTCCTCCGGGCGGGTGGGCGGAAACGGATACGTGTAAAGCCTGCGCCGCGCAAATGGCGGCAGCAGATGCACGATGTCAATGGTTGCGCCGCCGGGGATTTCCTTCAGCGATTCAAGCAACGGACGCGCGTCCTTCATCACCGCGCCACGGCCCCAGTAGGACAGCAGTTTGTCCACGTCGGTGGTGGTGTCGATCCGCAGCTTCATCAGAATCGTGGCTTGCCGGGACAGGGTTTTGACGAGCCTCCGCCGTTGTTCCGGGTCAGGAATCGTCTCCAGCACTTCCGGCAGGTCCGTGAAACAGAGAGCCTCGCCGCGCGGATAGATCAGCTTCTT
>CAYQWK010000317.1:5898-7353 GCA_964420805.1 uncultured Bifidobacteriaceae bacterium | reverse complement strand
AAGCTGTACTCAATGTCGCAGGCGAATTGAAGGATGCACTGATCACCCGCGCCGATGCCCACGTTTGTGATGGCGCCATAATTGTAGGATCGCGCCGCCCACGAGCCGATGTTGCCGCTGTCGCTGCTCAAGGTCCGCCAAGTGTCACCGCCGTCGTCGGAAATCCGGCACTGGATCGAGCCATTGCCGCTGACGATGCGGGACAGAACGTAGAACGAGATGACGGTGTTGGTCGTAACCTTGAAGGGCTTCTGTTGCGTCAATGCCTGAATGCCCTGAAAGTAGTAGTTGCACGAACCGGTGCGGCTCGCGTTCGTCACCACCCGCCGCACCTTCCCATTGACGTACCAATTCTCGAACATGGCGTCCAAATCCTCAGCACCGTCGGAGAAGTTGGTAAGGGTGGCCCGCGCGCCCTCTTGGATTTCATACTTGGTGGCTTGCGAAGCCGCCCGCCACGCGACTGTGAAATTGGTCGGCAACGCATACCAGGTCGGAGCGGCCGGCTTGAGGGTTGTGGCGTTAAAGGTCATGGTGCCGCCAGCGGCAGAGAAGTTGTCCAGCGTGTTGTAGGTGTACCGCTCCGCGTTGTCGGGTCGATCGTAATAGAGGTTGGTTTGCACCGGCGCTGGGTTGGCTTGGTAGAGCATCGCGCTGGTGTTGGTGTTGCCGGTTTGGTCGCGAAAACCGCCAGCCAGCCCACTCGTGCTCGTCCAGACGTCGCCCGCCTCCGACCCGCCTCCCGGGAAACCCAGTGAGGCGTTGCCGTCGGCCTCCTCCAAGCGGACTAGCGGATGAGGGTGCGATGTCGGGTTGTTTCCTGAACTATCATTGGCGATGTGATAAATGACCAGGCCCGGGTGAATTTGCGCAGTGTCGTCAAAGCCGGTTCTGGCCCGGTTTTCGACAAGGAAGAACTCATTACTCCGCGTGCCATCGCGCAACAGGCCGAATACCGCGTTGTCTTCAATGCGCGGGAGCGACACCCCGGTCTTGGAGTGAATCGGCACCGGTCTGGCGAATCCAAGGAATCCCTTGCACCACGCGGTGAAGTGAGCGGGTTGGATGCCGGAATTATTCCACGTTCCGCCGGCCATGATGCACCAAGAGCCAATGCCATCGCTCATGTAGCTGGTGTCATACAGGTCGGGCAGGCCGAAGAAATGGCCTGTCTCATGGCAGATGACGCCGATGCGCGTGATGCCGGTGCCGGAGGCTCCCCGCAATGCTGGTTCGGTATGGCAGTTGAACATCTTCACGCCATTGGTCGTAATTACGCCGCCCAAGCTGGTCTTGACCGACCAGACATGATTGGTGTCGCCGCTCGCCTCTTCGCCGTAGCCGGAGTGAATGATGTCCAGACAGTCCACCCAACCGTCGCCGTCGGTGTCGCCCTGGGAAAAATCGAAACCCGCCGCGGCGGCGGCCACCACCGCGTTCGAGCACATCACGCTT
>CAYQWK010000317.1:0-5888 GCA_964420805.1 uncultured Bifidobacteriaceae bacterium | reverse complement strand
TCGATCTGCCCGCGCACTCCGCGCCGATCTCGCTGCTCTTCTACGACGGCGCGACGTCGCAGGCGGTCGCGTTCGAGCGCATCACGCTTTGGTTGTCGTGGTAGAATGACTCCTCGCGTGGCAACCGCACCCACATCGTTATCACCGAGTCAATCGTCAGCTTTCCATACGACACTTCCAAATAGTAATCCCTGACCGACCCCATCGCGCCATCGGCGGTATGGCCAACTTGGTTGTAGAGGTTCCAGAACGCGTTTGTGTCCACCAAGCCGTGGGCGGGCAGGACCGTGTTGTTGACGGCATCCCAATGGTTCGAGAAGGCGGCCAGAATGACGATGTTCTTGACGGTCTTCACGCCTGACACGGCGATTTTGGGTTTCCCGCCCGCCTTGACAATCTCCTCTCCGGTAGCTGCCTTGGGCGCCAGCACCGTGGCTGGCTGATTATCCAGACTAAGGCGGCGTGCCTCGGTGTGTGCCCGAATTAACCGGCCTTCTGGCAAAGCACGCTTGCGCAAACCCAATCCCGCCGGATCTGCCGTGCCCACCCGCGCGCCGGGCACGGCGCGAAAGCCCGCCCGACCCTCCGTTGGCAGGGCGTACTTCCAGAAACCGTCACCATCCCTCACCACGGCATAACCCTCGCTACTTTCAAACCAGGAGAAATATTCGTCACCACGCAGCCGCAACTGAATGGGAGTGCCGTCAGGTTGGACGCGATTAAGCGGATACGGTAAGGCGGGAACACCAACGGCGCGATAGGCAGGCCAAAGGGCTGAACACGCGACCATTACTGCAAGAAACGAACGAATACTGCGCCACATTTCATTCATTTGGATAGCCTTGAACGCACTTTCTCAAATCACCTTCGTCTTCCCCGGTACGGCCAGCGGATAGCTGCCATCAGGGCGGGGCGCGACGGGCGCGGGGTCGTCGAGGGTCTTGATGTTCTCAAAGCCCGGCGCAAGTTGGACGTTCGAAGCCAAAGCCTCGTCGAAGGTCAACTTCTGCCCGGACTCGAAGGCCATGCGGCCGAGAATGGCTGTCATGCAGGACTTCGCGCAGCGTTCGGTTTCGTTGTAGGGCTTGTTGTTACGGATGGCGTCGAAAAGCAGGTCGTGCTCGCGTTGATAATGGTTTATGGCCGCGCCCTTGAATTCCCAGATCAGGTTCTCCACCGTTTGGTTCCAGCCCTTGAAAAGGCGCGGCTTTGTCTGGCCTTCGCCGAGGATTGCCGAGCCTTTCGCGCCATGGATAATGTCGCCGAAGAAGTCGTGGCAGTTGTTCATGTGCCGGCCCTGGCCAAACATCCGCGTGCCATCGGCAAAGGTGAACTCCACCGCTTGATGGTCGAACAACTGGTCCAGATCGGCGCGCACCTGCCGCCCACCCTGCCCCTGCGCGGACACGGGCCAGGTGTTCTTCACCCAGCAACACACGTCGATGTTGTGGATGAGCCAGTCCACGAAGAAGCTTCCGTTGAGCCAGGTGAAACAACTGTAGTTGGAAATCTGGTGTGCCAGTTCCGTCCGGCCCTCGCGACGCGGCTTGAAGCCGACCGGCCCGTGCATCCGGTAAGCCCACGCGGTGATCACCTCGCCAATCGCGCCGTCATGGATTTGCTTCACGCACAGTTCGAGCGGTTCGTAATGCCGGCTCATCAATCCACCGGCGACCTTCAACCCCTTCTGCGCGGCGAGTTCGCCGGCCTTGAGCACGCGGCGGATTCCCGGCGCGTCCACGGCAAAGGATTTTTCCATGAACACATTCACGCCGCGCTGGACGGCATACTCGAAGTGCATCGGGCGGAACGCGGGCGGCGTGGCGAGAATCACCAGGTCGCCCTTGCCCAGGGAATCAATGGCCTGTTTGAAGCCGTCGAACCCGACAAACTTGCGCTCCGGGGCCACAGCCACTTGCGTGCTGTGTTGTTTGGCGAGATTGGCCAGCGCGTTCTCGGCGTGTTCGGCGAACACATCGGCCACGGCCCAAAGCTGCGTCGGCCCGGTGGTGGACAGCGCATTAGCCGCCGCGCCGGTTCCGCGCCCACCGCAACCGACGAGCGCGACTTTGATGTTGTTGTTCTCGGCGCAGTAGCCCGCGCGAGGCGTGGTCAGCGTGCCCGCAAACGCGGCGGCAGCGACAGCGGTCCCGGAAGTCTTCAAGAAATCGCGGCGCGTAGTGGAACGGACATTGTTCTCTGCGTTCATGGTAGAATTTCCTTTTCTGGTTTCGACGCAGTGTGCCGGGCGTGAAGGCAGGCGCCATTGATGTGAATCAATGGCGCGAAAAAACACCGGAGGCCGAGCGCAGATCGGCGGGGCGGATCCGAAAGCAAAACGGCACCTGGACGCGGATCACGCGTGGGTGCCGTTGCGAATTCGGTGCCGCTATTTGGCCGGCGGCGGAACGGGCGCGGCCTCGGCGCTGGCCTTGAGAAAGGCCGCTTTGTCCTTCACCACCACCATCTGGCCGAACATGACCTTCCAGTGCTCGGGGAAGGTGCAGATGTATTCGTAGGTGCCGGGCTTGTTGGGTGCGTTGAGCTTGAGCGTCTCTTTCTGCCCTGGCTCGATCAATTTGGTCGCGGCCAGAACCAGCTTCGCGAGATCCCGGTCCGCCGGGATGAACGCACGCCCCTGCTTGTCGAGGGCGGTGGGCTGCATCTTGTCCACCACCGCGCCAATCTTCTCGCGGCTGGCGGGCTGCACAACGGCAAGGTTGTGCGGCATCATGTCGTCGTTCTCGAAGATGATCTCAATGGGCTTGCCGGCGATCACGACGATGCGCGGCGTGTCATATCGCATCTGCTCGCGCACGGTCTTGATTGAGAACACACTCACTCCCAGGTCCAGCAACTCGGAGCGGACGCGCTCGGATTCAGCGGCGGGAAGCAGCGTGGCCATGTCCATGCCCACCTGCACGGTCTCGACGAAGCTCTGCCGCGTGCGCTCGCCCGCGGGCACTTTCTTCGCCCAGCCGAGAATGGAATCAGACAGCGGCGCGGCCTGATCCTTGGCCCATGCACTGACGGGAAGCTTCCGCATCGCGCCGGCGGCAGAGGGAATGTCACGGCCCGAGCGGAGCTGCGCGGCCAGCAAACCGAAGTTCTGCGCCGCGTTGTCCGTGCCCATCAAGGGCAGCGCACGAAGCGCGGCGGAACGGACGTTGCCTGGGGTCTTGGCGTCTGTAAGCGCGGCGCTCAGCAGCGGCTGGAACTTCGCGCGGGCTGACGGATCAGGCAGCGAGCCGATCGAGTCGATGAGGATGGCGCGTGAGTTCGCGCTGTTGTCGGTGGCTGCCCATTGGGTGTCGGGCTTCCCATCCGCGGAGACCAGCGCGGCAAAGGCGGCGCGGCGAACCGGCGCCTTGCGGGTGTCGCTGGCAAGGCGCTTCAAATCGGGCCGGACTTTTTCGAGAGCGTCGCCGCTGATGCAAAGAAGCATGGCAAGGTCGTTCACGGGCTGGAGTGGCGCGCCGGCCTCGTCGAGCCGTTGCAACGCGGCGACGGCCTCGGCCACGCGGTCGGACTTGCGCGCCTTGGCCAACTCGTCCAACGCGGCGGAGCGCGCATTGACATCGAAACTCTTGCGCTCCAATCGGGCCATGAGCACCGGCTCGACGTTCGGGGCGTCGGCCAGTTCCTTGTCGCTCATTTTAGTCACGACTGCAGCGAGCAGTTTCGGGTCTTTCGGCAGGAAGCCCTTGGTGGTCTTGGAGAGCTGCTTGGTCGTCTCCTTGAACACGTAGTCGAGGTAATAGTCGTTAGTGTACTTGGTGGACTCGAAAGCGACCTCCATTGCCTCATTGCCGGTGAAATAGCTGGCCACGCGCAGTGCCTCAAGGCGCACACGCGGTGCCGGATCATTCGCCGCGACCTTGAGCGCCGCCAGCGGCTGGCTCACGCGGTCACGCCAGTAGCCGAGAACGCGCACGGCCTGGGCGCGTGCACGCGGCTCCGGCGACTGGAGCAACTGCCGAAGCAACGGTTCATTCACGACGTTGTGCCATTGATGGAGCCACAACGCTTCAAGGATGTGGTGCTGGTCTTCGACCTTGGTGGCGCTGAACTGTTTCACCCAATTCTGCGCGGCTGCGATGACCTCCTTCGTGTCGTGTTTATCGAGTTCGATCTTCGCGCGCGTGCGGACGTTGTCCTCGGGTTCCTTGAGCGCATCGAGCAACTTCACAATGGACGCGCCGTCGATTTGCGGAGACTTCACCAGCGGCCGGCCCTCGGCGGTGATGCGGTAAATGCGGCCATGCACATGGTCGCGGTTTGGATCGCGAATGTGGTGCTGCATGTGGCCGATGATCGGGTTGTGCCAGTCGAGGAAGTAGATCGAACCATCCGGCGCGACATCGATGGCGATGGGGCGGAAGTTTGGATCATCCGACTCGACGAGATGCGGCGTCACAGTCTTACCCCACAAACCCGCTCCTTCCTCGCTCACCTTGACGCGATAAATGCCCTGAAAGCTGATGACGTTGATGTTGAGGAACTCACCCTGCATCTCCTCCGGGAAGTGGCGGCTCGACAAGATGCCCGTTCCCGGACATGGCCGCGCCGGGCGATCCCAGAACTGTTTGATGCTGCCATGCTTGCCGGGATAGTCCACATGCCCGCTGATGGCAGGGCCGTAATAGGTGTTGTTGCCAGTGGCGTCGGTGATCAGGTCGTTGCCCCAGTAATCGAAAACCCGCCCGTGCGGATTGGCGAAGCCGTAGGCTGCGTAACGGTCCAACTTGCTCGTGCGCGGCTCGAACCGGTAGATCGCGGCGTCGGTATTCCGCACCACGCCCAGCGCGGTCTCGAATTGCGAGCGATGGAACACGCCGTCGCTCAGGTAAATCGCGCCGCCAGGTTCGTAGCAAATGGCGTTGGCGGTGTGATGCGAATCGGCGGAATCAAGACCGTTGAGGATGCGCTCTTTCCAGTCAGCCTTGCCATCGCCGTCAGTGTCGCGCACGAACCACACGTCCGGAGCCTGCACCACGATCACGCCGTCCTTGTAAAACTGAAATCCCGTCGGGCAGTTCAGGTCGTCAAGGAAGGTCGTCATCTTCCGCACCTTCCCGTTCGCATCGAGATCGAAGACGAGCAGTTTATCGCCCACAGTGCTCGTGGGAGTGCGCTCGGGATAACTCGGCCACGCGGCAACC
Source organism: uncultured Bifidobacteriaceae bacterium (assembly GCA_964420805.1). GTDB lineage: Bacteria > Verrucomicrobiota > Verrucomicrobiia > Limisphaerales > SIBH01 > JANNGC01. The sequence goes on along the minus strand of CAYQWK010000317.1, from coordinate 726 downwards.
CAGAGACGGCCCTTGGTGTCGAACGCCATTTGCACGGGTTTGGCCAGTTCCTTGAACTCTTTCTCCGAGGCAATGAACTCCACCTTCAATCCCGGAGGCAGCTTCATTTTGCCGACCGCGTCCTGCCCGCTCAGGAAGATGTGCGAACCGTCCGGATTCCTGCCCGGCTTGTTACTCTTCATCTCCGGCAACGGCGGCAGATTGTCGTCCTTTACCACCAGATCCGTTCCCTTGGCCAGCGACCAGACGCGCTTCTCGCGGTTGGCTGTCATCACGTCGCGCTGCGACATCTCTATCTGCATCACATCGAAGTTCGAGACCTTGGTTCCGTCCGCTTTGGTGGAGGGGAAACTCAACTTCGAGCGACCGCCATAGACGTTGTAGCCATCCACGGTGCGGTAGCGGGAAAACCAGACCGTGTTCTTGTCATTCACCGCCGCGCGCAGCTTTTCAAAAGCCGCGCCCGAAGCCGCCGGGGATTTCTCGCCAAGCAGTCGTTCAAACATCACCGGTGCGAGCGCCTTGTAACCATCGTCCTTGAGATGAATTCCGTTGATGGTGAGCGGTTGGGCGGATTGCGAATAGGCGGCCTGCGAAGCGCTGAAGAACGCCCAGCGCGACCTGCCGTTCTCGATGCTCTACCAGATCGATGGCGCGGAGCATGCGTCGCTGCGCTGCGCGGCCGGCATCGACGCGGGGCATCCGCTGGTGCCCGCCGCGCTGCAC
>CAYQWK010000316.1:0-7376 GCA_964420805.1 uncultured Bifidobacteriaceae bacterium | reverse complement strand
CGGACGAGCAGCGTCTTGGCCACGCCGGGCACGCCCTCGATCAGCGCGTGCTGGCCGGTGAAGACGGCGATCAAGGCGCGGTCCACCACGTCGGCCTGGCCGATGATGACCTTGCCGACCTCGTGGCGGGCCTGGGCAAGGACTTGTTTGAGTTGGTCTGTGCTCATGGGATTTACCTCTCGTTGAGTATGCGGGAAATCTTCCGGTACGTTTCGACGGGATCAGCCTGCGCCGCGACGTTGTGGGTTTCGACGACTTCGCGGACCTTCCGGGTCCGTTGTGGCGTGGCCCGTCGATCCAGCGCGCGCGTCCGGCCCCATTCGTTGAGGCAGGTTTGCAGCAACTGGTCCTGTGGCACACTGCGGCGCAGGAGGTTGATGAACCCGGCCGAGGATTCGCGCCCGCGGACATGCGCCTCGTCCGGCGATTCGCGTGGCGCGGGGACGAAGCTGGTGGCATTTCTCCAGACGAACAGCGCGGCAATGCAGAGCAGGGCGAGAGCCGCGCCGTGGAGCCGGTAACGCCGCGCCAGTGCCGCCACGCCGGGATCCTGCACGGAGCCGAGATGCGCTTCGTCGAAAATCACGGCGCGGTTTCCGCCCGCCAGCCAGGCGAGCAGCTTCGTCGAACGCTCATTGCGCAACGCCTCGTTGCTGGTGAAATAGGAATCGGTCGCCAGCGCGATGCTGCCGCTGCCGAGGCGGCGCTCAATCATCACCGGCGCGGTGCCACGGGCGAGAATGACCTTCCAGTCGGGGGCCACGTTGGTGAACACCATCGCGCTGTGCCAGGACATCGATTCGGGCAGCAATTCCGGCAGCGCCGTGGTGACGGGCGCAGGTTGGAACGTTCCGTGGTTGCCGAGCGGGACCGGATGATGGGCGAGGACGAAGCCCCATTTCTCGTCGAGCCAGACGAAGTTCGTGTCGAAAGCCTTGGCGGCGCGCTGTTTGAAGACCGACACGTTCGTGCCCATGGCGCGCAATCCGAAGTGGCGCGGGCGCGCGAACTGCGGGTAGAGCGTCACAACCAGCCGCCCACCGTCGCGCACGAAGGCATCGAGCTTCTTGTATTCGGAAGGCTCTGCGTTCAGTTCGTCCCACGGCAGGCCGAACACGAACAGGGTTGTGCCCCTGCCATCCGGCAGAAACTGCGGCGGACGAAAATTGCGCGTGACAGCGGGAGCATCCATCGCGGCCAGGCTGTCGTGAAACGCCTTGGCGCCAAGTGGATCGGCGCGCAGCGAGGAGTATTCGGGGTAGATGTCGCCGGAGGAGAAACGCAGGTTGAACAACCGCACCAGCCCCCACACGAACACGGCGGCGAGGGCGAGCAGGGCGACGGAGAGAATGACGCGGCGGTTCAACATGATTTGATCCGCTCGACGTTGCCGCGAAATTCCCCCACCAGTTCCGTGTTCACTTCGTGCATTCCGTACCACACGCGGTCGAACGTGGCGACGTTGCGGGAGAAGAGGGTGTTGACCTCTGGCAGCGCGTGGCTGCGGCGCTGGAGTTCGCGCTCGTAGTCGCGGTTGCTCTTGAACTTCGCCAGCGTGACCAGTTGGCGTTCGGCGAGATGCGCGAGGCTGGCGAGGTAGAACGCACGCAAAGCCAGCCGCAGGTCGCCGCGCTCGATCAGGTCCATTGCCATGCGCAACCAGCCGTCCTCGGGCAGTTGCTCGGCGGTAACGTTTTCGTCCGCGAGATTCAGTGCCGGCACGGCGGGGGTGGCCTCAATCTCGCCGGCGCGGCGCTTGAGTCGGATTTTCCAGAGCAGCCACATCAGCACGCCCAGCAATAGCGCAACCACGACGATGAGCGTGTAGATCAGCCCCTCGCGCGTGAAGAGCGAGAACCCGCCGGGCAGCGAGGCACCACGCGGCCGGCTGAGGTTGCGCAGCCAGTTCTCGAACGAGTCCCAGGCCTCGCCGATCCATTTGCCGATGCGTTTGAGGAAACTGTCGGCCTCCGCGTTGCGGGCGCGCTCACGCTTCGGGCGCGGGGCTCGCCAGGTGTATTCCGGACGCGCGAGGATGTCGTCGATCGAGCGGTTGAGATCGGTCGCGTTCACCGGCGCGGGGGCGGGTCTGGCGTCAGCAGCCCGGCCGGCCGGGGCGAAACCCAACCACAAGGCCAGCAGCAACGCGGCGGCTGCCGCCGGGCGGTAGCCGCGCAGCGCCACCCGCAAATCCTCCCCGGTCTGCCGCGACTCACCGTAAAAGCAGCGCAGCACGTAGGTGGTTTTGAAGAGCGGATCGAGGGCGAGATAAAGCAGGCCGGAGATTACTGCGAAGAACGTCGTGTTCACCATGCTGCCGAGGCCCAGGGTGAACTGGGTCTCGATGCCGAGCAGCGTCTTGCCGAGGAACGGAATGCCGATGGCGGTGATGGCGAGGTTGACCCAGACGAACAGCGCGAAAATGAAGAAGATCAGGAATCCGAGGTGATGCGATCCCTGGGCAAATTTCGCCTGATGCCAGGAGCGTTTGATGAAGATGCCGGCCGCCTCCTCTCCGCGCGCGCCGAGCACGGTGACGTTCTGGTAGAATGCCAGCAGCCAGCCAAAGGGGAGTACGGCGACGAGCGCGAGCGGCAGCAGGAAAAAGGAACTGGGCTGGATGATCAACTGCCGCGCGGCGGTTCGCGCCATGCGCGCGGGCGTCCAAGGCGGCAGCGTCTCGCGGCTCACATGCGCACGAATCTGCGTTCCGAACACCGCCTGCCAGCTCTTCATCCAGACGAAAAGCAGTGCCAGCCCGATGCTCCCGCCCATCAGATGTTCCTCGGCGAAGGCGCTGCGGCTCATTTCCGACCAGAAGAAGAGGACACCCAGCACAAAGGGCGCGGTGCCCGCGTAATAGGCCAGCCACGCGGCCAGCGGCGCGGTGCGGAGCGTGTGGACGCTCTGCTCGATCAAATCGAGCGCGGGCAGGCCGCCGGGTTGCTCGCGCCGCTTCATTCGCCATGCCACCAGCGGCTCGTCCACAACGTGCCTTCATGAAATGCAGACGGGATGGAGAGCAGCGTCTGCCCGATGAAGTAGAAGAAAAACCAGAGCAGGAAGAACCCGCACGCGCATTGCGCCGCGGTGTTGACCCAGCCCAGACGCCAGCGGCGCGCCTCTGGCGCGGCGGTGAGCTTGCGCAGGCAGGCGGCGCAGATGAACCGGTCGTCATGCTCGGTAATGCACTCGCGGCAGAAGAAGCTGCCGCAGCCGGTGCAGCGGGCCACGGCCTCGCGCTGCGAGTGATGGAAGCAACGTTGCCGGGCCAGCGCGGAGGCTTTCATGCGGCGGGCGGGACGCCGGTGTCCGCCGGTGCTGCGTCCGTCCCGGCCTCGGGAACGACAGCCGGCGCGGGCGCTTCTGATGCGGCAACGGTGCGTTGCGCCTCGTCGATCAACGGCCTGATTTGCGCGAGAATCTTCCGGGTGCGGCGCAGGCGGTTGAGGCTGGGGAGGCGCTCGGTTTGCACGGCGGTCTGAACGTGGCACGCGCACGAGGGCCCTGCCGCGCCGTAGAGAACGCCGCCAAGGAGGAGCAACCCGCCGAGCGCATCAAGGATCACTCCGCCGACATCGCCGACGCTGATGCCGAACGCGAGCAGCAACAGTCCGAAGAACAACAGAATGCCAGTTACGATATACCAGAGGTCTGTTCGCCGCACGTAGAAGGCTTGGATATCGCGGAAATAGAACCGCTGGTAGCGTTCGTTGTAACCCGTTGAGTGGATCAGCAGCAGGTGGTCCGGTCCCTGATAAAGACTGGCGTAGCCGGTGAACTGGCTGGCGCGACCGGGGAGCTTCTTGTATGGCACGACTGGATTGCTCATGGCCGATTAGTTGAACGCGCCTGTCGCGGCCAGGGTGAAGACGGTCACCCACACCGCGATTTCCAATGTCGCGATGATGATCGCGGCCCACGACTGCCAGCGCGAGGTGGTGACGATGCTCTGCGGTTTCTTCCAGCCGTAGATCGCGAGAACGATGGCCGCCGGCGCGGTGACGAGGGTGATCCAGAAACAGAGGATGATCGGCACCACGGTGATGGTGAGCGCGGCGCTGCCCCAGAGGATGCGCGACGTTTCGAACTCGGTGAACCTGCCCTTGGCCCGGCCGGTTTCGATGCAGCCGGGGCAAAGATGGCGGTCGCCCAGCGTCACATCGCAAAGATGACAGAGGAAACGGCCGCAGGCGCTGCACGCGATGGCGGCACGTTTGTCCGCGTGGTAAAAGCATGAAGCGTCGCCGTCGATGACCAACTTTTCCGGTTGCACCACGGCCGCGGCGGGTCGGGTGAGCGCGGGGAAGAACGTGACTTCGAATGGGGTCTGGCAACCGTGACAAATCTTTTCCGCAGCGGCAGGCAATGCTTCTGGCAACCAGGTCGTCTTGCACTTCGGGCAGGCCGGGGCGGACATGGGTGCGTCAGTCTTGCGGATGTTGCCGGCAGGCGGACGGCGGGATCACTTGTAGATCACGCGGGTGCCGCAAACGTGATCGTGCAACGAGCGTTTCTGGCCGTCGAAACCGGCGATGATGTAGCCGATGTAGCAGGTGATGCCGCTCAACATTTCTGCGAAGTAACGGCCGGTCGCCTTGCCGGCGCTGACTTTCGAACCGTCTGCGTTCACCACTTTGAGGCCAACCGCCATCTTTCCAGGCGTGGCCGCATATTTGGCGACAAAGAAGATCGTATAGGCCGCGCCAATGGCGATGCTCACCAGTTGCGCGCCGATCTGCACGCCCAGCATCGACATGGCGGCGGCAGGGCTGTTCGGATTCACCGCGCCGCTGGCACCCATCAAACCGCCAGTGAGAAAAATGAGCAGAAACGTCGGAACGCCCACGATCAGGCCGTCGATGAACTTGGCGGCAAAGCGGATCCAGAAACCGGCGTAGCGCATTTCACCGGGCGCGACGGCGATGGTCGCGCCCTCGCTCAGGCGCTGCACGAACACCGGTTTGCACGCGGCGCAGACGTTGCGGCCGCTGATGGAGATCACCTGGTCCGGTGGAAAGGACTTTCCGCACTCGGAGCAAAACACCCCGCCGGCGGCGGTGGGTGCCGCACCGGCGGCAGCGGGAGCGGCAGCCCCGGCCACGGTGCTGTAGGGCTGCCAGTTTCCCATACCGTCGCGCCACACCAGTGTGTCTGCGCGGACGGTGCCGGCTTGCACGGCGGATTGGAATTGTTCGTCGGTGAGCGGGCCTTGTTGCTGGCCGTTTTCAGCGTAGTACCATGGCATAATTTTTCTTTCGCTGGTTGACGGGGCGGAGAGTGAGCGAAACCGCGCGGGAATTGGAAGCGTGAATTGGCGGCTCCGGTGCATTTCGGCACTGTCGGTGGAAGATATTCATCCCGCGCCACGATTCACCGGCAATGCTCCGGTCCCTTCCGGTCACTTCCCCGACCCGGCCATGATTTCACGGGCCTTGGCCAACGCGGCATCCAGGTCTTCGCAAAAGCATCCCTCGCCCATGCGTTCGACAAAGCCGTCTTTCTGCATGACCAGCAAGGGTTGCATGTGCGCGCCGGCGAGGAGGACGTGCTTGCCGCGGCGCCGGAGCTTGAGGTGGAGTTCTTCGAGGGCGTTCAGGCCGGTGGCGTCCATGGCCATGACGCGCTTCATGCCGAGGATGAGCACATCCGGTTCCTGCTTCAGGCGCATGAGGGCGTTCTCAAGTTTGTCCGCCGTGCCGAAAAGGAACGCGCCGGACAGTTGATAGACGAGCACGCCGGGTGGGACGGTCTTGCCGTGGAGCGAATCGCGGGGACCAAGGTCCATTTCGCGTTCATCAACCGATGTGATCTGCGTGGTTTCGGAGACGCGTTTGATGAAGAGCATGGCGGCCAGGACCATGCCCCATTCCACCGCCACGGTGATGTCCGCCAGCACCGTGAGTGCGAAGGTGACGAGATAAACCGTGGCATCGCTCTTCGGCCATTTTCGTAGCCGGGCGAAGTTGCTCCATTCGCCCATGTTCAACGCCACGATGATGAGCACGGCGCTGAGGACGGGCAGGGGAATGAAACGGGCCAGCGGCGCCGCGGCCAGAACAACGCCGAGAATGGTCAGCGCATGAACGATCCCGGCCACGGGCGTTTGTCCGCCGCAACGGACGTTCGTGGCCGTGCGCGCGATGGCGCCGGTGGCCGGCAGTCCGCCAAACAGCGCGCTGCCGATGTTCGCCGCGCCCTGCGCGATGAGTTCGGTGTTCGAGTTGTGCCGATCCTCGATCATTCCGTCGGCGACCACGGCGCAAAGCAGGGATTCAATTGCCGCCAGTAGCGCGATCGTGAAGGCCGGGCGGATGAGGCCCTTGAGGGCATGCATGTCGAGTTCCGGCCAGTGCGGGAGGGGAAGACTGCGCGGAATGGCGTCATCGCCGAACCGGCTGCCAATGGTTGCCACGTCGATGTGAAACAGCGAGACGACCAGCGTGCCGAGAATGACAACGACGATGGACGCCGGGATGCGCTTTCCCCATCGGGCCGGCCAGAGCTTGATGAACGCGATGGCCGCCGCGCCGGTGAGGAGGGAGGGCCAATGCAGGCTGCCCAGGTGCGTGGCGAGAAATTTCACCTTTTCGATGAAGTCCGCCGGCACGGTCTCGCCGTCGGGAAGCCGCAACCCGAGGAAATCCTTTACCTGTGTGCTGAAGATGTACACCGCAATGCCCGCCGTGAAACCGGTGACCACCGGCAGCGGGATGTATTTGATCATCGCCCCGAGGCGTGCCACGCCCATGAGGATGAGGAAAAGACCGGCCAGCAGGGTGCAGATGATGAGGTTGTCCGCGCCGTATTCCTTCATCACCCCCACCACGATCGGAATGAACGCGGCGGTGGGGCCACCGATCTGGACGCGCGAGCCGGAGAGGGCCGAGATGAGAAACCCGGCCACCACGGCCGTGATGATGCCTGCCGCGGGCGTTTGCTCGGACGCGATGCCCAGCGCCATCGAGAGCGAGAGCGCGACGATGCCGACGGTCAGGCCGGCCAGCAGGTCGGTGAGGAATTTCTGGCGCGAGTAATCGCGGAAGAGTTCGAGGAGTTTGGGACGGAAGATGGGTTGCGTGTTCATCGGGCGGACGGCGGTGGCGCTTCGACGCTGGCAGGATGCGACGGCAGCATCTCATCCGGCGGCGAACCAGAAGCGGGCACCGGGCAAATGGTCTCATCGAAAGGGCGCGCCGAAGATCCGGCCGCGACCGCAAAGAACAGCAACGAACTCACGGGTTAATTCAATGCCGTGTGTTCCTCCGTGGCGAGGAAGAAAATTGCCGTGGGCTTTCTCAAGGGGGCTCATCTCACTTCCCTGCACGATGTGCGTCTCTGAATGGTGGAACTCGTCGCGCTGCGACGAGTTGCGA
>CAYQWK010000315.1:0-7378 GCA_964420805.1 uncultured Bifidobacteriaceae bacterium | reverse complement strand
CCCCAGCCCCGCCCCGCCGCCGCCACCACCGGTCAAACCACCGAAATTGACGATGCCCCCATTGCCGCCAAAAGATCCGCCGCCGCCGGGTTGCGCTCCGGCACCAAAAGCTGCGCCGCCCCCGCCCCCGCCGAAGCCGCCGACTCCGCCACGCGTTCCGCTTCCCACCCCCCCACCGCCGCCCCCGCCGCCAAAGCCACCCGAACCACCGTTACCGCCTGCGCTGCCGCCTCCGCCCCGGTTCGGATCGCCGCCATTGCCTCCGTTATAGCTGCTGGTAGACGAGCTGCCAGCGCCGCCATTGCCCCCGGCGGCAACATCCCTCTGGAATGCGCAACCCGAAAGTGTCAGCGCGGTACTCTCGGTATAGATGGCTCCACCCATACCCGCACCACCACCACCACCTCCGCCATAACCGGGCGAGACATCGCCGTTACCGCCGCGGCAGGTGTTGTCGGCAAAGGCGCAATTCGTCGCCAGGAACGTGCCCGTGCCGAAGTTCGCTACCGCGCCGCCGAACCCGCCCACCACCGTGTTGCTGACCAGCACACAGTTTTTCAGCACCGTGTAGCCGAGATTGTAGATCGCTGCGCCGGAATTATTATTCGAGGTGAAGCCGCTCGCGAGGATCAGCCCGCTGATGAAGTTGGTGCTGTTGGCCGCCAACTGGAAGAGCCGGTTGCTGCCATTGCCCGAAACGGTCAGCAGGTTCGTGCCCGGGCCGTTGATGACGACAGAATTTGAAATCGCCGGCAGGCTCGACAGCAGCGAGATGGTGCCGGCAACGGCGAAGTTGATCGTGCCCGCCCCAGTCGCGTTCAGGTTCGTGATGGCGCTGCGCAGGGAGCCGTTGCCGCTGTCCGCCGTGGAAAACACGCCGCCGGGACTCAGGAGCAGGTCCTTGGTCGAGAAGCCACCGGGCGCGAACGTGAACACGCGCACCTCATCCAAAAAACCGAAGAGTCTTTCCGTGGCCGGATTCTGCGGCTGCCCCAGGATCGCGAACCGGCCGGCCGGCGGCACCAGCCCGCTCACCGACGTGCCCGATGCCACGCCATTCACGTAAAGGGTGGTGGTGCCGTTGTCGCGCACGAGCGCCAGGTGTGTCCAGATGGAGAGAGTGGCCGTGGCCGTGCCGACAAAACCCACCCCGCCAAACAAACCGCGATATTGATTGCCGATCAGATAAAGTCCCCAGCCGTTGCTGCCGGTATTGCCGTTGTAGGCGAGGCATTGGTTGCCCGTAAGTGTGCTCGGGTTCACCCACAACTCGATCCCGAAGTTGTCGGTGAGCGCAGTGATCGCGGCGTTCGTGCCGGCGGATTCGGCGCCGTAAGCCCGCAGGCAGGTCGTGCTCCCGACCCGGATGGAGGCGGTTGAACTTACCCCGATATCCCAGAAGACGGTCGGTGCGAATTGCAGCGTGCGGCCGCCCACCCAATCCACGGTACTTGGACAAGCCACGCCCCCGGAGGCACCGGGATCATTCTCGCCCAGGCGCCAGTGAGACACGGGTGTGACGGCCGCCTGCGCCACGGGCGCGAGCGCCAGCAGAGCCAATGTCAAAATGCGCAGCGACTGCGCGAGCACAGCGTAAGTTTTCATAAATGGTTTGAGCAAATCCGGGCCACCCAACAACACAACCCGCCCTCGGCGAGCTTCCGATGGTACGCGAAAAGAATACCAAGAGACTGGGAGTCAACAACGGGGAAGTTCACGGAGGGCGAAGGAGCGCGGCTGTGTCGCAGACCAGTCGCAGCTGATGGGAAAGCGCTGCGGCAGCCGCGCTCCGGCCGGTCGTGTACGCGGCGATTCGAGAGGAGCAATGCTCCAAGCCCCGGTATCAAGCTTTGCGGTCTTTGATCTTCGCCAGAATGTCCGCCACCACCTCCCCCTTCGGCTTCGCGCCTTGCGGGCCGCCGTGGTGGCGGCGCACGGAAACGTTGCCCGCTTCCATGTCCTTGCCGCTCACCTGGGCGCTCCGCAATGCACAAATGCGGGGAATTTCACTCCCTCGGCGACCGCCTGTAACCTTCCATTGACCGAACTCGTCATTTGTGTAAGGTATTACATATATGAACAAGCCTTCGACATCTGCTTCGCCGGTTGAACTGGCTCGCCGACTCTCGCGCACCTGGGAGGCGGTGCAGCCGCTCATATCACGCTCGCTGGTCGCCGAGGGTTTGGACGCGCGCGTGCGTCCCGGCATGGGGTTGGTGCTGTTCGCGCTGGTCGAGGAGGACGGTCGTCTGATCGGTGACATCGCCCGGCGCGGGCATGTTTCGCACGTGGCGGCGTTGCAACTGGTGACGCGGCTGGAGAAGGCCGGGCTGGTTCGGCGCAAAGATTGTCCCGACGACGGCCGGGCGACTCGCGTCTGGCTCACGCCAACCGGACGCGCGTTGGAGGGCAAGCTGCTTGGTGTCAGCGCGCGCAATCATGAGGCTCTCGTCAAAATCCTCGGTCGGTCGGACGCGATCAAACTCAACGACCTGCTCGGACGTCTGCTCGACGGTCTGGCTGCTGAAAACTCGGCGGCGAGCGCCGCAATCTCCCGCCACAAATCGTCCGTGCGACGCAAAGCAAACAATCATGGAAAGGCTCGCCGATGAATTCATTCGCGTCATTCGTCCGCACTCCCGCCGCGACCGTCGCGGCTGCGCTGGTCGCCCTGTTCTTGCTGGAGATTGATTGCCGGGCGCAACGACCGGGCGAGGCGTGGGTCAAGCCGCCGGTCACTGCCGAGCGGTTGGAGCGGCGCACGTTCGACAGCGCGGCGGCGAAGGCGAAGGTCAGTTTCCTCATCTACACTCCCGCTGAATACGACTCCGCCACCAACGCGCGCTTTCCGGTTCTGTATTGGCTGCACGGCGTTGGCGGCGGACAGCAGGGCGCGGCCGACATGGTGCGCCGGTTCGATGACGCCATTCGCGCGGGCAAGACGCCGTCCATGCTCGTCGTCTTCGTCAACGGCCTCACCGAAAGCATGTGGTGCGACTCGGCGGACGGCCAAGCGCCGGTGGAAACGGTGTTCATCAAGGAACTCATTCCGCATGTGGATGCCAGTTTCCGCACCGTCGCGGCGCGCGAAGGTCGGCTCATTGAAGGCTTCAGCATGGGCGGTTTCGGCGCGGCGCGGCTGGGCTTCAAATATCCCGGGACGTTCGGCGCAATCTCGATGCTGGCGGGAGCGTTGCACGATGAAACGACGCTTGCGGAACGCCGCAGTTCCATCTTCACAAATGTTTTCGGTGGCGACACGAAACGGTTCAAAGCCCAAAGCCCGTGGACGCTCGCGGAGCAAAGCGCCGCCGGAAAACCCACACTCCAAATTCGCCAGGTTGTCGGCGATCGCGATCCCACGCTGGCATACAACCGCAACTTCGACGCGCACCTCACGCGGCTTGGCGTCGCGCACGAGTTCACCGTGCTTCCGGGCGTCGGCCACAGCCCGAACCAGATTTGCACCGCGCTCGGCGAGAGCAATTGGGAGTTCTACCGCCGCGTGTTCAACACCGACACCAACCGCGCCTCCGCAACCGGCAACCCCGCGACGTCAAAATGAAAACCGCTCTCCTTCTCGTCAGCGCCCTCGTCGCGACCACCAATCTTGCCCGCGCCACCGCGCCGCTCATCGGCGACGTGCCGGATCAGGTCATCGCGCAGAACACGAGCACGGCGACGAATTACTTTGTCGTCGGCGACGCCGAGACCACTTTCAGCGCGCTGGCGGTGACGGCCAGTTCATCCAATCCGACGCTCGTTCCGAATTCTGCCGCCAATCTCATTCTCGGCGGCACGACGGCACAGCGCACTCTCAAGGTCACTCCCGCCGTCGGGCAAACCGGCAACGCCATCATCACGCTCACTGTCACCGATGGCGAGGCGCTCACGGCGAGCAGCACTTTTGCGCTCACCGTCACGACGCCGAACACCGCGCCGACGTTGACCGGATTGGCGGGTTATCAAATCGTCAGTCCCGGCCAGATTCCGGCTGCGTTGAGTTTTATCGTGGGCGATGCGGAGACGGCGGCGGGTTCATTGAACGTGGTCGCGACTTCCTCGAATACCAACCTCGTACCGAACGCCAATCTCGCGCTCGGAAACTTTGGGGCGAGCCGCACCGTGCAGGTGACGCCGGTCGCGGGGCAGCGCGGCACGGCGGTCATCAAGCTGCGCGTGACCGATGCGCTGGGGGCGTTTGCGCAGGCGGAGTTCATCTTCAGCGTGTTCGATTCGGCGTCGTCGAACAATTTCATCCGCCAGCCGCGCGGGCTATTCGTTCTGGACAGCGGCAGCGGATCGACCATCGGCGGTGTGCCGATGCGCGACGGGAACATCCGAGACAAGCCGTTCGTTGACGGCTACCTCCTGCGCACCGACTGGGCCGTGCTCGAACCGACGGCGGGCGTGTTCGACTTCACCATCATCTCAAACATCTTCGCCAAGCTGCCCGCGAACCAGAAGCTCTCGCTGGTCGTCAGCGGTCTGCCCGCGTGGCTCAACGCGTTGCCGGGCATCGCGACCTGGACCGGCGGCACGCCTGCCGTCACGCGTCCGCTGCCGTGGGACGCCATCGCGCAGGAGCGGCTGCGCCTGCTGGTCGTCGCGCTTGGGAATTTTCCCGTGAACGATCAGCCGCTGCGCAATCATCCGCGCCTCGCGGCGGTCAACGTCGCCATTCCCGGCCTGACCCACGGCATCCGCGATCCCGAAATCAAGATTCGCGACATCCCCGGCTATTCGCGCTCCAACTTGGAGTCGGCCGTGCTTGCGCATCTCGTCAATGTCACCACGAACTTTCCAAACACGCTGGTGCAACTTGGATTCTGGACCTACATTGATATGCAGGACGCGAGCTACGGCAACGTCACGCCTTGGGAACAATTGCGGCAGACCATCCTCGCGAATTTCAACGGCGTGACACGACCGCGCATCGGTTTCTGGATGGAAAATCTCGCCGCAAACCGGTCCGCCGCCGACACCGATCCCAGGTGCGGACTGCCGAACACCTCGTTTGCCGCGCCGGAGTTCCTGTCGCAAAGCAACGCGTATGTCGGCTATCAAATGCTCGGCTCATGGGCGAAGCCGTTCAACGACGCGCACGTGGACAACAACCTCAACGGCTCGCCCAAGGACGGCATGGACTACGCCTTCACCGCATTTCAATGCCGCTACTTCGAGGTGTATCAGGCGGACGTGGACTTTGCGAATTACGCGGCGGAGCTCCAACGCTGGCATGATTTTCTCGCCGCGCTGCCGTTGCCGCCGGTGAACGTCACGCTGCAACTGACGCAGCCCGGCCAGTTGACCGGGAGCTTCCCCGCGCTCGCCTCGCAACGCTACGAACTGCAATCCTCCACCAACCTCGCGACCTGGCAGGCAGCGGCGCAACTCACGAACACAAGCCCGCTGAATGCGACCCTCAACTTCACCCGTCCCGCGAACGATCCGATGGAATTCTTCCGCGTGAAAGCGTCCGCTGATTGAGCCGGCTCACGTCCGCCGCTCACGGATGTTCAATCGTCGTCCTACTAAACTTTGTCCCACCTGGGACAAAGTTTGGGATGGTCGCTCGCGGTGGTTTCGGCCAGAGTTACGACCATGAAGCCCAAGACCGAAGAACTCCTGAATCTATTGCTCTGGTCCGCCGATATGTTGATGCACCCGACTTTTCGCAACCTCACAGATTCCTACGAATGTTGGGCGTATCGAAACGGGCTGTCGCGGCAGGTGGCCATCCTGGAGCGGGGAAAGTTGATCGAAGCAAACAGTGATGTGCCCGGGGAGCGTCTGTATCGGCTCACGGCGCGTGGGCGGCTGCAGGCCCTCGGCGGGCGTGACCCGCAGGCCCGCTGGTCGCGCGCCTGGGATGGACGATGGCGCATGGTGTTGTTTGATGTCCCGGTCGCTCGCGACAGCCATCGCAGGCGATTGCGACGCTACCTCCATGAGCGTGGCTTCGGGTGCTTGCAAGGCAGCGTCTGGGTCACACCCGACCCCTTGGAGGAGGAAAAGAAAATCCTAACCGGTGCGAAGGTGGACGTGGCTTCATTACTCCTGCTTGACGCGAAACCTTGCGCGGGCGAATCCGATTCGGAAATCGTCGAAGGCGCATGGGACTTTGAGCTTATCAACCGCCGTTACTCGAAGTTGATGCAAATCCTGGGGGAACGTCCGTCCGGCGTGTTGCGAAAAGAAACTTCTGCAAAGGCGCTGTTGCGCTGGGCGTCAGCCGAACGCGAAGCTTGGTGGGAGGCCGTAAGCCACGATCCGCTACTGCCGGAGAGAATCCTGCCATCGAACTACCTCGGTCGAACAGCCTGGGCGAAGCGAATCGAAGTCCTCCGCCAAGCCGGAGCGCAGGCGAAAAGCTTTGTTCAACCGTGACCAAACTTTATCCCAGGTGGGACAAAGTTTGGGTGGCGTCGGGCTAGCTGCACTGCTCCCGAATCTTCGCCAGAATATCCGCCACGACTTCCGCCTTCGGCTTTGCGCCTTGCGGGCCGCCGTGGTGGAGGCGCACGGAGACATTGCCGGCTTCCATGTCCTTGCCGCCGATGATGAGCATCGTGTGCACAACAGCTTCTCTGCGTCGGCGATCTTGGCTTTGAAGGGTGTGGCGCTGAAGTCTAAGTCCACGCGAACTTGATTGGCGCGTTCATTCACGGGCTGCCCGTTTGATCCCCAGCGCCCTGATGCGCGAGGCAAGCGTCGTGGGCTTCATGCCGAGCAATTCCGCCGCACCGTCCGCGCCGAAGATTTTTCCGCCGGTTTGTTTGAGCGCGGCAGCAATGCTGTCGCGCTCGTGACGTTTGAGTTCGTCGCGGGTCAGGAACTTGGACGGATCGAGCGGTGGGGATTTCTTCCGACTCGATTCGTCCAGTGCTGACGACGGGAGCTCGAAGCGCAGCGGGCCGCCTTGCGAGAGGATGACGGCGCGTTCGACGGCGTTCTGGAGTTCGCGCACGTTACCCGGCCAGTCGTGCGTGGCGAGCTGGGTCATTGTGGCCTGCGTGACACGCGGAGCGGGCCGGTTCATGCGCCGAGCGGATTGCTTGACGAAGTGCGCGGCCAGCGGCGCGATGTCGTCGCGCCGCTCGCGCAAGGCTGGAATCTCGATGGGAAACACGCTGAGGCGATAGAACAAATCCTGCCGGAAGCGCCCGGCCTCGGCTTCCTTCTTCAAATCGCGATTCGTCGCAGCGATGACGCGGACGTTGACCTTGCGTATGCGCGTGTCGCCGACGCGCTCAATCTCCTGCTCCTGCAAAACGCGCAGCAGCTTGGCCTGCATGGCCAGCGGCACTTCGCCGATCTCGTCGAGGAAGAGCGTGCCGCCGTCCGCCAGCTCGAACTTGCCGGGCTTGTCCTTGAT
>CAYQWK010000314.1:6490-7430 GCA_964420805.1 uncultured Bifidobacteriaceae bacterium | reverse complement strand
ATCAAACCGCTGGCTGGCCAACAACGGTGCGGTTGATTTCGGCGTGGCGAAGACCACGGGAGCCTTTCGCTGCGAGGTCGCGGCGAAACGGCTCGTCGTCACACCGCTTCCCGACGGCAGCGACATGTCAGCCCAACTTCGCCTCGACCGCATCGCCGGCGCGCAGGCTCAATTGCGTTCGGTGCAGGTTATCGACGCGACGGGAGCACCCGCTGGACCGGCCTCCTTCACCGCGAACGGCACGCAGTTGGACCTGCCAATGAAGAAGTCAGATTTCGGTTATCTGATCCTGCTGCGATGATCCCGTCGGTCGCGGAATCCGCCCTCCGCTAGGGCTTGCTGGTGATCTGCTTCCAGTCGATGCCCTGCTGACCCGCGTATTTCGCGAAGGCGAGTTCGTTCTGGATGAGGACGGCGCGGACGACGCTGGAATCGTCGGCGCGGCGAAAACCAATGACAAGGTCAGGGATGATGTTCACCTTTTTGTGGGCGTACATGAGCGCGAACACGGCACGAGCGAAGGCGAGGTAGGGCAGCTCCTTGTAGGCCCCCTCCGCCACGTCCTCGACCACGTCGGCAAGGAACTCCAACTGGTCCACAAGGTGCGGAAAATTTGGCTCGTTGATTTGGGTGAACTCGACCTTCCAAAGCGGAAGCTCGCGCAACACCTTGTCCACCACCGCCGGCGTGACGTATCCGGCTCCGTGATTCACATAATCGGCAATCTCTGACATGCCGCGAGGCTAGTGACCGCTCGGGGCGGAGTAAATCGCGAATCTGGGAGGGACAGTGCGGAGGGTGCATCTCAGTTTTCTTGCCGGATGCAGATTTCTCGATGGTGGAACTCGTCACGCTTCATCCAGCGGCGCTACAAACGGCCTCACGCCTCCCTTCCGTCCGCTCTGCGCGGACGGGGTTGTCGCAGCGCGACAACCACCGC
>CAYQWK010000314.1:0-6480 GCA_964420805.1 uncultured Bifidobacteriaceae bacterium | reverse complement strand
GCCTCATAGAATGCGAGATGCGCGTCGGTGCGGGCCCGCATCCCGACGTTGTGGTCGCATTTGAAACAGCCTCGCCACTAATCGCAACGCGGCGAGTTCCACCAAGACTGAGGTTCGCGTTCCGTTCCGGAATCCGCGTTCAGACCAGCTTCTTCAAGCGCGGATCCTCGGCGAGTTTCTTGACCAGTTCCTTGACCTTCTGGCTCTGGCTCTTGTGCGCGAGCAACACGGCGTCATCGGTCTGAACAAGGATCGAGTCGCGCAAACCCACCACGGCGATGGGCGTGCGGTTCTTGGTTCGTGCGTCGAAGATGATGTTGCGCGCCGCATCGACGTGGATGAAGTCGGCCACGGCGCAATTGCCCTCGGGGTCGGCCTTGAGGTGGCGCGCCAGGGCAGTCCAGGCACCGAGATCGTCCCACTCAAAATCGCCCGCGGCGCACACGACGTTCTGAGCGTGCTCCATGAGGGCGTAGTCGATGCTGATTTTCTTCACGTCCGGGTATTCCTTGGCCAGGACCTTGTTCAATCTGGCAGGGGACTTCGCGGCGTCGAACCAGCGCTGGCAGGCGGCGTACATCTCCGGCTGATGCTTTTGGAGGCCCTCGGTGACGGTGACAAAGGACCAGATGAACATGCCGGCGTTCCAGCGGTACTGACCGCTGTTCACATATTCGAGCGCTTTCTCATAGTTCGGCTTCTCCACGAAACGTTCGGCTTTGCAGAAGGTGGTCTTGTATTTCTTCGCGCCGGGCGGAACGGGCAACTCATTGCCAAGGTGAATGTAGCCGTAACCGGTGGCCGGCTCCGTGGGTTTAATCCCGATGGTGACGATGGCCTGGCCGCGCGAGGCGAGGTCAAAGCAATCGCTCAAAACAGTCTGGAACTTCTTGTCCTCGGGAATGACATGATCGGCGGGCAGCACCGCCATGACGCCCGTGGTGGAACGCGCACCCACAAGTGCCGCTCCCAGCGTCACCGCCGCGCACGTGTCGCGGCCCATCGGCTCGGCAATAATGTTCTCTTTGGGGAGCTTGGGAAGCTGTTTGGCCACGGTCGGGGCCTGCACGGCGTTGGTGATGATGAAAATGTTCTTCATCGGCACCACTGGCAGAACCCGGTCAACGGCCTGTTGGAGGAAGGAGCGCCCGCCGAGAAGAGTGATGAGCTGCTTGGGCGTCTTCTCGCGGGAGACGGGCCAAAATCGTTCGCCACGCCCGCCCGCCATGATGATGACGAAACGGTCGTTGGTGTTGGTGGTGTTCTTGTTTTTCATTTGAGAGTCAGTCTTGGTTGGCGGCCTTGGTGACAGCGTTAATCGCGCATTGAATCACAAAGCCGCCGGAATCTTGAACTTGCACATCGGGAGGCTACGCGGCCTTCACCGCACCCGCCAGACCGGAGACAAAACCGCCAACGCGCGCGACGAGGTCCGGGGATCGTCCGTACTCGGCGATCTGGTTGACGATGGCACTGCCCACCACAATGGCCTCGCCATGGCGCGCAACTTCGCAGGCCTGGCCGGGGTTCGAGATGCCGAAACCGATGGCGACAGGCAGCGTGGTGTGCGTGCGGATCTTCGCGGTCATGATGGCGATGGTGTCGGCGACCTTTGACTGCATGCCGGTGACGCCTTCGCGAGACACGTAATAAATGAAACCGCGGGCGCGCTTGACGATAAGTTCGATCCGATCCTCCGGCGTGGTCGGCGCGACAAGGTAAATATTACAAAGGCCGGCTTCCCGCATCAGCGCCTCGTAGTTGTCCGATTCCTCGGGCGGAAGATCGAGTACCAGAAGCCCGTCCACACCAGCCCGCGCGCAATCGTCGATGAACCGCGCGAGGCCGCGTTTGTGCAGGAGGTTGAAATAAACGTAGAGAACGATGGGCACCTGCGAATCGCGGCGGATGGCGGCGACGGTTTCAAGAACCCTCGCCGGCGTGGCACCGGATTCCAACCCGCGCTGCGCGGCGAGCTGGTTGACCAGTCCGTCCGCGAGCGGATCGCTGAACGGCACACCGAGTTCGAGCACATCGACGCCCGCCTGATCGAACGCGAGCGCGAGGGCGCGGGTGGCTTCAAGGTGCGGGTCGCCCGCGCCGATGTAAACCACCAGGCCCTTCTGATTGCGCGCCTTGAGCCGCGCAAAACGCTCTTCGATCCGATTCATGCGCGGCGGAGAGTGCCGGGTCGTGCGGCGCGAGTCGAGAGCGGGTTCAAATAGAACCAGCGAAGGTAGTTCTTGCGTCATCTGGGTGGAATGGCGGCTTGCCAGCGAAGCCTCATCTGATACCAATGGGCACACATCACCTTGAATCTAACGAGAATTGCAAAGTCCCCGTCGCCCCGCCCGCTGGCCCTCGCCAGAATCGTGCTTGTGGCCGCGATGATTTCCTTCTCCTGTTTCGCCGCCGACAGCCCCACAGAGTCGAAGGAAAAGAAAACCATCAAGGCACGGGCACTGCCCATCCATGGCAAGCTCGCCGAAATCGACAAGCAGGCGAAGACGATCACGGTGGGTGAATCCGTCCTGTGGATCACCGAGGAGACAAAGATCTTCAAGGACGGCAAGCCGGCCACGCTTGATGACGTCGAGAAGGGCGAAACGGTCGTGGCCACATACCGCTCTGGCGCGGACAAGAAGCGCGAGGCGATGATGATCCGTTTTGGGCCGAAACCGGACGGGAAGTCGCCGTAACAGCGGCCGTGGCCGGCAGCGCGAATCTTGAGGCAGAAATGGAAAGGGGCGGATGATGACTCATCCGCCCCTTTCGATTGATCCGGTATTGGGACCGGGAACCGGTCAGGCTCCCTTGTCCGCCTTGGCCTTGAGCACGCGGGCGAGTTGGCTTGCCGGCGTGTTGAGAAGCGCGGCGAGGCGCGTGGCCGGCGTGTTGAGCAGGCCCAAGAGCTTGCCGCGAAGCACCTCGATCGGAGGAAGCTCGGCGAGCTGTTGGATGGCTGCCGGTTCCAAGCGCTGGTTATTGAGGAAGCCAAAGCGCAGCTTGGGCTTCTCGAACTCAGAGGCGAAGGTTTTGACGATCTTTGCCGCGGCCGAAACGTCCTTTTGGCCGGTGATGACCGCAAGCTGGCCGCTCAAGGCCGCACCCGCGAGATCCGCGACGCCTGCCTCCTTGGCCGCGATGCGAAAGATGTTGTTCTTGACGATGTGAATCTCGGCTCCGGCGCCGCGAAGGCGCTTGCGCAATTCAGTCATGGGACCGACGCGCAGGCCGGTGTAATCCACAACAATGAAGAACGGAGACGAGTTGAGCCGGGTGATGTACTCGGCGGAAATGGATTGTTTTTCAGCACGCATGGTTTCGTCCTCGGTTGGTGATTAGTGGGTCGTGTATTCGCGCACGTCCACTCGCACGGGCGGACTCATGGTGGCGGAAAGCGTGCAAGTGAGCATGAAGATTCCCTTCACGCTGGAGGGACGGCTCTTGGCCACCGCGTCGATGACCGCGCGGGCATTTTCCTCAATTTGCACGGGGGTGAAGGAGATTTTCCCAACGGGCACATGAATGTTGCCCCCCTTGTCCACCTTGTACTCCACACGACCGGCCTTCACTTCCTTGACAGCCTTGGCCGTGTCGTCGGTGACGGTGCCGGTCTTGGGATTGGGCATCAGACCGCGGGGACCGAGCACTTTGCCGAGTTTACGGACTTCGCTCATGGCTTCGGGAGTGGCCACGGCGACGTCGAAGTCAGCCCAGCCTTCCTGGCACTTCTTGACCATGTCGTCGAAACCGACGTATTCGGCGCCGGCGGCCTTGGCGGCGTCGGCGGCTGCACCCTTGGCGAAGACCAGGACGCGAACGACCTTGCCGCTGCCGTGCGGAAGCGGGACGGTGCCGCGCACCATCTGGTCGGATTGCTTGGGATCAACCCCGAGTTTGAAAGCCAGATCAACGGACTCATTGAACTTGGCGCGGGGGAATTTGGCGAGAACCTCGACGGCGGACTTGAGGCTGTAAGCCTTGCCAGCATCGACGAGTTCGAGCGCCTTGCGATAACGCTTGCTGTGTGTTTTTGGCATGTTGAATTGCGGTGCAAACGGGCAATGCCCTCCCGCGGTTTTGGTTCTTACTTCTCCAGCACCTCGATGCCCATGCTTCGGGCGGTGCCGGCAATGACACGAAACGCGGCCTCTTCGGAGGCGGCGTTCATGTCCTTGAGCTTGATCTTCACGATGTCCATGACCTGCTTGCGCGTGACCTTGCCGACCTTGTCTTTGAGCGGGTTCTTGGCACCCGAGGCAATGCCAGCGGCCTTCTTGAGGAGCGCGGAGGCCGGAGGGGACTTGGTGATGAAAGTAAAGGACTTGTCCTGGTAAACGGAAATGACCACCGGAATGATCATGCCGCCTTGATCCTTGGTGGCCGCGTTGAACTCCTTGCAGAAGCCCATGATGTTGACGCCGTGCTGGCCGAGCGCGGGGCCTACGGGGGGAGCGGGATTCGCCTGCCCGGCCGGGATCTGCAACTTGATTTCGCCTGTCTTCTTCTTCGCCATAAAAACTGTCTATTAAGCTTTTTCTACCTGCCAGTATTCGAGCTCCACCGGGGTCTTTCGTCCGAAAATATCCACCGTGACCTTGAGCTTGCCCTTGTCCGGTTCGATCTCCTCGATTAGACCGCCGAAATTCATGAACGGGCCGTCCGTGATTTTCACGTTTTCACCCACGGCGAACTGCACCTTCGGGCGTTCGACGTCCTCCGACTCCGTTACCTGCGCCTTGATAACGGCAATCTCATCCGGGGTCACCGAAATTGGGCGATCGCCACCGACGAAGCCAATCTTCCCCGGAGTGTCCTGGATGAAATACCACGGCTTCTCGAGCACGCGCTTGTTGTCATCCAACAGCACCATGTCGATATAAACGTAGCCAGGATGGAGCTTGCGGGTGGTGACCGTCTTCTTGCCGTTGCGGACATCGACGACCTTTTCGATGGGCACGAGGACTTCCTTGATGAACTCGGTCATCTCCTCGGCCTTCATTCGCTTCTCGATGCTCTCCTTCACCTTGTGCTCCTGGCCGGACAAGGTGTGAATGACGAACCACTGGCTTTTCATGGGTGCGCCTCGGTTAGAATCCTGCCGTGATGCCCTTCACGAAGAAGGTGAGGAGCAAATCCACGATCATCGTGAAAGCTCCGAGCATGAGGATGGAGATCAACACCACGATAGTGGATCCCTTGAGTTCGTCCCAGCTTGGCCACGTGCATTTCTTCAACTCCTCGCGGGTCTCCTGAACGTAATTGGCCATGCGCAAGAGCTGGCCGGTCCGCCAGAGAACGCCGAAAACGACGCCCACGACGACCACCCAAATCAACAACTGGATGTAGAAGTTTTTCACGTACTTTTCTGGCGGAGAGGGAGGGATTCGAACCCCCGTCGGGTGTTAGCCCGAAGCGGTTTTCAAGACCGCCGCGATAGACCACTCTGCCACCTCTCCGCAATTTGACCGAGCTGGCACGGCGTGAGGGACTCGAACCCCCAACCAACGGTTTTGGAGACCGCTACTCTACCAATTGAGCTAACGCCGTACTTGGCCCATTTGTTTTCTGTTCAGACTAAAATGCGGGGGACAGCTTGCGCGCCCCCCGCCAAAATGCCGTTCCCGGCAAAATTACTTCACCACTTCACTGACACGACCGGCACCAATGGTTCGGCCGCCTTCGCGAATGGCGAAACGTTGCCCCTTCTCCATCGCCACCGGCGCGATCAACTTGATCTCGACGGAGACGTTGTCACCGGGCATCACCATTTCCACACCCTGCGGCAGCGCCACCGTGCCCGTCACGTCGGTCGTGCGGAAGTAGAACTGCGGGCGATAATTCGTGAAGAATGGCGTGTGACGGCCACCCTCATCCTTGGACAGGACATAGACCTCGGCCTTGAACTCCATGTGCGGGGTGATGGAGGCAGGCTTCGCCAGCACCATACCACGCTCAACTTCATCCTTCTTGGTGCCGCGGAGAAGCACACCAACGTTGTCGCCAGCGCTCGCCTTGTCGAGCAACTTGCGGAACGCCTCAATGTCCGTCGCGGTCGTCTTGCGGGTCTCCTTGAGGCCAACGATTTCGACTTCCGACATGCGCTCCAGAACACCACGCTCCACACGGCCAGTCACAACGGTGCCACGACCTTCAATGTTGAACACGTCCTCAATGCACATCAGGAACGGTTTGTCCACTTCGCGCGTCGGCAGCGGAATAAAGCTGTCCACGGCGTCGAGCAAATCCTGGATGGCTTTCTCGCCTTCCGGCTTGGCAGCCATGGCGGCGGTGGCGCTACCACGGATGATGGGCGTCTTGTCGCCAGGAAAGCCGTACTTGGTGAGGAGATCGCGGATTTCCATATCCACCAAGTCGAGCAATTCGGGATCATCGACAAGGTCAACCTTGTTCAGGAAGACAACAATAGCGGGCACACCGACCTGACGGGCGAGCAGGATGTGCTCACGCGTCTGG
>CAYQWK010000313.1:6233-7435 GCA_964420805.1 uncultured Bifidobacteriaceae bacterium | reverse complement strand
GGTCCGGCGAATGCACCAGCGCGTCCAGCGCCTGGCGCGCGCTCGCGTCCAACGACATCGCCGGCGCCTCATATTCCCGCGCCAGCACCGCCGCCCGATGAAACTCCCGCAACATCGGCGTGCCCGTCGGCGCTCCCTCCTGATCCAGACCTTGCACCATTAACCGCACCGGGCCGGCGGACACCTTGTTCCAGACCGGAGAAAGCGGCGCCCACGGCTTGTGGGTCACAAAACTCACAGGCGCCCCCTTTCCGGCGTCAGGACGAAACGATAGGAAACCGCCCCGGCCGCCTCCTTGAAATCAAACGCCGGTGCGTGCAGGAACTGCACAGCGCGCTGGTTCCAGAACGGTTTTTCCCCGGGCACCCCCGGACGCACCGGCGCGGCGCTTTCCCGGACCGCGCGATTTCGCAACGCCATGTCCATGACCGGCACTCCGGCAGCCGCGGCCTTGGAGGCGACAACGCTCAAGGCGGCCGCGAATGAAAGAAGGAATCTGGGATGCACGACTCCGGATCCTGCCAGCAATCCCGCCAAAACCAAAGCGCCGTCTGCACCCCCTCTTCGCGCAAGGCGGTCAACGAGCCGGCAGAAAGAACCGCGCCAACTCTGCCGCCACCAGTTCATGCCCGCGGCGGTTCGGGTGGTTGCCCTGCGACATTAGATCCGCCAGCGGAACGCCCCGGGCGGTTTCCTCGCGAAACAACGCCAGGCTGTCCACCAGCGCCACGCCGTATGTCCGCGCCAGTGCGCGCACCTGGGCGGCGTGGCGATTCAGCGGATCATCCGGGTCTTCGAGTTTCGCTGCCATGTCCGGCGTGGGGGTGAGCAGGACGACCCGGATCCCGCGCGTGGTGGCGTTGGTAATCATGCGCGTCCACGCGGCGGCGGCCTCTTCCAGCGGGAAACGGCGGTCGTTGAGGGAATAGTCGATCAGCACCACGTCGGGCCGCAGCGGCAGCACGTCGCGCTCGAAACGCGCCGACCCCGCCCGCGAATTCTCGCCGCCAATGGCTGTGACGATAACGTTGACCACGGCGTTGGTGTAATGGCGTTTGATGGCGACGTGGAGCAGATGCGGATAGGCGTCAAAGCTGCGCACGTCCGGCGTGCGGAAGTAGCCGGCCGGCACGCTGTGGCCGTGGCAAACGATGTGAATGGCGCGGTTGGCGGGCCAGCGCTTCGCGAGTTCGGCGCGGAGC
>CAYQWK010000313.1:0-6223 GCA_964420805.1 uncultured Bifidobacteriaceae bacterium | reverse complement strand
GCGAAATAGGTTGCAGGATCCGCCGTGGCGTCCGCGGCGCGCAGACGAAACCCTGTAACCGCCGCCAGTAAAACCGCCAGGACGAGAATCGCACCAGGGAGTTTCGCAAAACGCATTTTCACCAAAGGTTCCGTCGTCACATTTCCACCTGCATGCCCAACTCGACCACACGGTTGGCCGGGATGCGGAAGAAGTCCGTGGGCCGTTGGGCATTGCGCGAGAGGAAGGCGAAGAGATGCTCGCGCCATAGCGCCATGCCGGGCTGTTTGGAGGGCAGAATCGTCTCGCGGCTGAGGAAGAACGTGGTGCTCATCATGTCAAACTCAAGGCCGAGCTTGCGGGCGCGATCGAGCACGTCCGGCACATTCGGATCCTCCATGAAGCCGTAACGCCCGATGACGCGCCAGCAGTCCGGACGCAGGCGTTCGACCGCCACGCGCTCGGCTGCCTCGACATGCGGAGCTTCCTCGGTCTGCACAGTAAGAAAGATAATGCGTTCGTGTAGCACGCGGTTGTGCTTGAGGTTGTGGAGCAGCGCGAGCGGCGTCGCGTCGGCGTTGCTGGAAAGGAAGACCGCTGTGCCTGGCACGCGCAATGGCGCGGTCCGCCCGATGTCGTCAAGGAACAGGGAAAGCGGGATGAAACTTCCGCGCAACCGGTCGCCCAGAACGCGCCGGCCGGTCTTCCAGGTGGACATCAACGTGAACACCACAAGGGCAACTACCAACGGGAACCAGCCGCCATGAGCTATCTTCAGCAAGTTGGCCAAACACAGCACCGCCTCGATGGCTAGAAAGACACCGCAGAGCAAGCCGGCCTGCCACCAGGTCCAATTCCAAAGCCGCCGCGCCGCGAAGTAAAAGAGCAGCGTGGTGATAAACATGGTGAAGGTCACCGCCACGCCGTAGGCCGCTGCAAGGTTGCTGGAATTCTTGAAGCCCACCACCAGGCCAATGCACGCGAACATAAGCATCCAGTTCAGGTGCGGCATGTAAATCTGCCCGCGCGTTTCTGACGAGGTGTGGTCAATGCGCATCCGAGGGGAGTAGCCAAGCTGGATCGCCTGCATGGTCAGCGAGAACGCCCCGGAGATAAGGGCCTGCGACGCGATGATGGCGGCGCTCGCGGCCAGGGCGACCATCGGATAAAGCGCCCAACCGGGGCAAAGGTTGTAAAACGGGTTCTCCCGCGCGCCCGGGTCGTTCAACAGCAGCGCGCCCTGCCCGAAGTAGTTCAACATTAACGCCGGCAGCACCAGCGCATACCACGCCAGGCGGATCGGCCGCCGCCCAAAATGCCCCATGTCCGCGTAGAGCGCCTCGCCGCCCGTGATGGCGAGCACCACCGCGCCAATGACATGCATTCCAGCGCCGCCGGACCGGCACAGGAAATCCACGCCGTACCATGGATTGACGGCGAGGAACACGTCCGGGTGGAGCAGGATGCCGCGTACGCCCGTGATGCCGATGGCGAGAAACCACAGCAGCGTGACCGGGCCAAACACGTTGCCCATGTTTCCGGTGCCATGTTTCTGCACGGCGAAGAGGATGATGATGATGCCGATGCTGATTGGCATCACGTAGGGTTCGAACCTGGGCGTCGCCACATTCAACCCCTCGACCGCGCTCAAAATCGATACGGCGGGCGTAATGATCCCGTCGCCGTAAAGCAGTGCCGCGCCAAAGACGCCCAGGCTGATGACCAGCCAGTTGAATCCCTTGGACCGCTGGCCGGATTTCTCCGGCATGGCCAGCGACAACAGCGAAAGCACGCCGCCTTCCCCCTTGTTGTCCGCCCGCAACACGAAGGCAATGTACTTCGCCGACACGATCAGCGTCAGCACCCAGAAGACCAGGGAAAGCACGCCCAGAACATTCTGGCGGGTAACCTCGGCAGCGCCCGGGCCATGGAAACACTCGCGGATGGCGTAGAGCGGGCTGGTGCCGATGTCGCCATAAACGACGCCGAGCGCCCCAAGGGCCAGAAGTGCGAGCGCCCGGCCGCGAGGCTGGGTTTGACCGTGCAAGGCCGGCAATCTGCCCTTATCGCTGGTTGCAGCGGGTTCAGGACCGCCACCGACTGATTTCATAGAGTGTCACTGGAACCGCGCGACTCATGCAACTAGCCCCGGGGATTTGACTCCCTGGACCGGGTCACAGGTAATGTGTCGCTGCATTTCGGACGCAAAAACTTCCAAGAAGGGTCGTAGAGGCAAGCTCCAGAAAACGCCCATTCAACCGCCGACGAGGTTAGCTGCCGGGCTGGGTCTTGAATGTGACCCCAACGGTTGGTTCCGTTGTTCGCCCCATCCCGGTTCCAACCGGGCACTGGTTCCCCCGCACGCGGACCGGGAATACGGCCCGCGTTTAGGCTGCGGCGGGATGTGTGGCAGAAAACCGGCGGGCTGTCAAAGGGCGGGCGTGATGCGTGGCTTGTGTGCCGGGGTGCTCGGCTAATGAAACACGCATTCCACCGGGCATCAGCGGCTGGAATTTTGTCATTGGATGCGCGGGGTGGTTGTTCGACACTGCGCGGCCAATTTATGAAGCCTGAAGTCATTCTCTGGATTTACATTGTGCTGCTGCTGGTCGGCGGGTTGATCGGGTTCCTGAAAGCGAAGAGCAAGATTTCGCTGATCATGTCCACGGTCTTCGCCGTTCTGCTTGGGATTTGCGCGGTGGAGAAGCTGCGAGTCGAGTGGTCGTGGGGCATCCTGAGCTTCCTCGCGTTGATCTTCTTCATGCGGGTGCTGCGCACGCGCAAGTTCATGCCCGCCGGAATGATGTTGCTGGTCACGCTGGTGACCATCGTGGCGATGGTCTGGGTCAAGCCCTAGCCGCCCACCTCGCCGTTCACCGTGCCGAACTCCTCGCTGCCCATCTGGGAAATCCAGCCGGACATCGTCTGGCATCTCCGCGATCACAACCGCCTCGTGCTCGTCGCCCCAACCGGCTCGGGCAAGACCACGCAGCTGCCGAAGATCATCCTCGATGCCGGTCTGGCCGGGGAGAAGAAGATCGTGGTGCTGCAACCCCGCCGCGTGGCTGCCCGCACCGTGGCCGCGCGCGTGGCCTGGGAACGAAAGTGCCCGCTCGGCGCCGAGGTGGGCTACCAGATCCGTTTCGATGACCAGACCGGGCTGGGGACGCGCATCTGCTTTGTGACAGAGGGGATACTGCTGCGGTGGTTGCAGGACGATCCTGGCTTGCGCGATGTGGGCGTGGTGCTGTTCGACGAATTCCACGAGCGCAACCTGCTCAGCGACGTGGCGCTGGCGCTGGCGAAGCATTTGCAAAACTCCGTCCGCCCGGACCTCAAGCTCGTGGTCATGTCCGCCACGCTTGATGCAGAGCCGGTGGCGGAGTATCTCGGCGACGCGCGGGTGCTGGTGTCCGAGGGGCAGAGCTTTCCGGTCGAGGTGCGCTTCCTCGATCAACACGACGAGCGGCCCGTGACCGAGCAGGCGGCGGACGTTGTGGAGTGCATCGTCAACTCCGGCGCGCCGGGCGACGTGCTCGTGTTCATGCCCGGCATGGGCGAGATCAACCAGACCATCGGCGCCATCCGTGCGGCGCGCACCGGCGAACGGCTGGCGTTGATTCCGTTGCACGGCGAGTTGCAGCCAGAGGAGCAGGACGCGGCGTTCGCGCCGAACCCGCTGCGCAAAATCGTCGTAGCCACCAACGTCGCCGAGACCTCGGTGACCATCGACGGCATCCGCCATGTGGTGGACGGCGGCGTGGCCCGCGTGGCGCGCTACGACGCTGAGCGCGGGATCGGCACGTTGTTTCTCGAACCGATCAGCCGCGCCTCCGCCGACCAACGGAAAGGCCGCGCCGGCCGGACCGCCCCGGGCACCTGCCATCGCCTTTGGACCGAAAGCGGGCACTTGAACCGGCCCGAGCGCAACACGCCGGAAATCCAGCGTAGCGACCTCGCCGAAGTGGTGTTGCTGCTCCATTCGCTGGGCATCAAACGTGCGGCGCAATTCGACTGGCTGGACAAGCCGGACCCGCAGGCCGTCGAGCGCGCAGAGAAACTGCTGGTGATGCTGGGAGCCTTGGAAAATGACGAGGCACGAACGACGAATGACGAAAATGCCGCGGAACCTCCCGCACCGGCCGGGCATTCGTCATCGGCCATTCGTCCTTCCGCCGACCTCACGCCCGTAGGCCGGCAAATGCTGCGCCTGCCGATGCACCCCCGTTATTCCCGGATGCTGGTGGAGGCGTCGAAGCGGAATTGCGTGCGCGCGGCGGCGATGTGCGCGGCGCTGGTGAGCGGGCGCGATTTGCTGGCGCGGGTCCGGCGGGACGAGCAGCACATCGCCGAGGCGCGCGAGCTGTTCGAAGCCAGCCAGGACTCGGATTTCTTCACGCTGATGCGGGCCTTTCAGTTCGCGAAGAAGTCGGGCTTCGCCTTCGAGACGTGCCGGCGTTACGGCATCAACGCGCAAGTGGCGCGGCAGGTGGAACAGACCTTCGATCAACTGGTCGCCATCGCCGAGCGCGAGCGGTTGATCGAGAAGCGCGCGGCGGACGCGCCGCCGGAGGCGACTTCGGACGACGACGCGCTGTTGCGCTGCCTGATGGCGGGCTTCATCGACCAGCTTTGCGTACGGCGCGACATGGGAACGCTGGATTGCGACATGACGGAGGGCCGGCGCGGGGCGTTGATGCGCGAGAGCGTGGTGCAGAACTCGCCTTTGTTCGTGGTCGCCACGATCCGCGAGGTGCCGGGCCGCGGCTCCGAGAACCTGACATTGCTCGGTCTGGCCACGGCGGTGAAACGCGAATGGGCCACCGAGATGTTCCCCCAGCATCTGACCACGAAGGTCGAGCATCTCTACGACCGCACGCACAAGCGCGTGGCGGCAGTGAAGTTGGTGCGTTTCAAGGACCTCGTCTTCCACCACGAACACCTGCGCGAGGTGGACGGCGCCGCCTCCGGGCGTGCGCTGGCGGATGCGGCGCGACGCGGGTGGTTTGAACTGCCGCTCTTCAACCACGACGTGAAGCAATTCATCGCGCGCGTAAACCTGGTTTGCGCTGCGATGCCGGAACTGGAGTTTCCGCCGCTCGACGAAGCGGCAATCACGCGGCATCTCGCCGCGGCATTCCACGGATTGACGCTGGCAAAGGAGGCGCAGGGAACGCATGTGAAGGAGGCTTTTCTCCAGCACCTCGCGCCCGAGCAACAGTCCTGGCTGGACGAACTGGCGCCGCTGTCCATCCCGTGGCCCGACGGGCGCAAGCTGAAGTTGCTCTATCCCGAGGAGGCGTTGGATGACGACAACGTGCCGAACAGCCCGGAGGTGCAGGTAAAGATCACGGAGTGCTTCGCGCTCAAGGAGCATCCGCATCTATGCGAGGGGAAACTGCCGGTGAAATTGTGGCTGGCCACGCCGGACGGAAAACGGCTGGAGGCGACGTTCAACTGGCCGGCCTTCCGCGCGAACAGCTATCCCAGGCTCAAGCCGGCATTGCAGAAGAAATTCCCCGGCAACACCTGGCTCTGAAGCTCGGCAAATCTACTCGACCCAACCGGGAATCAAATCCTTGGCCCGGAAATTAGCCAGGCGGGGCGGTGCTTCCTCGACCACGTGGAACGGCGAGTGGAGCCGTTTTGACCCGACGCCCTGAATGGTCTCAACGTATTTGGCTGCGCCGCATTGCATCACGTTGGCCATGCGGACGAGGTCGCGGAACCAGTTCGGAAACCGGTTGGTGAATTTGAGTTCGAGGATGACCGTGTTTTGGAAACTCAGGACCGGGTTCTTCATCTCGACCTTGATGCTTGGTTCAAGGTTCTCCTCGCCATAGACGCTGCGATCGATGGTCACGCGAACCTGGTCGTTGTCGCTCACGTAAGCCTCGCGCATGTAAAAGATGTGGACCTTCGGTCGCGCGTGGAGGCGGTTCATCAGTTCGCAAAACCGCTGCAGGGCAACCATCTGCTTGGGGGCCTTGGAAAGCAGGTGTTGCTCCTCCGGAAGATGCCCCGAGAGCAGATACTCGACGTATTCCTGCCGCACACCGCCCCGTTGCTTGAGGATGCAGTTGTTCATGCGCCGTTTGATCTCGAAGAAGACCGGCGACTTTGGGTTTTTGTCGTAGTAGCGCAGCCGCAATTTATAGCGGTTCTTCACGCCGTTGATCGTCTCCCAGTAGAGCTTCAGATCGTCCGAGTCGAGGTAGAGTGAGTGAACGGGATAGGAAAAGTT
>CAYQWK010000312.1:0-7443 GCA_964420805.1 uncultured Bifidobacteriaceae bacterium | reverse complement strand
GTGCCGGTGAGTTTGCCGCTCGACGCGTCGTAGCGCAGCGCGCTCACGTCGGCCGGATACGTCGTCTGGTTCCAATCCGGCGCGCTGCCGAGGCCGTAGAGAAAATTCCCTTCGCGACTAATGAGGTAAATGGGCAACGTGCGGCGTGCATCGCCGTTCTTCTTGCCCGCCGGATCGAAAATGCCGTCCAGCGCCACGCGCCAAGTGCCGTTGAGCGGATCGCCGGGATTCGGTTCCGCTGCTGCGGCGTTGAGAAGCGCGATCGAAAGGAAGATCGCGACAGGAAGATGGAGGACAAAATGATGGAAAATGGAAACAAGAGTGAATGACTTAACCTTCCTGTCATTCATTTTCTTGTCGGCTCTCCTGTCCGCAAACCAGCAGTTCAATTCAGCATTCTTCATGGCGTTGTCATTTGCACCACGCAGAAGAAACCATCCGCCTTGCCGCGGGGTTTCTCGACGAGTGCGTTCTTCACGGGTGCAGTTGAATTCTTCGCCTGACCGGTGATGAGAAAACGATTTTCCGTTAGCGGTACGATTTCAAACGGCACCACGCCGGGCAGCGCGGTGCTGAAGAGCAAATCGAACTCGCGGCTGTAAACACGCAGGAACGCGGCAGGGTTTTCGTCCACGTCGGCGCGGTGCCAGGCGTTGTCGCTCCACGGAAAGTCTAGGTTGCAGCGGCCCAGTGCGAGAACCTGGTTACCAGGCAGCGAGGCGAGGTCAACGACCCACGCGGGACCGGCGGCGCCCGGGCCTTTGCTGGCCAACCGCACGCCGCCCAGACCTTCGCCCGTCTTCTCGTTCACGCGATGAATCATGCCCCACCAGTGAACGAGCTTCACGCCGACGTTGTTCTTGATTTCGCCCTCGAAGCGTTTGCCCAGTTGCGCCTGCGGACTCCAGCCCATCACGGTGTTGCCGCCGTCGGCGAACAGGCTTACGAGCAGATTGCCGTTGCCGTCGAGCGCGAGCGTGGGGATGGCGGTGTCGGCCACGGTACCGTTCATGAGGTTGTCTGCGCCGGACATCGGGTCATACTCGTAGAATTTCTTCAGGACCTTGCCGCTAGCTGCATCGAGCTTCCACAAATACGGCGACCACCAGGGCTCTTTCGCGGTGTGCGTGGCCGACCAACCGCAGAGGAAAATGTTCTCGTCGCGGTCCAGCCGCATCCGGTGCGTGCGCGGACTGCTGTAATGGGCCAGCGGCCAGTCGCGGACGCGCTTGGCGGTTTCGACGTTCACAGTCGGCGTCTGAATCGCCTGCCGCCAGACGCGCTTGGAGAGATCGGGCGAGAGGCGGCTCACCCAGTCGCTGCAATCGTAGAACGCCAGCTTGCTCAACAGCGCCGTATTCCTGCCGGCGAGCTTACGATCCTCGTCGGTCAACAGGCGGAAGTACCCGCCATCGTGACAGACCGCGAGATCGCCAGACTTGAGCAAGCCAAGCGAAGTAGGCTGCCAGAAGAACTCTTTCGGAAACATCTCACGTGGCCGGATCATTCTGACGCGATCCTTGTCATAGACTTGCTGCCAGCCTTCGAGGTAGGTGCCGGCGGTGAGCGTTTGCAGATCCGCCGCGAACCGCAGTACGCACGGCGCACCGAGCCGGCCCAAACCCGGACGCCCTGCAATTGGGTCTTTGTCCTTCAGCCCGTTCGCATCGAGCATCCGCTCCTCGCGGATGAGCCGCGCCTCGTTGGTGAGCGGATACTGCGGCATCAATGACGCCCGGCCCGTGAGTAACTGTTCAAGCGCCACGCTCGCGTAGCCGCCCGCGTAAACCCCGTTCCCATTCACCTGCACCGACGTGAAGATGGCGACGCCCTCGGCGAGTTCGGTGTAATGCAGCACCTTCGCGAAGTCCGCCGACAAGTGTGCGACAAAAGCCCGCCCGCATTTCGGCTCGGCTGCGCCTTGACCGAACGACTTCACCGCCGCCCCGCCCGGCAGTTCGCGCATCGGCGCGCCGACATTGCCGACGAGATACACGCTGCCATCCGCCGCCTGGGCCGCGCCCTGAATATCATCGTCCGCGCCCGTGCCGAACAGGCTGGCGGTGACCAGTCGAAGCGGCGGCTCCGTACCGTGGACGCAGGCGATGAACAGCAGGGCGAGGACAAAAAGATGCGGGACAGGCAATGCCGTTCCGAATTTTCCTGCCGGAACCGGAAGATGCAGGTGCGTTCTCATTTTGGAATATCAGCGGGCGATCGCGTCAACGCGGCGGTGATTGCCCCGGTCGCCCGGATGTAATCCTCCGGCGCGAGCAACATCTGGGTCCCCCGCACGCCCGCTGACACGGCGATGACTGGATGCGCCAACGCGGATGCATCAAGCCGCACCGGCAAATTCTTCTTTGCCGCCAAGGCCGTCACGCCGCCGCGAATGTAGCCGGTGAGTTGTGGCAGTTGGCTGACGGACACCAGTTCGGTGCTTCTATTGTCGGTGGCACGGGCGAGCGCCTTGAGGTCGAGTTCGCCGTCGCCGGGAATCACCGCGAAAACGTGTCCCTGCCGGTCGCCCTTCGCGCACAAAGTTTTGAAGACCTGGCTGGGTGGCAGCCCGATTTGTCCCGCGACCTTCACCGCGCTGAGATCGTTAGGATCCACGTCGTAATGCCGAAACTCGTAGCGAATGCCGAGCGTGTCGAGAAGACGTGTGGCGTTCGTTTTCACTTTACCCCATCGCCTTGACGCCACGGGGCTAGTTCGATCGTCGGAACTGCGCCGTGAAAAATTCCTGCCAGGCCGCGATGTGTGCCACCATCCGCTCGCGCGCCGCCGCCGCATCCCGTCTTCCCAACGCCTCCAAGATGGACTCGTGCTCGGCGAGTGCGCGGCGCAGCGACTGCGGGTCGGTGGAATGGCGGTTGATGCCCCGGTGCAGCAGTCGGTAGCGGAGAATGTCATTCGCCAGGCGCGCGTTGCCGCAGCCTTGCGCCACGGTGCGGTGAAACTCCTCGTCCGCCTCGCTCCAGCGCCGGCTCCAGTCGCGCGCCTTCAACCCCTCTCGCAAGGCCGCCGCCGTGGCGCGCAGCGGCCCGAGCTGGCGGCTGTCCATCCGTCCGGCCGCCAGCTCCGCTGCGTGCCCCTCCAGGAGCTTGCGCATCTCGAATACTTCGAACAGATCGTCCGCCGTGAACCGCACAACCCGGGCGCGGCAGTTCCGCTCGCGCGACACCAGGCCATCCGCTGCGAGCAGCGCCAGCGCCTCATGCACCGGCGTGCGGCTCACGTTCAGCTCCCCAGCCAGCCCCAACTCGCTTAACACCTGGCCCGCGCCGTAACGCCCCAACAGGATTCCCTCCACCACGGCGTCGTAAACCTTTTCCACCAGAGTGCCCCCGGCTTCCTTGTCGTTGATGTCCGACTGCTGCCGCTGCCCGCCACCGGGTGACGGTCGTGACCGGCGTGATTGCGTTGGCTCAACTGACTCTCTGGACTGCATGCAATTGATATGTAATGAATGCAATAGAAGGCGGACAGATCAAGCTGGATGTGATCGCGTTTCGCCAGGAAACGGTTGGGGAGTTCCCCTCCGACACGAGCGACGCGAAGGCGACGCATCCGATGTGGCGCAGGCTCGGAGACTGGCTGAGCGCGCAGCGGAGTTGAGCGACCCGTTAGGGCTCATTGTGCTGGGTGAGTTGCAGTTTCAAGCCGGTGAGATTAAGGCAGCGAAAGCAAATTGATCACGCGCGTCGAGGCTGCATCCGACCGGCGCAACAGGGCATCCAGCGCAGCCGTCGGGCAGTGCGTCCGTTCAGCAGGGCGGGCGCCGACTTGTTGAAGTTCATTGATCATCGTCGGCGCAAGAGCGAGCCGGGCAAGTTTGCCTTTGTGCAAATGCCGCACATTCACCAGGGCTATAACAACTGCGGCGCGTCGGCGTGCGCGACGTTCGCGCGCTTTCAAGGCGCGAAGCTCGGGGCTGGTATTTCAAGCAGCTCTGCGCGTCGCCGCTCGGCACTGGCACGAACTGGTGGCATCTGGTTGATGCGTCCGCAAAGATCGATCAGCGGGGAGACTCGTGGTCTATACACCGGACGACACGGGCTTCGAGCAAGCGACCGCGATGCTAAAGCGTGAACTCGATGCGGGCCGTCCGGTGGTCGTGGATTTCAGGGAACGTCGGGCCGCAATACCCCGGCGGCTTCGCAGGCCATACGCTGAGCGTGTGCGGCTACATCGTAGACGAGAATCTCTACATCCTTTGCGACCCCGCCGTGGCCACGTTCGGGCAGCAACTCATCACGGCTGCCCTGAAGAAGTTCTGGCGCTCGGACTATTTCGGAGCCAAGACCAACGCCGTGCTGTCGCGTCCGGCTCTTGTAATTGTGGACTTAGCGATGGATTGCCTCCCGACGGCTGAACGACGAAAAGGGCTGTCGTGAAAATCCCGAGCTTACTCAGCGTGGCTGTCATACTTGTTCTGGTCGTGTCCGCGGTGGAAACCGATCAGCCACGTTACAACATTTTGCGTATCCTCGCGGACGGCCTCGGCTATGGCGACGTGCTCTGCTGCAACGATCAATCGAAAATCGCCACACGGAACATCGATCGTCTGGCCCGGGCAGGGATGCGGTTCGCCGGCGCGCACAGCCCGGTCACGGTCTGTACGCTCTTGCGTCACAGCTTGATGACCGGGCAGATGGCCTTTCACGTGCCGAATGGCGGCAGAGTTTTTGAGGGCATCGGCGGGCCTCCGCTCATCACGCCAAGCGAAATCTACAACTTCGACTCGGACCCTGGCGAAAGAAGAACCACCGCTTTGAGCAACTGCAGATCGTGACGGAACTGAAAGTCCTGCTCGATCAATCAAACACCTCTGGCCGGAGCCGGCCGGAGCGTTTATGAAAGGGAGCAACGAATGAGAATACGCACGCTTCTCTTGCTCGCGCTGGTGCCCCAGTTTTTTCTGTTCGGCTGCAACCGGGGCAGTCCGCTGCCAGGCGGCTACGCGATCTTCTCTGGTGACAGTGAGGACGTTGGGCTGGTCCTTCCGCCTAAAGGGGAAATACTGATCGGCCCGAAGCTGGTTCAAATCGGCAACTCGGGCCCGTTCATCTTCGGTGAAGTAAATCCGCCCAGAAAACCCAACCGTATCCTCGCTGGAAGCAGGACACCGGGCTTCTTCATCCTCGATTCCAAAACCGGCGCCATCGAGAATGGTCTTTCCCGCGAGGTCTGGCTGGAAAAGCTGAAGAACGCAGGCGTCCAGGGCGAACCCGCTCTGGTTGATCCGGGAAAGAAGTCACCCCGCATATGAAGCATAGGTTGTTCGCACTTCTGCTTTCAGCGGCCATCGCGCTGCACCTTGCGCCTGAATCAGTGGCGCAACTGGAACAGCCCATCCATGACATCGTGGTCTATGGTGATTCATCCGGCGCGGTCATCGCGGCGATCGCGGCCAGGCGTGAGGGGCGCTCCGTCATTTGGGTGAATCCCACCGGCTTCCCCGGCGGCATGAGTTCCAGCGGGCTCGGCGCGACGGATTTTCTCGGCCGCCGTGACACTTTTGGTGGCATTGCTTCGGAGTTTTACGATGGCATCGCGGCGGCTTACGGGACGAACTACATCCGCAGTTTCGAACCGAGCGTGGGCAGGCAGGTCTTTGAGAAGATGATTGCGAAGGCCGGAGTCACGGTGGTTTACAACGAGAAGCTCGACCGCGCTCCCGGCAAAGGCGTGAAGATGAATGGCAAACGCATCGAGTCGATCACCACGCTCAGCGGCAGGACCTATCGCGGGAAGATGTTCATCGATGCAACCTACGTGGGCGACTTGATGGCGGCAGCCGGAGTCACCTACACGGTGGGGCGCGAGCCGGAGAGTCAATACGGCGAGGACATGGCGGGCGTGCGGCGCGGCGACACCAAACCCCGCGTCCATTACACCCAGGGCGACAAGGA
Organism: uncultured Bifidobacteriaceae bacterium; assembly: GCA_964420805.1. Taxonomy (GTDB): domain Bacteria; phylum Verrucomicrobiota; class Verrucomicrobiia; order Limisphaerales; family SIBH01; genus JANNGC01. The sequence goes on along the minus strand of CAYQWK010000312.1, from coordinate 1,525 downwards.
TCATTTCATCAAGGACTTGGATCCGCACGTCAAAGCCGGCGACCCCACGAGCGGCTTGCTGCCGTATGTGTTCCGCGTCGAAGGCCTCGCGAACGGACAGGGCGACAGGAAGATTCAGGCCTACAACTATCGCGTCTGCCTGACGAGCGATCCGAAGCTGCGCATCCCCATCGCGAAACCCGCGGGTTATCGCGAGATTGATCACGAACTGCTGCTGCGCAACTTCGACGCGGGCGATCAACGGCTGCCAGCACTCGTTGAACCGCTGGCAGGCGGAAAGAGGAAAGTGGACTGGAACAACATGCACGCCGTCGGCTCGGACCTGCCCGGCGCGAACTGGGATTATCCCGAGGCCAGCTACGAGCGCCGTCACGAGATCGAGAAGGAACACGAGACCTACATCCGCGGCTTCCTCTGGACTCTGGCGAACAACCCGCGCGTGCCCGAGGCCATTCGCAAAAGAGTTTCCACCTACGGTCTGTGCAAAGATGAATTCACCGACAACGGCGGCTGGCCCTGGATGATTTACATCCGCGAGGCGCGGCGCATGGTCGGCGATTACGTGATGACGCAGCACGATTGCGAAGGCAAACGCGCCGCGTCCGACCCCGTGGCGCTGGGCTCATTCGGCATGGATTCGCATGTCGTGCAGCATTTCGTCACTGAGCGCGGTTACTGCGTCAGCGACGGCGTGATCTGGCGCGTCCCGCCGAAGCCGTATGGCATTTCCTATCGCTCTATCATTCCGCGCCGGGGCGAGTGCGAAAACCTGCTTTCGCCCATCTGTGTCTCGGCGTCGCACGTCGCGCACGGTTCGATCCGCATGGAACCCGTGTTCATGGCCCTCTCGCAGAGCGCAGCCATTGCGGCGGGCGTCGCGTTGGACAAAGGAGTCAGCGTTCAGGAAGTCTCCTACCCGGTTCTGCGCGAGAGGCTCGCGGCCGAGAAACAACGATTCTGAATTATGTACGTCACGCCAGACTCGCTGCGCAGGAGTCTCAAGCTTTGCGAAAACCGGCCAACCCCGACCACCAGTCCAGCGGCTCCAAATCTATGAAAACCATCTTCACCGTCTTTGCGCTCCTCGCGTTCGTTTGCGGTAATCTCCCTGCTGCGGAAACGACTGCGCTTCCTGGGGTCGCGTCGGATCGGGGTTCGGCCCGGCCTAAACTGGTCATCACCACGCTCGGGTTCGGCTCGTGCGTGCATCAAGACCGGCCGGCGCCCATCTGGGACAACATCAATGCCATCCGCTGCGATGCCTTTGTTCTCCTCGGCGACAACATCTACGCGGACACCTCCGACCCGGCGGTATTTCGAAAGAAATATGGCATGCTCGCGGACATGCCGGGCTTCGCCAAGCTCCGCCAGACCACCCCGCTGTTCGCCACCTGGGACGATCACGACTACGGCACCAATGACGCGGGGGCCGGTTTTCCCGCCGCGGCGGTGGCGCAAAAGGAGTTTTGCGACTTCTTCCAAGTGCCGGACGATTCGCCCCGGCGCACCACGCCTGGCGTTTACG
>CAYQWK010000311.1:0-7451 GCA_964420805.1 uncultured Bifidobacteriaceae bacterium | reverse complement strand
GCGCTGGCCAGCAGGCCCACCAGCAGCATTCCGATCGTGCCGCCCACGCCATGCACGCCGAACACGTCGAGCGAGTCGTCGTATTTGAACTTCGCCTTCAGCTTCGTCACCGCCAGGAAGCACACCACTCCGCCGCACAGACCGATCAAGGTCGCGCCCGGCACGGTCACGAACCCGCTGGCCGGCGTGATCGTGGCCAGGCCCGCCACCATGCCCGAGGCCGTGCCCAGCACGCTCGGCTTGCCGCGCATCATCCATTCCGTGAGCGCCCAGCCGAGCGCGCCCGCCGCCGCCGAGAAATGCGTCGCGGCAAATGTGCTCGTCGCCAATCCGCCGGCGGCGACCGCCGAACCCGCGTTGAAGCCGAACCAGCCAAACCACAGCAACCCCGTGCCGATCAGGCTCAACACCACATTATGCGGCAGGATCGGTTCGCGCGGATACCCCAGGCGCCTTCCCATCACGATCGCGCAAACCAGCGCCGCCGTGCCGCTGGAGATATGCACCACCGTGCCTCCGGCAAAATCGAGCACCGGCACCTTGCCACCGAGCGCCCAGTTGAAATACCCGCCCTTGCCCCAGAGCATGTGCGCCAGCGGCACGTACACCAGCACCGTCCAGGCCAGCGCGAACACCACGAACGCCTTGAACATCATCCGATCGGCAAGCGACCCGGTGATCAGCGCCGGCGTGATGATGGCGAACATCATCTGGAAGAGCATGAAGCTCTGGTGCGGCACCGTGGCCGCGTAATCGCCATTGGGCGCGGAACCCACGCCCTTGAGCATGAAATACTGCGTGAAATTCCCGAAGAACGCGTTCCCCTCGCCGAACGCGAGGCTGTAACCGCACACCATCCAGAACAGCGAAATCGCCCCCATCAGGAACAAGCTCTGCATCATCGTGGCCAGCACGTTCTTCTCCCGCACCAGACCACCGTAGAAGAGAATCAATCCCGGCGCGGTCATCATCAGCACCAGCGCCGAGCTCACCAGCATCCAGGCGTTGTCGCCGGAGTTGATTCCCTTGGCCGCCGCCTCCAACGCCGCCACGCGGTCATCGATGGAAAGCGCCTTCAACTCCGCCGCCGGAAGAAGCGTCGCGGTCAGCAAAAGACCCGGTAGAACAAGTAGAAGACCCATGCGTTGCAAACAATTCATGGGGCGCGTGTATAAGATGAATGCGCAATCCGGTGCAACAAATAGGCTTTGCTTTCTTGTTCACGACACCGCTCTCAAGCCGCCCCCCACGCGCCGCTCAATTTACAATGCTTGCGCTTTCCCGATGCGCGTTGACCGCCGCACCGCATACTGGACGATCACCGCATGAAGACTCCGGCACTCATCCGCCCCGCCTCATCGCCTTGCTGTTGCCGGCTCCATGCCTGCTTCGCGCCGCCGACTACTTCCCTCCCCCGACGCTTCCGGCGGTTGGCACACGACCACGAATGCGACGCAGGTGCGCGGGAACGCCGCCATGGATTTGCCGCGGTTGGAGCGGGCGCGGGAGTTCGCGCAGCCTTGCGGGCCGAACAGCCGCCTTGACGGCCTGCTTGTAAAACATAGTATTACCTCATGACCAAGACGATTTCGAAGGTGGGGAACTCGCAGGGCATCATGTTCGACGCGGCGCTGATGGAGATGGCGCGGCTCAAGGTGGGCGATCAGGTGAACGTGGAACTGCACGAAGGCGGAACCATTACCCTCACACCCATTCGTCCGAGCATCGAGCCGAAGAAAGCCGCGACCGCGGCCAAGCGGCTCATCCGCAAGAACTCCGAGTTGTTCCGGCGGCTTTCATGAGCGCGCCGCTTTCCCATCCCACAGTCTCGGCCGTCCTCGCCATTCATCAGGAAGTGCTGGCCGCGCACGGCGGCTCTCCGGGATTGCGCGACCAATCTTTGCTGGAATCCGCCGTCGCCGCGCCGAAGGCCACCATGACGGGACAACCGCTCTTTTCCGACCCGATGGAAATCGCGGCGGCGTATCTCTTTTACCCGTGCCAGAACCATCCCTTCTTGGACGGCAACAAGCGCACCGCTGTCGCCACCTGTCTGGTCTTCCTCAGCGAGAACGGATTGCTGCCTGATGAAAACCTCGACGCGGACGCCTGGGAAAAGCTCACGCTCGGCGTTGCCTCCGGCAAACTGGATCGCGCGCAGGCTGCGAAGGCATTGCGCAAACTGGTGAAGAAATCAAAATGAGAACGACCTGCTGTGCCTTGTTACTTGCCTGTTCCTTTGTAATTCACGCCGCCGACTACTTCCCTCCCCCCGACGCTTCCGGCGGTTGGCGCACGGCCACGAATGCGGCCCAGGTGCGCGGGAACGCCGCGATGGATTTGCCGCGGCTGGAGCAGGCATGGGAGTTCACGCAGCGTTGCACCCAGAACGCCGGCTTGCTCGTGGTGCGCAATGGCTGGCTGGTCTTCGAGAAATACGTCGGGCGCGCGAGCCGCAACGTGAACCCGGACATGGCCTCGACGGGCAAGGCTTACACCAGCATCGCCTGCGGCATCATGCTGCAGGAGTTCCGCGACCAGATTCCCGAGGGGCTGAACACCAAGGTCTTCACACCGAAGTTTCTGCCCGAAGCCTTCAACGCCGAGGGCAAGCTGGACGACCCGCGCCGCGCCGACATCACGCTCGGGCAATTGCTCTGCATGACCGGCGGCTACAACGGCGAAGGGCAATCCCCCTCCGCCGTGGTGATGGGCAAATCGTTTCCGCTCAAACCCTCGCCCGGCCAGAACATCAAGGACATCGACGGCTCATCGCTCCGTTGCGCGATGTGGACGAACGCCGGCGCGGGCTATTCCTATTCCTCACCCGAGCCGCACATTGCTTCGATGGTCCTGCGGCGCATTACCGGCCTGGAGTTGAGGGAATACATCGACACGCGCCTGGCCAAGCCGCAGGGCTGGGGCCCGTGGGATTTCTGTCTCCGGCGCGGCACCTTCACGATGCCGCACGCGAACGGCGCGGGCAGCACCGCCGTCCACGCCACGGATGCGCTGCGCTTCGGCTATTGCCTCGCGCACGGCGGCAAATGGGGCGACAAACAACTCGTGCCCGCGGATTATGTCGCGCTCTGCAACAAGATGTCGCCGCACAATCCGCACTGTCCCTACACGCTGATGTTCGAGCAGAACTCGGACGGCCACGTCATCGGCGCGCCGCGCGATGCGTTCTGGAAATCCGGCGCGGGCGGCTTCGCGCTCATCATCGTGCCGTCGCTTGATCTGGTGATTTACAAAATGGGCGGCAACAACGGGCAGTACGATCCCAACTTCACCACCATTCCCCAACCCGAACCCAGCACCGCGCGCGATGACTGGAAACCCATCCAAGGCACGCCGTTCATGGAAGGCAGCCGTGGCGGCGATGACGGCATCCGCCGCGTGCTGGAAATGGTCTGCGCGGCAGTGGTGCCGTAGCCGTCCCGCGGCGGCGCAGTTCCCGGAACTTTGCCAGACGCTCTTCCCCCACGCCTACGGCCTGTGGGCGCGATAGAAGAGATTGGTACCCGTCGCCCCGGTGTCGGTGATCGTCGTGTTCGGGGCCAGCGGAGTGTTGGTCAGGAAGGGAGTCCAGGAAACCATGTTGGCGCTGCGCTGGAGGACGTACGAGCGCGCGGCGGGCGCGTGCAGGTTGAACTGGAACTGACCGCCGCCGAGGTTCACCGGCTGGGAGAGCATCGGGCGCTCGGGCGAGGTGCAAATGTCATAGCCGCGCCATGGCGCACCGGCTGAATCCTCCACAAAGACCCGGCCCGCGCAGTAGCTGAAGCTGTAGCTTCCATCGGAATCGGTGCTGGCGCCTTGCAGCACCGTGGTCGCGATTCGGACGCCGCTTTGATTCCAGATCGAGAGCACGCGGTTGCCATTGTAAGTGAGCCAATGGTTCCCGACGGCCGCCAGCCGCCTGCTTTGCGGGAAGCCGCTATCCCCGGCGAGCGTGCCATAGCCCGCCAACGCGACCGTGCCGATGAAGGAGCCGTTCGTGCTCCAGCGTTGGACGGTTCCGCTGTTCACGGCCACGTATTCACTGCCGTTGCCGTTGAGGACCACACTTGCCTGCGAGTCCAGGGAGCCACCCACCAACGTGACATTGGTGACGAAGGTGCCGGGCGTGGTCTGGCGCAGAATGTTGGCGCTATTAAAGCCACGCGCGTAGATCCGGCCGGCGGCGTCGGTGAAGATCGAGCGGAAATCAATGCCGGGCGCGTAGGCGGCCAGGAACACACCGCCGGCCGTGTAACGGCTCAGCCGGTTGCCCACGGTGCCGCCACCATCCACGGACCAAAAGTTCGTGCCATCGAAGGCCATCCCCATGGGTCCGTCTTCCAACAAGCCGCCCATGAAGTTCATTCCCGCCACATAGTTGGTTTGCAGCGTGCAATCGGGCAGCCCGGCCCAGCGCAACGCGTTGGCCATAAGCAGGCCGCCATCGCTGTTGGTGCGCCACAAGTCGTTGCGCACGCTCTCGGAGGGCGGGAAGAAGTTCAATCCCACCACGCGGGCCTGCCCCGTCACCTTGGTAACCACAAGCGGCCGGCCATTGCTCCAGTGCGCGACGAGGGCCGCATTCGATGCCACGGTCACCGCGTTGTGATAGCTCGAGGTACCGCCGCTGAGACTGCCCACCCCCGCCAAGATGGGGTGCCCGGCCTGGTCGGGGACGAGGGTGATCTCGGTGCCGGAAAACGTCGATCCGGCCACGAATGGAAGGTAACCGCCCGTGAGCAGACGCCCGTCAAGCCCATACCCCGTGCCTGACGTGTAGAGGGCGAAGGTGGAAATGACCACGCCGCCTCCGGCATCCGCGTAGTCGGCCAGGACATTGCCCAAGCCGGTCGAGTTGGCGAAAGTTCCGTCAGAGAACACCAGCACGGCGGAGTAAGGCTGAAGCTGGGCCAGGGTTGGAGTGCCGGTGTCCGCCCCAATTACATCGACCGCCTCAAAAGCCGCCGTGGCCAGGAGTTTCTGCCGCACGTCCTCCTTCCAACTGGCGGAACCTTCCGCCGCCAGCACGGCCACCCGCCCGCCGCTGTGGACTGGCGCGAGCAGGTAAAAAATCTCGTTCAGCGCGAACTGCGCGGCCTGCGCTGGCGCGTTGGTCGCGTCCTGCAACGCCATCGAGTTCACGATCGTCCGGCCCGAGTTGCCGATCACGACGGCCGCCTGCCCGTTCGCCGCAGCCGCGGTGTGCCCCGCCACCGCCACGCCGCCCAGGGTCGGCTGCAGTTTGTCGCCGTCGTCGTTATACCCGCGCTCGAACAACGCCAGCGGATTGGTCACCTGGTTGAAGAAGAACGAACCGCCCCAGTCATTGACCGACACGGGCGCGAAGATGTCCTGCACGGCGGTCGCGTTGAACGCCGCGGCCAGCGCGGGGGCGCCATCGAGATCCCAGTAATACATGAGGGCCCGTCCGGATCTGGCGATGAATTCCGGGAGCGGGGTCAGGGCATGGAAACTATCGATCGAATCCACGATGGCCAGGGTGGTGGGCGGAGTGCTGGCGGTCACGGCGGCGTTGAACGCGGCTTCACTGGTGAAAAGCGTGTAGGTGAGTCCGGCATGATCCAGAGCCCTCTGATAGGCCGAGGACACGAACTGGTCGTCCACATACAACAGGATCGAAGTGATGCCGCCGTTGATCGGGATGGCCGGCGTCACGAGCGGCTGGCCGAGATCGCGGAGCTGCATGAGATTCAACTGCGGCCCAAAGCCCGCCCCGTCGATCGTGATCAGCTTCGAGGCCGCGTCGGCCGTGAAAACGCCGCGCAGCACGTTGGACCCGTTGGAAACGGTGGCCACGCCGTCCACGCTGCGCAGCCGGTTGCTGCAACAGACCCGCGTGTCCGTGATCCAAAGCTGCACCTGATAACGCCGCCCCACCACCAACCCGTTCAGCGCCACCATTCCATTTGTCCAGGTGTCCACCCACCGCCCCGAATCCAGCGCCGTGCCGTAGGCGACATTGCCGCCGGGGGCGGCGGTTGCCCAGAAGTCGGCGTTCACGCTGTTATCGAAGTTGAATTGCACCGTGGCCGTGCCGAGCGCGATGGCGGCACTGCCGGCCCCATCCCCGGCGAAGTTCACCCCGTTGACCGTCTGCGCAATGCCCGAACCGCCGACGTTGAGCGCGCCGACCAGCGTCCCAGCCGTGCTCACATCCGCCGGGCCGGTCACCGGCGCGGCCGTCCAGAGGATGGTGGGCGCCGGCACGAGGAACCCGCGCAACTCGCCGCCGGGGACGCTGGTGGTGTGAAGGTTGATATAATACTGCCCATTCAACAGATTCGTCTCCTGCGCCGCCGTCAGGGTGAGGTTGGTCGTCGTGAAAGTGCCACCCGTCACGGCGTCACTGGACCGGCTGAGATTGAACAACACTGCGGCCGTCTGCCGGAAAATCCCGCTCCCGTCGTTCCCGAGATTTGCCGCCGTTGGCCCGTGAATGTGCGAGGCGGTCGCCGTGCCCGACAGATTGACGAAACCCTGCGAGGAACCCCAGCCCACGTTCAGCGTCAGCACCCGCGTCACGTCGTTGTAAGAAATCCCCGCGCCGATTTCCCCGCCCGCGCCGCCCGAGACCGCGGGCGTTTCGTTACCGGGAAGCAGCCCCACGCCCGCCGTGCCGCGCAGATCGAACTGGATGATCTTCGCCCAACCGGCGGGAGCAAGGGCGCACGCCGCGATGGCGGTGAAGACCAGCCACAGGCGAAACCTAGTAACCACTCGGACACGGTTCGCAACGCAAGTCCCACTCTTGCCGCAATTGTTGTTCATAGAAGTTTGGTGTTTGTCCCTTTGCACCGTGTTGTCGCGATCCGGCCAACCCGCGGCCTCACGCGCGGCGGGCCGGAAAGCAAGGTGCTGAGACGCATTCACCCAAGCCCGCCGACGTTTGGCGAGAACGTAATCGACATCCGATAAAACAAACCAAGCGGCAACAACGGCCAATGCGATCCCAACTCCACCACTCTCCCTCCGCCCGAACCCGGCACTGCGAGCGGCGGTGATGACGAAGTAGCCAGAATGCGGGGCATCGTTCCGCGCTGTTCGGCAGTTCCGAAGCTCACCGCCGACTTTTCCCGCCACGGAGCGCCCGACTCGACGAAGGGGGCTTGCCGAAACAGGCGGCGGTTACCCGGCAGAACGAGCGATTGAATCCGGAAGCTGGAAGTGCATAAATCCGGTCGCAGTGAAGCCCCAGAAGTCATGCACTCGAATTCCTTGATTCGCCTTGCGCCACGGCCCTGGAGGCTGGCGTCGCTATTGGCTCTGCTCGTCGTTCCGTTTGCGACGGCTCAAACCTTCACCACCATCATGAGCTTCAGCATCCTGACCAACGTCACCGGAGGGCGGCCTCAATCCCAACTGGTGCAGGGCGGTGATGGCACGCTCTACGGCACCGCTTCCGGCGGTGATGGCAACTTCCTCGGGAC
>CAYQWK010000310.1:6376-7463 GCA_964420805.1 uncultured Bifidobacteriaceae bacterium | reverse complement strand
GGCGGCGGTCGCTTTGGCCTTCATTGCGGCCAGCCGCTTGTTCCAATCGGACCAGTTCGCCGCCCAATCCTCGCCGCGGAACTGGTCGCGAGCTTTTACGAAAGCCTGTTCGGTGGCTTTCGCCTGGCGCTCGAAGTTTTGCCACTCGCCCCATTCCGCGTGGGTTTCGAGCAGACAAAGCGGGTTTTCCGGGAATTCCGGGTGCAGCGTCACCGCGCGTTCGAGGTGTTCGCGGGCCTTCTTTCTGTTTCCGAGGCTGGTCGGCCAGCCAGGCGCGTCGCGGTACAGCAAACCCAGCGAGCGGTCCGGTCCGGCGAAATCGGCTTGCTCATCCAGTTCACGCGCGCGTTGAAAATGGCCGGCGATCTCACGGACGAGCTTGAGCGCGCCGAGGGACTTGGTGCGAGCGACCTGGCCGATGTTCATGCCCAGCCAGTAATGGGCCGGGCCGTTATTGGTTTGCTTCGCGAGTGCGGCGTGAGCGGCGGCGATGCCTTGCTGCGCGACGTCCGCGCGCTGGCGATCTGAGGTCGCGTATTCCGCCCAGTTGAAGGCTGCACGAGCCAGTGCAACGGCGGCATTGGTGTCGGCAGGGGACCGGCGGAACGCGGCGAGGGCATTGGTAAAGTCGCGCCCGGCGCGGGCGACGAAGCCGGATTCCGCGTGGCCCTGATCCGGCAGTACCGCCAGTGCGCAACCAATCGCCACGGCAAGGGTTGAACGGAGCATGACTACCCAGCGCCCCGAAATCGTAGTTGTAAAGGCCATGACCGTTTCTATAGTGCCGTGCGTGATGCGGACTTGGAAAGGCATTTGGCTGGCGCTGCTGGCCGTGGCTCTCGTTTTTTGCGGGGGATGCGGCGGCATTCGCGCTTCGCGCAGCGTTTCCCCCATCGATTTCCTGATTCCTGGCGGCGGCGGATTGATGCGTGGGTTCATCCAGAACTCGACCGCTACTAACTCAGCGATTTATCTGGTTTCACATCCGGTTTCACCGGCCGCGCCCGTGACGGCGCTTCCTGCGGAATAGATCCAAACTATGCGATTCCCCCTCGCACTGACGGCGAAAATCGCCGCCCACATCATC
>CAYQWK010000310.1:0-6366 GCA_964420805.1 uncultured Bifidobacteriaceae bacterium | reverse complement strand
TTTGCGATGGTTTTGCAGCTCGAGCCGTTGCACACCTGCAACCTCACCTGCACAGGCTGCGGCCGCATCCGCGAGTATTCGACCAGCCTCAAGGACATGGTCCCGCTGGAGCAGTGCCTGGCGGCGGCGGCGGAATGTGACGCGCCGATGGTGTCAGTGTGCGGCGGCGAGCCGTTGATCTATCCGAAAATCGAGGAACTGATCGCCGGACTGCATGATCAGGGCCGGGTCATTTACATCTGCACCAATGGCGTGTTCATGCGCAAGAAGATGCGCGAGTACATGGCCGCCAACTGGTCGCCGGAGATGGACGCAAAGCTGCGCGAACTCGAGGCGATTCAACTCGTCACGCCGAGGGAAGCCGAGGCCATCCGCACCGCCGACGCTGCGGCGCGCGCCAAGCTGACCATCAAGCCCAGCACGTGGCATTACTGGAATGTGCATGTGGACGGCCTTGAATACACCCACGACCTCATTGTCGAACGCGAGGGCGTCTTCAAGGAATGCGTGCAGGCCATCCGCATGGCGAAGATTCTCGGCTATCAGGTCGCCACGAACACGACGGTTTACAAGGAAACGGACGTGAAGGAACTGGAGGACATGTTCAAGTTCCTCAGTTCACTCGAGGTGGACGGACACACCATCTCGCCGGGCTACGATTACGACGCGGCCAAGAAGGACATGGTCAAGCGCCTGGGCCGCGACCCGAAGGAGTTCTTCCTCACCCGCGACATGACGCGCCAGAAGTTCGCCAAGATCGAGGAGTGGGGCCGGCTGTTCACCATCTTCGGCACGCCGGTCTATCAGGAATTTCTCGCCGGTAAACGCGAACTCACCTGCACCGCCTGGGCCATTCCCACCTACAACGTGAAGGGCTGGAAGGCGCCGTGCTACCTGATGACCGACGGCCACTACCCGACCTACGGCGAGATGCTCCGCGAGGTGAAGTGGGAAAACTACGGCGTGGTTGGGGGCGTGGCGCGCGACGCGCGCTGCGAACATTGCATGGTGCATTGCGGTTACGATCCCAGCGGCGCCCTCGGCACGAACTACCAGCGCGGCGACAACTGGAAGAACTTCAAATACAATTTCGGCGCAAAACCCAGGCCCTTCCCCGCGAGCAAAGAGCTCGAAAAGACCGCCTACAATGGCGTCTCCATCGGCAAGGGCCACCTCGCCGAGGCCAAGGCCGCCATCAATCCGGCCGCCGGCGCGCGCGGGGCGTTTCAACGCGGCACGGTGGCGGAGCATGAGAACCAAGGCGGCTCGTGCGATACCGGACAGATGGTCAACTCGGCCGGCGGCGCCAAGAAGATCGAACTTAAGACGGAGTAGTCAGCAGACTCACCGCATCGCAACCGGGACATTTTCAGCATGATGAGCAAGACGTTATTCCTCTCACCTCCTTCATTCGACGGCTTCGATGGCGGCGCGGGTTCGCGCTACCAGGCGCGGCGCGAAGTAACCTCGTTCTGGTATCCAACCTGGCTGGCGCAGCCGGCTGCGCTGGTGCCAGGATCGAAGCTGCTCGACTGCCCGCCGCACAACGTGGGCAAGGAGGAATGCCTTCGCACCGCCAAGGACTACGACCACGTCATCATCCATACCAGCACGCCGTCGCTGCGCAATGACTGCAAGGTGGCCGAGGCCATCAAGGCGCAGAAGCCTGACACGAAGATCGGTTTTGTGGGCGCGCATGCCGCGGTGTTGCCTACGGAAACATTGAAGGCGTCCAGCGCCATCGACTGGGTTGGGCGCAAGGAGTTTGACTTCACCTGCAAGGAAGTTGCCGAAGGCCGCGACCTTTCGACCATCGCCGGCCTCAGCTACCGCGACAAGGAAGGGAAGATCAAACACAACCCCGAGCGCGAGTTGATCCACAACATGGACGCGCTTCCCTGGGTTGCGGACGTTTACAAGCGCGACCTTGAGATCGAGAAATATTTCATCGGCTACCTCCAGCATCCCTACGTTTCGATGTACACGGGCCGCGGCTGTCCGGCGCAATGCACCTTCTGCCTCTGGCCGCAGACCATTGGCGGGCACAAGTACCGTGTCCGCTCGCCGCAGAATGTGGCGGACGAGATGGCCTACATGAAGCAGCTCTTTCCGCAGGTGAAGGAGTTCTTCTTCGATGACGACACGTTCACCGCGAACCTGCCGCGTGCCCGCGAGATCGCCAAGAAACTTGCGCCGCTCGGCCTGACCTGGAGTTGCAACAGCCGCGCCAATCTCGATTACGACACGATCAGCTTCTTCAAGGACTGCGGCCTGCGCCTCTTCCTCGTCGGCTACGAGAGCGGCAACGACGAGACGCTCAAACGCATCAAGAAAGGCGTGACCACGGACGAGATGCGCAGGTTCACCAAGGCCTGCCACAAGGCCGGGGTCGTCATTCACGGCACGTTCATCCTTGGTTTGCCGGTCGAGACGCGGGAGACCATCGAGCAGACGATCAACTTCGCCAGGGAACTGGACGTGTTCAGCCTCCAGGTCTCGCTCGCCGCGCCGTATCCCGGCACCGAGCTGTACGAGCAGGCCAAGCTCAATGGCTGGTTCACCAAGAAGGACAAGACCGACCTCGTCGAGGGCGACGGTTTCCAGCAAAGCGCGCTCGAATACCCGGGCTTGAGCAAAGAGGAGATTTTCCAATCGCTCGAAGATTTCTACCACCGTTACTACTTCAACAAGGTGGCCGGTATGTTGATACCGCGCGGCCCCTCGTGGCGCATCTTCAAGTCCATGCTCCAGGACAAGGACGTCTTTGTGCGCCGCGCGCGCGAAGGCGCTGAGTTCTTCAAGAGCCTGGCCCAGCGGCGCGACGATCTCGCAGCCGCGAAGGCGGCTTGAAGGACGCCGTAGTCCCGCGCGAACAACGTCCCGTGGGCGAGGAAGCCACCATTCCGCCCGTCAGATTTCGCGACACGGTGCGGGCGGATTTGGGACGGAATGTGGTGCCGGTGTGTCCTCGATCAGTGAAAGCAGGGCGCATCCAGACGGGTTTCGAGTTGGGTATGTCGGATGCTGGACTGGCACTGCGTGAATGTTGTTCAGGGTTCTTCGTGCCTGAGGCGGTCTAGTCACCGGCCCGGGTCCAGTCCGGCATCGCCGGTACAAATCGCACGTTTTTCGTGCGTCCTCATCGCTGCCGTCGTTTCGGTGTTGGTGCTTTCCCTGTCGTTGCCGGCTGCGGCGGCCACCGCGGCGCAACAGGCTTACCTCAAGGCGTCGAACACTGGCGCGACCGACCAGTTCGGTTGGGCTTCGGCGATTTGGGGCGACACATTGGTGATCGCGGCGCGCTCGGAAGCAAGCGCTGCGGCTGGGGTGAACGGAAATCAGGCCGACAACTCCGCCAATCAGGCCGGTGCCGTGTATGTCTTCGTGCGCAATGGAACCAACTGGGCGCAGCAGGCCTATTTGAAGGCATCCAATCCCGGCGCTGGCGATGGCTTCGGTTTCTCCGTTTCCATTTACAGCAACACCATCGTCGTGGGCGCGATCTGGGAATCGAGCAACGCGACCGGGGTGAACGGGAACCAGGCGAACAACAGCGCCATGTATGCGGGCGCGGCCTACGTGTTCGTCCGCAACGGCACCAACTGGACCCAACAGGCCTACCTCAAGGCATCGAATACCGACATGGTCGATCTCTTTGGCGCGCGTGTGGCGGTGTCGGGCGACACGATTGTCGTGGGGGCAATTGGCGAGAGTTCCAATGCCACCGGTGTGAATGGCAATCAAGCTGACAACAGCTTCGCCGGGGCCGGAGCGGCCTACGTGTTCGTCCGCAACGGCACGAACTGGACACAGCAGGCTTACCTGAAGGCTTCCAACACGGGCGCGGACGACAACTTCGGGACCGGGGTCGCCGTTGCCGGCGACACGATTGTCATCGGCGCGCCAGGCGAATCCAGCAATGCCACTGGCGTGAACGGTAACCAACTCAACAATGCCGCCTACTGGGCTGGCGCTGTTTACGTGTTCGTGCGCAGCGGCACCAACTGGTCCCAGCAGGCCTACCTCAAGGCGTCGAACACCGCGCAAACCGATTTCCTGTCCGACGACCGGTTCGGCAATTCGGTGTCCGTTTGCGGAGAAACCGTGGTTGTCGGTGCATGGGGCGAGGACGGTAACGCCACCGGCGTGAACGGAAACCAGAGTAACAGTTCCGCCGAGGATTCCGGCGCGGTGTATGTGTTTGTTCGTCAGGGATCAAACTGGTCGCAGCAGGCCTATTTGAAGGCGTCCAACACTGGTGCCGGCGACTTGTTTGGTGAGGCAGTTTGCATCTCGGGCGATACCATCGCCATCGGGGCCGCCGGTGAGGACGGCGGCGGAACGGGAATCAATCCAGTTGTGCTGAACGACAACTCCTTTGGCGCGGGCGCGGCCTTTGTCTTCAACCGCAAGGGCACCAACTGGTCGCAACAGGCCATGGTGAAGGCTTCGAACAACGGCTCCGAGGATTACTTTGGCCGTTGCGTGGCGTTTCATGGGGAAACTCTCGTTGTAGGCGCGGACACCGAAGACAGCAGCGTGACCGGCGTGAACGGAAATCAGAACAACGAAAGCGCGTTTAATTCAGGGGCGGCGTACGTGTTCGCCGGATTGGGAACCGGTCCCACGCTCAGGTTCGCGCCGGACGGAAGCGGAGGCTCATACACTCGCCTTGCGGCTCATCCCGGGCTCGCCTACCGGTGGCAGCGGGCAACCAATCCAGCGGGAACCTGGCTGACACTGTTCACGAACGTCGCTCCGGCCTCGGGGAGTTTGCAGTTCCGCGACACCAATGCGCCTTCCGCCCGCGCCTTTTACCGCGTCCTTCAGCCCTGAGGCGGCAGGCGGTTCAAAGTCCGATCACCTTCATGACCGCGTCCACGGACGGTGGCACGACCACCGGCTCGAAGCCCGCCGTCTTGATTGCGGTATCTGGATCCTTCAGCCCGTGCCCGGTCATGGTGGCGGCGAGCAGGCTGCCCTCGGGAATCAGGCCCGCTTCCACGCATTTCCTAACCCCGGCCAGGCATGCTGCGGAAGCCGGTTCAACGAGGATTCCCTCCGTGCGCGCCAGCAGTTTGTAGGCGGCGAGGATTTCATCATCAGTCACCTTGTCGATGTGGCCGTTTGATTCCTGCAACGCGGCCGTGGCGGCCTGCCAGCTCGCCGGGTTGCCGATCCGGATGGCGGTGGCCACGGTGTTCGGATTGGCGACCGGCGCGCCGTCCACGATCGGCGCCGCGCCCGCGGCTTGGAAGCCGAACATCCGGGGCAGGGTGTCGGATTTTTCGGCGGCGTGAAATTCTTTGTAGCCCTTCCAGTAGGCCGTGATGTTGCCGGCATTGCCTACCGGCAGGAAATGGAAGTCGGGCGCGTCACCCAGTTCCTCACAAATTTCAAAGGCCGCTGTCTTCTGACCCTCGATGCGCACCGGGTTCACGCTGTTCACCACCTCGACCTTCCCGGTCTCGCCCAACTCGCGGACGATGCGAAGCGCGTCATCGAAGTTGCCCTGCACGGAAATGGTTGTCGCACCGTACATCAGCGCCTGGGCAAGCTTGCCCAGCGCGATCTTGCCCTCGGGCAGCAGCACCACGCATTTCATCTTCGCTCGTGCGGCGTAGGCGGCGGCGGACGCGGAGGTGTTGCCCGTGCTGGCGCAAATGACGACCTCGGCGCCGCGTTCCTTGGCCTTGGACACGGCGAGCGTCATGCCGCGGTCCTTGAATGAACACGTCGGGTTCAGGCCTTCGTACTTCAAGTAGAGCGAAAACCGGCCTCCGATTGCTTCGACGAAGTTGGGCGCCGGCACGAGCGGCGTGTTGCCCTCGTTCAACGTGATCACCGGCGTCGCGTCAGTGACCGGCAGGTATTGCGCGTAGCGGCGGATGACGCCCTGGTTTCGGGCGGGTGTGGCTGTGTTCATCAATCAAAATTCTCCACGCGGATCATGACCGGTTCGCCTTTCACGACGGGCAGCCGGGCGATCTGCCCCAGCGCCTTTTGCATCGCGGCGTACGGTGCGTCATGAATCATCAGGATCAATGGCACCATTTCGCCTTCGTGGCCCTCGGGCTGGATGACTGACGAAATGCCGATGCGCGCCTTGCCGAGGATCGCCGTGATCTTCGCCATTGTGCCCGGCCGGTCCGTTACGCGCAGGCGCAGGTAATATCGCGAGCTGGTCTCGTTGATTGGCAGCACCGCGCCGTCGCGCTCGTGCGGCACAAAAGGCGGGATGCGGCTCCGCGTGCCCGTCTTCAAGTCCAGCGCCGCGTCCGCGATGTCGCTCAACACTGAGCTGGCCGTCGCGTCCTGGCCCGCGCCGCGCCCGTAGAAGAGCGTCTCGCCCACGATGTCGCCGTT
>CAYQWK010000309.1:0-7482 GCA_964420805.1 uncultured Bifidobacteriaceae bacterium | reverse complement strand
AGCCTCGTCTCTGTTCTCGGGCATTGGCAACACAACCGCCGCCTACGACAGCCGGGTGCGCGCCCTCGTGGCGGCCTTGATGAGTTCGCCGCGTTTCCAGGAACAATAATCTCACAACCCAGCACGACTATGAAACATCATCACATCAACATCATCAGCCGGCGCGATTTCATGAGCACGGTGGGGCGTGCCGGCATGCTGGCCGCGCTCGCCTCTGTATCCAATGTTCCCGGTTTCCTCCAGCGCGCCCTGGCCGCCGGTTCGCTGGGCGGTGGGAAGAAACTTCTGTTCATATGGCTGCGCGGGGCTAATGACTCCCTCAACTCCGTCATTCCCGTTCTCGATTCGTCATACGCCACCAGTCGGCCGAACATCCGCATCCCGACCGATGGCGCGACCAATTACAGCACGCTTGGGCCGTGCGATTTTCCGGAGGCCGGCGCGGCTTCCACCTACGGCTTTTATCCGAACGCCATCCGTCTGGGCAACGGCTTCGCGGCGTTACATCCGTCGCTCAAGTTTCTCGCGCCTGTCTTTAATGCCGGCGACTTGGCGCTCATTCATCGCGTCGGTTATCCGAGGCAGTCGCGTTCCCACTTCGACTCGCAGAACTACTGGGAGAACGGCAGCCCGAATAACAACCTGAGCAAGGACGGCATCTTCTACCGGACGATCATCGAGTCCGGCCTGGCCGCCAGCCAGGTGACCGGAGTTTCGATCCAGTCCAGTCTGCCGTTGATTTTGCGCGGTTCGGCGGCGGCCCTTACCAACCTCAGTGACCCTGAGCGGTATGATGTGTTCGGCGTGCCGTCGAGCGCCAGCCCCGGCGCGAATGTCAAGGCCACCAACACTGTTGCCCGCGCCAACGGCCTTGGCTACGCGCCCAAGTTCAGCCGTGACCTGCTTTACAACCAGTATCAGGGATTTCAGCGGACGTTGCAGCAGTTCACCTCGATCGATTTCTCGGAGGCTGGGAACATTTATCAGGACAACATCAAGACCGACGGCGACTCGCTGTGGGTACCGCCAAGCGGGACGCTGGGAGATAATTCCAAGGGGTATTTTCTGTTTCCGACCAGCAGCAACAAGAACGGCGGCTGGCGTCGGCCTGACAATTCGACCACGGCAAACAAGTATGTAGTGGACACCGCCCACCACGACTTCTTCTACAAGCTTAAGGCCGCTGCGCTCGTTCTGAACAACACGCCGGCCATCATCGCCGGCACGGAACTCGGCGGCTTCGACACGCATCAAAACCAGGTGGCTGGAACTGTCGCCGGCAACCAGTCCGTGAATGGCGGTCACGCCAACCTTCAGCGTGCCATTGGCTGGGCCATGTACAGCCTCTACAAGTACTTCACAAACTACTCCAACGCGGTTTCCTGGAATGATCTGGTGGTGGTGACGCTTTCCGAGTTTGGGCGCACCACCATCGAAAATGGCGACTTGGGGACGGACCACGCCGAGGCAGGGCACATGTGGGTGGCTGGTGGCGCGGTGAACGGAGCGGTTTACAATTGCAGCCCCGGCGACGCCATCCCTTGGGTCACGGGCGGGTCCGGCTCGATGTTCGGCGTCAATGGGCGCTATCTCAAGCGCACCACAGATTACCGCTCAGTGCTAGGCGAGATCATTCGCGACCACCTCGGGGCCACGCAACAACAGCTCAACCGTATCATTCCAGGCTACACTGTTCCGGGCGAAATGCTGCTCGGTGGCGGAACGTCTTCCATCGACGGCACACAAATCCGGGGCGAACTCGGCGTTGTGTAGTAGAGTATGGCATGACCGTTTTGCTCACTCCGCGCCTGGCTTTGGCGCTGGTGATCTTGTGGTTTGCCGGGGTCGTCCGGGCTGAGACCATCACGCTCTTCCCGGCGGCGGACTGTTCGATCATTGAAGTAGTGCCAACCAACAGCATTGGCGCGTACCCGTGGCTGAACGCTGGAACCACCCAGAACTACACGAGCAATCGGGCGTTGCTGCGTTTTGATGTTGCTGCCTCAATCCCGGCTGGAGCCACTATCGTGGACGCGGGGCTGTATGTCTGGGTCACGCGCCGGCCGGCAGACGACATTGCTGACTCGCTCTTCTCGCTGCGGCGGGTGTTGGTCTCGTGGGGTGAGGGCACCAACGGCGTCCCGGACGGCGTGTCCTACGCCATCATACAGGCTCCGCCGTCGGGTTCAGGCGACGCGAACTGGACGCACCGGCATTGGCCTTCGCTAGTGTGGGCGGCCCCAGGCGGGTTGGAGGGCACTGATTACTCGGCCAGCTTCAGCGCCTCGACTTACGTCGCGGGCGTCAGTTCCACGCCGTATTTCTTCGAGGGCGGCGGTCTGGCGGCGGACGTGCAATTCTGGCTCGACCACCCGGGGCAGAACCACGGTTGGATGCTCAAGAGCGAGGAGGAGGACAACGATTTCACTGCGCGGCGTTTTGGATCGCGCGAGTTGCAGGACGAGACTGCCTCGCCGCAACTGGTTGTCACCTACCTGCCGCCGATGTTCATCACGGATGTGCAGGTCGTCTCGAACCGGCTCCGCATGGTTTTCCGGGTGGAGGCTGGCTACTCCTATCGAATGGAATCGCGGCCCTCCCTCGGCGGAACGAACACTTGGACCACGCTCACCAACTTCGGTTTGGTTCTTTCCTCCGGCTCGCGCGTCGCCACCGATTCCCTTTCGCAAACACAGCGCTTCTACCGCCTGCGGCGCAATTGAGCTCCGGTTTCCGCGCCATTGCCGGGCGGTTCGTGTGTTTTCGTTTTCGTTTCTTGCCCGGCTGGAATCGTTTTCGTACCTTCGCGCGCATGGCCAAAGTCCTCGTCGTTGATGACGAGATCACAATGATTCAGATCACCTCGGAGCTTTTGCGCGCCGAGGGACATGAGGTTTTTCCGTGCAGCAATTTTGACGCGGCCAGCAACATCCTCGACACCCAGCGGCCCGATCTGGTCGTCACTGATCTTTACCTCGAAAAGTCCCGCCCTGTCGGATTGTCCGTGTTGGCCAAGGCCAAGGCGATGAATCCGCCACCGGTGGTGGTGGTTATCACAGGATTTGCCACCGTGGAAACGGCCGTCGAGGCCATGCGCAAGGGCGCGTTCGAATACCTGCAGAAACCCTTCAAGCTGGACGACTTCAAGGCAACCATCGAGCGGGCGCTTCAATTCAACAGGGCGGTGAGCGAAAACGCATTTCTCCGCAAGCAGCTCAACACCAAGTACAAGTTCGACCAGTTGATCGGCACATCGCCAAAGATGCAGGAGGTGCTGCGCATGGTCGAGCGCGTGGCCGACTCCGACAGCACTATCCTGATCCTTGGCGAAAGCGGCACGGGCAAGGAATTGATCGCCCGAGCGTTGCATTTCAACAGCCGCCGCCAGTTCGCGCCATTCATTCCCATCAATTGCGCCGCGTTGCCGGAGAACCTGCTCGAGTCCGAGCTTTTCGGCCACCGGCGTGGTGCGTTCACCGGCGCGGTCAACGACAAGAAGGGCCTGTTCGAGGAGGCGGATGGCGGGACGCTGTTTCTCGACGAGATTGGCTCGATGCCGGCCATTCTCCAAAGCCGCCTGCTGCGCGTGCTTCAGGACCGAGAGGTCCGGCGTGTCGGGGAGAACACGTCCGTCCACGTCAATGTTCGCGTGCTTGCCGCGACGAACGAGGCGCTGGAGAAGCGGATCAAGGACGGGACGTTTCGCGAGGACCTTTTCTATCGGCTGAACGTCATCGCCATTCCCATGCCGCCGCTGCGCGAACGCCGGGACGACATACCGCTTATTGTTTCGCACTTCCTCCGCAACCGCACGCATCCGCGCACCAACAAGCCGTACGAAGTTACCCGCGAGGCCATGCACGCCATGAGCGTGCATCAATGGCCCGGCAACGTGCGCGAGTTGGAAAATGCCATCGAACGCTCCTGTGCCCTTTCGGATTCCGAGATCATCCGCCTCGAAGTGCTACCGCCGGCAGTTATTTCCGCATCACGCTCGAATCCGGCCGCAATCGAGGAGCATGCCACGGACACCACGATGTACAGTCTTCCGCGCCAGACCCTTGAGACCGCCACGCCGGCCGTAAAGGTGCCCGCCGCCGGCCCGCTGACCAACCTCAAGGACTTCATGCGCGAGCAGGAACTGGGTTACATCAACCGCGCCCTGAGCCAGACCAACGGTAACAAGGAGGAGGCCGCCGCGCTGCTCGGCATTAGCCTGGCCACGCTTTACCGGCGGCTGGCGGAGGTCGGCGGGTAGAGCCGTTGGCGGAAAGCGTGTTGCCGTTCTGGTTGAGAAAATGGCAATTGCCGCCTTTAGTTTTTTGTTCCCTTTCCAACGCCCGTTTCTAAGTATCAGCCTGCTGAAAGCGGAATCGTCCGCTCATTAAACTGAAAACTGAACTATGCCTCTGACACATACTCGCGACCTCTTCGCCAAGGCCCTCAAGGGCAAATACGCCCTCGGCGCCTTCAACGTGAACAACATGGAACTCATCCAGGCCATCGTTGAGGCCTGCGAGGAGGAAAAAGCGCCCCTCATTCTGCAGATTTCCAAGGGCGCCCGTTCCTACGCCAATCCGGTCTATCTTAAGAAGCTCATCGAGGCCGCCGTCAGCCTCTCGAACATTCCCATTGCGATCCACCTTGATCACGGCGACACCTTCGAACTGTGCAAGGAGTGCATCGACGAGGGATTCACGAGCGTGATGATCGACGCTTCGCACGAGCCGTTCGAAAAGAACGCCGAGATCACCCGCAAGGTGGTGGAATACGCCCACAAGCACAATTGCTCCGTCGAATCCGAGTTGGGCCATCTCGTTGGTGCGCAGTTCGACGAGGGTGAGGAAGGCGGCTGCCATTCCGCCAGCGGCCATTACACCGTGCCGGACGAGGCGGTGAAATTCGTCAAGGAAACCGGTTGCGACTCGCTGGCCGTCGCCATTGGCAACAGCCACGGGGCCTACAAGTTCAAGGGCACACAGCATCTCGACCTCGAACGCCTCAAGCTCATCAAGAAGGCCCTTCTCGACGCCGGCATGGGCGATTACCCGCTCGTTCTCCACGGTGCCTCCAGCGTGCCGCAACACTTGGTGGCTGAGGTCAACAAATACGGCGGCAACATGCCCGACGCTCAGGGCGTGCCCGAGGCCGATATCGAGGTGGCCCGTCGTGTCGGCTGCACCAAAGTCAACATCGACACCGACCTGCGAATTGCCATGACTGCCGGCATCCGCAAGGTCTTCGCGGAGAGTCCGAAGGAATTTGATCCGCGCAAGTATCTCGGTCCTGCCCGCAAGGCTGTGAAAGACCTCGTCCGCCACAAGCTCAAGAACGTCCTTTGCTGCGCCGGCCACGCTTTCGACTGATTCCCAAGGCCAACCCCGACCCGGGCCGCCCCCCGCAGGGGGGGGCCGGGGTGTTTGGGGTGCACCCCGTGGGGGGGGGCCCTGGTTTCTGCCTTCTTGTTTCGGATCCACGCGTTGCGGCGGCGCCATGTTTCCTGCCGTTTTCTTGTTTGCTCTTTGGCTACGCTTTGGAACTGTCTGCGCCGAACAACGAATCCAAACGCATTCATGAACCATCGCAATCTGCTCACCATCGCGCTGCTGACCGCCGCGTTCGCCGCGTTCGCGCACGATACCAAGTATTCGCACCTGCACGGCTCCACGAACCCGGCCGTGCCGCTGAAGTTCGTCGCCGAACAATCCGGCCCAGTGAAGGCCGGTCCGGCCCACGCCGGTCCGGTGAGTGGGCAGGGCTTCTGGAAATTTGCCGCGGCCAAGGATCTCGTTCCCACGCCGGAGGAAACCAAACCGTTCCTCAAGGGCGCGCATGGCACCATTGTCGTAGATTCGGAGCGCGACCTGGTTTACTGGGGTCTTGAACGCGTTGGTTGGGTCGCCTTCAGCAACAAGCTCGCGCAGTCCTGGGTGGTGAAGGGCGATCCCATGTTTCGCAGCGGCAACCTCCACGGCGCGGACCTGATCGCCCGTCCTGGCCAGCTCCCGCTCGTCGTCGCCGCGGACAACAACGAGGGCGAGGTCTATCTCTCCGACACCACGTTCCAGAAGGCACGCAAACTCGACTGGCCGCAGGACGGACCTTACACGAATAAGTCCCAGTTCAAGCCCACCGACGCGACATTCGCCGGCAACACCACGGATATCTTCGTCACAGACGGCTACGGCAAGCAATGGTTCATGCATGCCACGGCGGATCCGCTGAAGTTCGACGGCCCGTTCATCGGCGGCAGCGCGTTTTCGCGCACGCCCCACGGCATTTCTTATCTCCCCGATCACAAGTCTCTGCTCGTGGCCGCGCGTCCCGAGGCGCAGATCAAGGAGTACGATTCAGCCAAGGATTCCTGGGGCGAGACCATGGGCCTTCCTCCGGGCAGCACCGTATGCGACGTGGACATCTGGGGGGATTACCTGCTGGCGCCGTGTCTTGATGGTTCCAAGGGCGCGGATGGCAAACCGTCGAACGGCCCGATCTACATCGTCAACTGGCGCAAGCGCACGCTAGTCAGCACCATCCGCGTGAAAGACGACCTTGGCTACGCGGATGCGCTGCACATCCACGACGCTGCTTGGTACGTGCGCGGCTCTGGCGACGACCGCGAGGTGTACATCCTCTTCACCAATTGGAACCCCGGCGGTATCGGGGCCATTCGCCTCGTCAGCGCGCTCGACGCGAAGTGAACTGGACCGGCTTCCGCCGGTCGGTTCAGCTAGTTCCGCGCAGGAGAGCCTTGGCCCGTCGCAACCACACACGGTTTCGCCGGCGCTCGAAGGCCGGCGCATGTGGTTCCGTGTCGATGACCTCTTGCAACTGCTCGCGCGCCTTCTCCTTCTCGCCACGTTGCAAATACAGCTCCGCGGCCTGCACGCGGGCGCGGGCGTACGAATGGTTTTGCAGGACCCGCTCCCAGACCTGGATGGCGGCGTCCGTATGTCCGAGCGCGGTGTACGTTTCGGCCAGGGCCATCAAGGTGTGGCCATAGTCATGTTTCATGTCCTCATTGGCCACGCCTTCAAGAAGGGGCTGTGCTTCCGCCGCGCGCTTCTTTCGCAGCAGGCACTGGCCGAGGTGTGCGCGCGCGTCGCGGTCGTTTCCGTCGCGCTCCAGCGAGGCCCGGTAGTGTGTCTCGGCCAAGTCGAGCTTTCCTTGCTGGAAATAAATGTCGCCGAGTTGGAGATGGTGGTGCGGTTTGTCGAGGTGGTGAATCTGCGCCTTGAGTTCGTTGATGCGCTTGCGCGAATGCGCGCCGGGCAACTCGAAACCCTGCATGGCCAACCCGCCGCCTGCGGCGCGATAGACCATGAAGAAGTAGAGAATCGCCGAGATGATCGAGAAGAAGAAGATGAAAGCCACCCAGATCCATTCCCGGCGACGGATCGCATCGACCAGCATCCAGAGTTGAAACAGCAGCGCCGCGAGGGTGAACGGCGACGTGATGACGTATTTCAACGTCTCAAGGTC
>CAYQWK010000308.1:0-7494 GCA_964420805.1 uncultured Bifidobacteriaceae bacterium | reverse complement strand
AGATTGCCGTGACCATGAAGGACAAGAACGTGAAGAACATGATCGGCGGCTTCTTCTTCCTCGTTGCGCTGATCTTCGTCTATCGCTCGTTCTACGGCATGCGCATTCCCGAGGAGCCGACCGGCACCGAAGACGTGATGTTTATTGGCGCGCCCGAAGACAAGCTCCAGCCGCACAAGAAGAAGTGACCGCGGCGGTCCCACAGAATTCGTAATGTCAGGAGCGCGGCGCATGCCGCGCTCCTTTTTGCTTTCGCGAATGGTGTTGTGTGCGGGTTGGAAGGTGCGTATGCGGCGATGCTGCCCACGGTGTGCGCACCAGGCGCGACAGTGCGGTTTTCGGCCTTTCCAGCGTTGGTTGACTCCCGCACAATTCGGCCACCGTAACGAAGAAGAATCGGATGGCACACGCGAGAATTAACGACAGTTCCGACATCCCGGTCATGTGGCCGAACGGTGGGTTTGATGCCTTCATACATCCGCCGGTCCTCGGCATCTCTGTGCTTCGAATGCAATCACCCGCTCGCGCATGTTTCGGTTCAAAGCCCGGTGGTAGCTCCAATCCCCCGCGCCTGTGGCAAACAGAACGGTGATTTCCTCGTCGAATTCCACCCTGATGGTCGAGACTTCAACGCAGCGCGAAGGAAGCGCGCAGGTGTTCCTGCCGGTTCGTTGGCGGCGGGATGTCGCGGGATCGAATACGTTGGTTGCCGGACGCGGGATGATGCGCGCAAAGAATCCGCGGGCCTATTATCTGGACGGGCTGCCGGTGGTTTTCCGGCGCGGCGTGCATTTGCCGGGCCCGCTTTGCGCGGACCAGCGTTTCACTAATGCGGCGGTGTGCCTTCTGAATCCTGGGCCGGATGCCGTCGAGGTTCTCGGCATTCTCGATCGTTTTCCGGACATCCACTGTTTGCACATCATCGAACCCACAGAACACAACCTGGACACGATACGCTCCGAGATCGAGAGAACAGTTGGCGTTCGTTGGAAATTGCTTCCGGCGATGGCCGGTTACGTCACCGATATTTCCCGTTTGCCCGAGGAATTGGCTGGACGCTGCGATCTGGTGGTGGAGATCAACGTTATTGATCCGAAGGCGGATCGCGCCTCCCGCCAGGATGCACTCCGAGGCATTAACCGCCTTCTCAAACCTGGCGGGCTTTTTTATTCCGGCGGCGAAACCATTCGCTGGACGGACGGCGTTGTTCCTCCGGACATGCTTCCAGTGCTGGTCGGAGCGGACATTCTCGAACGAGTCGGTTATTCCGACGCCTTGCCCCGGCCGATGTTGTTCCTCAAACAGTCATCCGCCGCGCCTGGCGTGAATGCAGAGGATGGGAACTGGCGCAGATGGTGGAAACGAGGTCAGGAACTGCTCGGGCGGCGGACGACGGAAGTGGAAGACGTTCGGGTCGAGGTTCCGTTTGTTCCCCGCGTTGAAGACGGCCGGGGGGATCCCAACGTGCCGCCGTGGAATTTTCTCATCACCAAACCGGCGGTTCGGAGGCCGGCGATGAACTGGGTGCCCAAGGATGGTGACCGATTCGGCACGCTTACTCTGGGACGGATGCTCCAACTGAACCCGAATACCGGTATGCATGTGTTTCGCGTCCGGGAATGCCCGGGTGTCGTCCTCAAACTCATGCAACCGTTCGAGGGGGATATTCCCGACGACCCTTTGGAATGGAACAGCTTGCGCAAGAGCAAGACCCTGAAACGCGAAAACGGAGCTCTGACCGTTTTGAAGGGAGTTCGCTTCATCCCGCAACGCATTGCGCACGGGTATGATCCGGCCACGGGTTGGTATGCCATTGTCGTCGAGTTCGAGTCGAGCCGCACGCTCCGCCACTTCATCGACGGGCATCACGACCGGCTTCACCGGCGCCATGAGACGGCGGCTGATGTTCGGAGCGCGCTGGCGCCGATGTTGATGCTCTTGAACTCGCTGGCGTTCATTCACGCCAGGGGCATGGTGCATCTGGACCTCAAGCCCGAGCATGTGTTTCTGCGGCCGGCTTCCAATGAGGCGGTTCTCATCGACTGGGGCCTCTCCCGCAAGATCGATGAACCGCTGTCCGAGGAAAGCCGCAGCGGGTCATGGATTCATGCGCCGCCGGAGCGTCTGGATCTCAACGTCCTCGCCTCCGCCGAGATTCATCAGGATTTGTATGCGGTTGGCGTCATGTTTCTTCAATTGGCGACGGACTTGAACCTCGACGACCGGCCCCGCTTCCTGATCAACCACTTCTTCAAACATGGATGCATGCCCACTGCCGCCGAGATCGAGACGATCTTGCGCCCGCGATGGAAATGGGCGGCTTCGGTGATCGCCAGGGCCATCAAGTCGCGGGTGGACCTTCCTGGCTATGCCGACCAGCGCTATGCCAGCGCGGCGGACATGGCCGACGATATTCGTCGCAGCCACGCCAGCGCGACGGCCGCGTGCGGCGGTGAGGCACCCTTCCCAAGTCCGGACGCTGGGAAGGTGGGGGCGACACCTGAACCGTTGGCGGAAACCAAAGTGGCTGATTCAAGTCCCCGCGCTTCTTGAATCGGACCGCCGTGTTCTCGGTTGGTGGAGCGCAAACAGCGCAAGTGGCGCGGAGGTCAACCGGGTGATGGCCTCGGCGGCCTGCACCATCCGTCGTGCGTGTGGAATTTCCTGTCGATGCAGCGGCCGCCAACGCGGGCAGTGGCGTCGTAGTTGGTCTGCGATTTCAGGCAGTCAAGCGGATGCGCATAGCCGCCGTGCCGCCGATTGAGTTCGGAACAGTGCTGCGAGGTCGAAGACGACGGAGGTATGTGAGCCCGCTTCGTCGCATCGGCCTGCTCGGTCCTGTTGTTTGGATTGCTACAATCCCAGCTTCTTGAACCGGTTGTTCACTTCCTTGAAATGGAAATCCAGCGAGCAGAGCGATTCCAGTTCGCCCTTCCTGAAATGCTTTGCCACGTCCGGGGTTCCTTTGAGCACATCGAGGAAATTCGCATCATCGCGGCCGGCGTGTTTGACCGCCCAGGTTTGCATGGCGGCGTCTTGCACGAGTTTGTAGGCATCCTCGCGCGTCAGGCCCTTCTTGATGAGCGCGAGCAGCACGGTCTGGCTGTTCCACATGCCGAGCGAGAGGCCGAGGTTGCGCTTCATGTTCTCGGGATAGACGTCGATGCCGTCCATCAGGCGCGTGAGCAGGCCGAACATGTAATCGAGCAGCGTGCAACTGTCCGGGAAGATGATGCGCTCGACGCTGCTGTGGCTGATGTCGCGCTCGTGCCAGAGGGCGACGTTCTCCAACGCCGCGACGGCATTGCCGCGCAACACGCGCGCGAGTCCGGTGAGGCGTTCCCACGTGATGGGATTGCGTTTGTGCGGCATGGCGCTGGAACCTTTCTGGCCCTTGGTGAACGGCTCCTCGGCTTCGAGTACTTCGGTGCGTTGCAAATGGCGAAACTCCACGGCCCAACGTTCGATGCTCGCGCCGACGAGCGCCATCGTGGTCTGGAACTCGGCGTGGATGTCGCGCTGCACCACTTGCGTGGCGATGGGCGCGGGACGGATGCCGAGTTTCTTGCAGACGTAAGCCTCGACGCGCGGCGAAAGGTGCGCGCTGGTGCCTACGGCCCCGGAAATCTTGCCGACGCTCACGGAATATTTCACCGATTCCAGCCGACGGAGGGCGCGGGTGAATTCATCGTGCATCAACGCGAGCTTGAGGCCGAAGGTGGTCGGTTCGGCCTGGATGCCGTGGCTGCGGCCGATGCAGGCCGTGAACTTATGCTCCTTGGCGCGGCGCGCGATGATGGGCAGCAACGTCTTTACATCAGCGATGAGGAGGTCCGCCGATTGCATCATCTGCACCGCGTAACAGGTGTCGCCCACGTCGCTGCTGGTGAGACCAAAATGGAACCAGCGGCTGGCTTGGTCGTTGATCGCTTCGGCGACGGCGGTGGTGAACCCGATGACGTCGTGGTTGAGGACTTTTTCCAGTTCGCGCTGGCGGGCGACGAGACCGGGAAGATCGGCGAACCATTTGTCGCAGCCGGCTTTGATCTTCTTGAAATCCCTGGCCGGCACGACGCCTTCCTTCACGAGCGCCTCGCTGGCCAGCAGTTCAATCTGCAGCCAGAGGTTGAGCTTGTTTTCGTCGGTCCAGATGGCCCGCATCTCGGGCCGCGAGTAACGCGTAATCATTCGGACGCGAAGGCTACGGTGAAGCCGGAGGGCGTCAAAATGTTAAATCGCGAGGCGGCGGTCTTTGAAAGCGCGGGCGCTCACCGCTTCCCCATCTTGGAACGCGCGGCCTCGAGGATCTGCCGCTCGCGGGGGGTGAGGCTGTGGATGCCGTGGGCGGAAATTTTGTCGAGTATGGGATCGACTTCCTTGCTGATGAACTGATCGGGTGGAAGCTCCTCGCCGGCGGATTGGGTGGCTCGCTGCCACGATTCGGAACGCACCGCGGCGCGAACCAGCGTGCGTTTGCGCTCACGACTCCGGGTCGGGCGCCAGCTTGTCAATCGGCTGAACAGTCCTTCCCAGGGCAGCGTGATGAAGTCGCGGTGCCAGCCGAGCTTCACCCAGGCGATGCCGGCGCACAGACCGCCGAGATGCGCGGCATGGGCCACGCACATTTCGCGCGGAGTCGGAACGATCGTGAAGAACAGCTCCATCGCCACGTAAATCATCAGCAGTGTGAACGCCGGGATTGGAATGAGAAAACTCCAGCGGACGATTGAATGGCGTTCGAGCATGGCGAACAAGGCGAATACTCCCGCCAGCCCGGCTGATGCCCCCACGGTCACCCTGCCGAAGTGTTCCGGGAACAGCAGCGTCAGCGAGCCTTGCAGAATTCCCCCGATGACGCCCGCGCCAAAGTAGGCGACGAGAAACCGCTTCGTTCCGAGGATGGCCTCGATCTGGCGGCCAAAGAACCACATGGCGACGAGATTCCAAATCAAGTGCCAGACGTCCGCGTGAAGGAACTGAAACGTGAACAGTTGCCAGACCCAGCCGGAGCGCAGGCCGTCCCGCGTCAAGGCCAGCCACCAATCCGCCCGCGTGTGGAAATACACATCGTTGAGGCATTGCAGCGCGTAAATGGCGACGAGGACCACCATCAACACCGTGCTGGCCGTCCACGACCACCGAAACGGCGCGTCGGGAGACGGGTCGTGGCGCATGTAATCACGGTTTTCCAGCATGTCGGGCCAAACGTAGTGACGCCTTGGGCGCATTTCAACCGGCATGTTGGAACCCGCTTGTTGAAATCCGATCATGCGGAATGGCGCGGCCTACGAATCACGCGCCAATCGGGTCAAGGAAGGTGATCGACGTGACCCTGCGCGGATTCCTCGCGCGCCGTTTCTTCGCCGTCAGCCTCGCATCGGAGCGCGGCGGCGAAACTTGTCCGTGCGATCTGGAACACGGCGAGGCAGACCTCGGCGGTGCCGGGGTCGTTCAGGCATACCGTGCCTTCGCGAATCTTCGCCACGGGTTCGCCTTCCATCGCGAGCGGGAATGCGGTGGCGAGCTGGCGGGCGTAATCCGGGAAATTCTCGCAACCCGCCTCGCGCGCCATTTTCCGGCTGACGAGACGGAACAATCCGTGGCTGCCTGACGCGACCTGACGCATCAGTTCCACCATGAGCCGGCCCATCGTATGGCGCGGATTGATTTCCACGACCGGCTTGAGCCGGCACGCGCCATTCTCCGCGCGATAAACGAAGGCATCGATTCCCACCGGCCCGGCGTGACCGGCCGCGTGGAGTTCGGGTTCGAGCGCGGCGAAAATCCCGGCGTAGAGGTTTTGCAAACGCGGGGCGAGTCCTGGCGTTTCGCGAAACAGCGCGGTGACCGCGTCGGGAATGCGCCGGGCGAAATTGGGCGCGGCCCAGTTGGCGTGGAACTGCCCTTTGTGGTCCGTCACCAACCCGGTGAAGCCGCAGAGCTTGAGTCCATCGACTCCCAGTTCGAGTTGCGCGGAAAAATCCATCACGCGATCGAGCCATGGCTCGACGACGAGTTCGCGGCCCGCATCGAGAGCGGCGGCCATCCAGCGGCGCTGGGTTTCGAGGATCACGGGTTCCCAGAGGCGGATGGCGTTGCGGCCGGCCAGGCCGAGGGATTCCTTGACCACCACGCGGTGATGGCCGCGCGCGCGGATGGTGGCAACGGCGGCGAGGGCCTCTTCGATCGAATGCACGGTCACGCCCACGTCGGTATCGCGGCAAAGCCACGTTGTCGTGTCTTGCGTCGCAAGGAATCGGCGGAGGAAATCCGCGCTCCAGGACTTTGCGTAAAGGCGCGCCAGTCGCGCATTGAAGCGGGCGTCGTGCGCGCGGTCCTCGGCGGTCACGGCACCGAAGAGCGGTTCGAGCAATGCGACGCTGTCCGGTCCCCAGGCCCACGGGCGGAGCGTGCCGAGCTTGCGCCCGGCGAGTTCCTTGATCCGGCGCGTCTCGATGAACTCCGGGAGCGGGAAGCCCGCCTGCCGGAGGCTGCCGAGGAATTCGACAGAGGGGGCGCGTTCAACGAGCACGATGTCGTCCTGGCGGCAGAGGAACTGCGGGAGATTGGCCAGGTCGCGCGCGAGTTGGGCCTGTGGTTTGACGGGCGTGAAGGCGCGGCCCAGCGCGATATGGCCCTCGGCGAATAGATTGAAGACGAAGACGCTGGGCGTGCGGCCCTTCGACTGGGAATAGACGTCGAGACGCGCGATGAAGTCCGCGTCCAGTCCTGCGGCGCGGCGGCCCTCGATGTTCACGGTGAAACCCTTGGCGCGCTGCGGCGAGAGCGGGAATTTCAACACGCGGCAGAAGGCTTCCCAGTCGCTCTGGTTCGGGTCCTTCCAACGGCGAAACCACTTGAGGCCGTAGGCGACATGGCCGATTTCGTCGCGGTAGATTTTTTCGAGGAGTTGCGCCGAGGCGTCGTCTCCCACCGCGCCGAAACCACGCGAGAAGTGGCGCGCGAAATCGAGATTCGCCTGCTCGAAGGTGAGGCAGAGGCCGGCGACGTAATCGATCGGGTTCTCCATGGTCGAGACGGCCCGCCAGAAGTAACCGCTGACGGGCAATTCCCCGAACTCGACGCCGCACGCGCGCATCCGCCCGATGTAAAGGCGGGTGTGTTCCTGTTCGTCGCGCAGCGTTTGCAGCACGCCGCGGCGGAAGGCGGCGGGCGCTTCCGGAAAGCGCAACAGGACCAGGGCCATGAGTTCGGTGGCCAGCAGTTCATGGTTGCCGAAGAAATGGAGAAGACGGCCGCGCTCGTGCTCGCGTTCCAGCCGGTGCAGCCCGGGGAAATCGCGGGATGCGCCGCCGGATTCCTTGAAGCGCAGACTGGCGGGGCGGCCGGGCATGGCGGGCGCGAGGATGGCGGCACCGGGATTGTCGTCGGTGATGACATCGGGGCACTGGAGCTTTTCTTCGAGTGTGGTGGCGAAAAGCACCCGGCTGGCGAGTTCGCGCAGTTCCATCGCCGGAGTGGTTAGCATTGGGC
>CAYQWK010000307.1:0-7529 GCA_964420805.1 uncultured Bifidobacteriaceae bacterium | reverse complement strand
GGGTCCGATGGTGCATCTCTCCGTTACGGATACTGGTTGCGGAATCGCGCCTGAGCCGGAACGATGCAGTAGGAACGGGGTTTTCAGGTTGATTCAGCCTGTGAAGTTCGGGCGGATTTCTACTGCATTGCAGTTGGGGACTGGACTCAAGATTTTCTCCCACAACCGTCGCCACCAGTCCCGCTCGCGTTTTGGCACGGCCAGTTTCACCGTGGTCCTGCCGCCGGGATGACTCAGCACGCCCGCCGTCACGAAGAGCCGGAACCGCAGGTTCGACACCGTCACTTTCTGCTGCCAGCCCAGATGCCTCTGGAAGAGCACCGTCAGGTTGTAGGTCAGTGTCGCCAGGCTCAACGCCGCCTCGCTGGCCCAGAAGTTCTCCAGACACAGCGTGGACAGCGCGAACCCCTCGTGCAGTTCCTTGATCACGTTCTCGCAGTCGGCCCGCCCGTTGTAGTAACGCCACACCGCCAGCGGCGGATGCGTCGCCTTGGGCAGGCTCGTGACCAGTGCTTGAAACCGGTACCCCGGCACTTCCAGCAGCCGCTTGCCGCCCCGGCCCTCATCCTCGCCCACCCGGTGCCGGATCAACACCAGGCGCCGCGGATGCGGCCAGCTCATCGCCTGGTATTCCATCTCGCTCACCTCCGTGCCCGGCACCTCCGTCGCCGTCCAGTCCAGCCCGTCCTTGAGCAGTTTCTGGATCGGCTGGCTCAACTGCGCCACCACCACATAGGGCAGTTGCAGCCGCTCCCACAGGGCCAGCAACTCGGGCAGGCAGAAGCCCGAGTCGGCCCGCACGCCGCGCAGGCGCACGTGCCGTGGCAGGTTCCCCCACAGGTCGAGGAAGAACGCGCAGACGTTGTTGGCGCAGGTGGCGTTGCCGGGCCGCAACCACAACTGCGCCACCAGCCGCACCTCGGCCACCACCGCCAGGAGCGGATGCAGGCACGGCTTGACGCCCTGCTTGGTGTAGCCGCCCCGCACGCCTTCCTGATGGCCGTCCTTGTGCAGCAGGCGCGTCGAATCCAAGTCCAGCGTGTAGCCCTCCCTGGCGCCGGGCAGACGGTCCATGCCCCAGCGCCAGAGCGGACGAAAGCACCGCAGGTTGCCGCCCGCCGAGGTGAACCCCTGGAAGAAGCGCGTGAGCACGGACTGACTGGCGATGCGGGTGATGCCCAGCAGCTCGGGTGCGAGCGGATCGCGGCGCAGATGGGCGACGTGCGTGAGCTTGCGCGCGTCACAAAGCAGGCCGTGCATGAAAGCCAGGGCCTTCTCCACGGGCAGCAGCTTGTTGTTGGAGAGGGGCAGCGCGTGGGGCAGCGCGGCGGCCAGTTGCCGGCACCAGTCCAGCGGACGCAACCAGCCCCAGAAGGTGGCGCTGCCGGCGTGCGGTGAGAGTTGCTGTTCGGTGAACTCGATGGCGATTGCCTTGCCGTTGACTTTGAACTCCAATCTCCCGGCCACCGTTTGGTGTTCCGGGCGTGTGCCCGACGATTGCGTGTTTTTCATTACCCACCAATCACTTCCCAAACGGTGGCTTCTTTTCAACTGCATCGTTTCGGATAAGAGGGCGTGATGCCGTCCATTGCGCCGCTGGACGCGGCTCTACTCGTCGCAGCGCAACGAGTCCGACCACTAAGAAGTGTGCATCATGCAAGGATGTGTGATGCGCCCCAAAGGACGCACCCCAGTTCTCGCGAGGCACGAGCGAACTTGTGGAGGCGTAATACCACAAAACCAAAGAAAGACGGCCGAACGCGGGCGAGTTGTCGCAGCGCGACAACTTCCACCACCCCTCGTTTGCAATCTGATCGCCGCTGCTCGCCGCAGTTGCGCTTTGGACGTCGCTCCGCTACTTGTCTCGCGCCATGCGATTCATCGCCACAGTCATTGAGAAGCTCCAGCGCCATCCCAAGCGCCTGGTTTTCCCGGAGGGCACGGAGCCGCGCATCCTTCAGGCCGCGCGCCAGTACGCATCCCTGAAGCTCGGCGCACCCATCGTCCTTGGCGATCGCATCAAGATCAAACAGGCGGCGGCGGACCTGAACCTCTCGCTTGAGGGTGTCCGCATCCTCGACCCCAACACCAGTGAGGAACTCGAGAACTTCGCGCAACGTTACGAACTGCTCCGCCGCGGCAAGGGCGTTCGCCTCGACGAGGCGCGCGAGGCGATGCGCAACCCGAATTACTTCGGCGCCATGATGGTCGCCATGCACCAGGCCGATGGCGTCATCACCGGCGCCAGCGAGCGCATGGGCAGCACCCTGCGGCCGCTCTTCCAGATCATTAAAGTCGCCCCGCAAACCACCACCGCATCGAGTTGCATGATCATGGAGGTCGAGGACACCCGTTTCGGCGAGCAGGGCGTGATGTTCCTCGCCGATTGCGGCGTGATTCCCGAGCCGGATGTCGAACAACTCGCCGACATCGCACTGTCCACGGCGCAAGTCGCCCGGCACCTGCTTGGCACCCGCCCGCGCGTGGCGCTGCTGTCCTATTCCACCAAGGGCAGCGCGACGCATCCAACCATCGGCAAAGTACAGGCCGCCACCGCGCTGGCCCAGCAGAAGGCCTACCAGAAAGGTCTTCAAGCCGACTTCGACGGCGAACTCCAGGTGGACGCCGCGCTCATCCCCGAGATCGCCAGCAAGAAGCTTCCCGACAGCCAGGTGGCAGGCCGGGCCAACGTGCTCATTTTCCCCGACCTCAATTCCGGCAACATCGCCAGCAAACTCGTCCAACACATCGGCCGCGCCCACGCCTACGGGCAAATCCTCCTCGGCCTCGACCGCCCCGCCGCGGACGTTTCGCGCGGCTCGACCACGCACGATATTCTCGGCGTGGCCTCGATCGTCGGCGTGCAATCCATCGCCTACGCCCAGCTCTATCCTGAATCCGGCCGCCGACTGCCGGGCGAATCATGAACAACGTCACCCCACGGGTCTTCATTGCCGCGACCCGCCAGAACGACGGCAAGACCACCACGTCCCTCGGACTGCTCGCCGCCGTGCAGCAGGTCTTCCCTCGGGTCGGCTACATCACGCCCGTCGGCCAGCGCTTTGTTGAAATCGCCGAGCAGAAGATCGACGAGGACACCGTGCTGATGGACTCGGTTTACCAGTTGAACTGTCCGCTCGTGGACATGAGCCCGATTGCCGTGGAGCCGGACTTCACACGCCGCTACCTCGAACAGGCGAACTACGACGTACTGGCGCGGAAGATTCAAAAAGCCTTCGACCGCGTGGCCTGGGAAAAGGACTTCGTGCTTTGCGAAGGCTCCGGCCATGCCGGCGTCGGCTCCGTGTTCGATTTGTCCAACGCGCAGGTGGCCAAGGTTCTGGGCGCGAAAGTCGTCATCGTCACCCGGGGCGGCATTGGCAAACCCGTCGATGAAGTGGCGTTGAACCAGGCGCTCTTCGAGAAGGAAGGCGTGGAGATCATCGGCGTGATTGTGAACAAGGTGCTCCCGGACAAGGTGGACTACGTCACCGAGTTCGTCCGCAAGGGCCTCCGACGCAAGGGCCTCGAACTGCTCGGCGTCATCCCGCATCACGAAGTGCTTTCGCGACCTACCCTCCAATCCATCCGCGACGAACTCCAGGCCGGGCAACTCAACAGCTCGCGCCAGATGAGCAACCTCGTCCAGGACATCATCATCGGCGCCATGAGCGTCCAGAACGCCATCCGCTACTTCAAGCGCGGCACCCTCGTCATCGTTCCCAGCGACCGCGAGGACATCCTCCTCGCCGCCGCCGCCGAACTCTGCTCCGAGGATTTCTCCGGCCTCGCCGGCATCATTCTCACCGGCGACATGACCCCGAGCGACCGCGTACTCAAACTCGTCCGCGAGATGCCCTTCCCCGTCCTGCAATCGAACAAGGACAGCTACGCCGTCGCCTCGCGCGTCCACGACATGACCGTGAAAACGCGGCCCGACGACACGCAAAAGATCACCCTCATCCGCGACCTGATCGCCCAGCATGTGAACGTGCGCGGCATTCTCGACGCGCTCTGATTTCCGCCGCGCAGCCGCCGCTGCAACGCGAGGCGGCGGCCATCTCCAACTGTTGCCAGGATGGACGCGCCTTCACAGGCGCGGCTACGGCGCTGCACCGCGCTCACCGTCCCAGGCTCACCCGCGTCTTTGCGGTCTCAAGGATGCGATCAGGTATATTCCTTCTGCCCGCGCACAATGCGGCCGACGAACCAGCGAAGGAAGAAGCCGCTGGCCATCCAGAGCAAGAAGGCGAAGACAAACCGGTTGCGCATTTCGCGGAAAGTCCAGTCGTAAACCAGATCCTCTTCATCAATTTCCTCGTCGCCGACATCGGCAAGGCTGGCTCGGGAGATGGCGGGGTTCTCCGTCCTGAATTTCGCGAAGTGGATCGGAAAATCACGTTGCGTGCGTTCCAAATTGAACGCAGGCCCGGCGCGGGGTTGATGCGCCCAGACAAACGGATTCACGACCCATTTGAAGGCAAACAGGGCGACCAGCAACCAGACCGACACGCCCACGATCAGGTGCCATTTCTTCATGGTTGCGCCAGCAGCAGGTTGAGCAATCGCGGACCGCAGAACATCCACAGCACCGCCGCCGCCGCGATGTATGGGCCGAATGGAATCTGCGCCGAGCGTTCGCGTTTCCCAAGCAGGATGAGCGTCCCCGCGACCAACGCGCCAATCATTGAGCTGGCCATGAGGGAAAACACGGTGGCCTTCCAGCCCAAGAACGCGCCGATGCCGGCCATGAACTTCACGTCGCCAAATCCCATCGCCTCGCGCGGCAGGACCAGCTTGCCGGTCACGGCTTCCATGTACGGCGTGACTTCCGGGTCGAAGATTTCGCCGCCCACCTTGAGCCGGTGCGGGCTCAGCGCCACATCCACGTCGGCAAAGCAGCGGTCGGGCAGTTCCACCCGGCGCGCGTGGAATCGCACGGTGTCGGACTTGCGGTAGAACATTTCCTCGTAGGGGATTTCCTTGTCCGGCAGCACGAGGCCGGTTTCGGTGAAGATGACTTTGGCCTCGCCGGCCAGGTCGATCTTCACGCGGCCGAAAGCGAGCTTGCCCGCCTGGCGCACGGCCTCGACGACCAGGCCGCCGGCCAGAAGGCCAAGGAAGCTCGATTGCAACGCGGC
Source organism: uncultured Bifidobacteriaceae bacterium (assembly GCA_964420805.1). GTDB lineage: Bacteria > Verrucomicrobiota > Verrucomicrobiia > Limisphaerales > SIBH01 > JANNGC01. Next base: position 2,388 of record CAYQWK010000307.1, on the reverse strand, counting down.
CTTCGCGCTTTGTGCGCCGTGTAGTTCCGGCACAATCGCGGACAGGACAAACCCGACGACGCAGCCGCCAATGGTGATTTCGTCAGGGATGATGAAATGTTCGAGGTCGATGAACGTGGCCGTGATGAGTCCAGCCATGACGAGGCAATAAATGAGGGCCACCCCTGCCGAGTCGCGCCCGAAGGCCAGCCAGCAGGCGAGGAACATCAGGCCGGTGAGCAGTTCGACGAGGAAATAGCGCACGGGAATTGCCGCGCGGCAGTTCGCGCATTTGCCGCGCAACATCAGCCAGGTGACCAGCGGGATGTTCAGGTAGAACGGGATCGAATATCCGCAGAACGGACAATGCGACGCCGGCTTCACGACGCTCTTGCCGATGGGCATCCGGTAAATGCACACGTTCAGGAAGCTGCCCACCATGCAGCCGAGCATGAAAAGGCACGCCGCCCAGAACGGGAATGGCACCCTGGCCCAGACTTGCGGATCAAACACGGCCATAGACGTTGCGTTCCAAAGCCTCGCGCATCTCGGCCACCGGCGCGGGCCGGCCGCTCCAAATTTCCAGGGCTTTCGCTCCTTGATAAAGCAGCATGCCCAGTCCGTTCGCCACCCGGCGCCCCGCCTCACGCGCCGACTTGAGCAGCGGCGTTTCCGCCGGGCGATAGATCATGTCATAGACCGCGGCGCAGTCTCCGAGCCGGAACCGCGCGCCATCGAGCGGCGAGGCGTCGCCCGCCTTGAGGCCGAGCGACGTCGCGTTAAGAACAAGTTCGACCGGGTGATCCGGATATCCCGCTGCGGCGCGAACGCCGGGGAAACGATGAAAAATCTCCGCGGCAATCTCGATGGCCTTGGCTTCCGTGCGGTTCACAAGAAACAACTCCTTGACGCCCTCGGCGGCCAGTTTGAGCGCGGCAACACGCCCTGCCCCGCCCGCCCCAAGCAACAACACGCGCGCGCCTCGCAGTTCCAACTGCAAATCTTCGCGCACGGACCGGATGATGGCGTCAGCATCCGTGTTGAACCCCACGGAGCGCGTTTCGTTGGGGATGTCGGTGAATTTTCCTACCGGCTGCCATTCGCCGCCGGACTCGCGCGCCTCAAAGCGGATGGTGTTCACCGCACCCCACGTCCGCGCGGAGGCATCGAGCACATCGACCATTTCCACTGCCAGCAACTTGTGCGGCACGGTCAGGTTGAGCCCGATGAATTTCATCGCCTGTGCGCCGGCGATGGCCACGCGCAACTGATCCGGATGCACTGGAAAGGCCAGATACCGCCAGTCCAGCCCGAGCGCGGCGATGCCGGCGTTCTGCATGGCGGGTGAAGCGGAATGTTTCACGGGATGGCCGTAAACCGCGCAGAAGCGCGTCGAGGCGGAGAGAGAATCAACTGCTGGACCGGGCACGGCGCGGTTTATACGCGGCGGACGGCGGCGGGGCAATGGGAAGTCCGGCTGGAGCCAACAACCGGCTTACCGGACTTGGTGGTGGGTTTTGCCGCGTTGCGACAGAACAACCAACCCAATAAAGGATGCGCCAGGGCAACCTCCGGTCCCAGAAACCTCCTTGCACTGGATTTCGCTCCCGCGAATGATGCCGAACCGTCTGGCCACGCCAGACAAAACAAACTGAAACTGAATCGGAACTCCTGAACATGAGCCACATTGTTGATATCCAAGCCCGCGAAATCCTCGACTCGCGCGGAAACCCCACCGTCGAAGTCGATGTCCACCTTTGCGGCGGCGCCATTGGCCGTGCCGCCGTCCCCTCCGGCGCGAGCACCGGCGAACACGAAGCCCTCGAACTGCGCGACGGCGACAAGAAACGCTACTGCGCCAAGGGCGTCTCCAAGGCCGTCAAGAACGTCACCGACAAAATCCGCCCCGCCCTCGAAGGCGTGGACGCCCTCGACCAGCTCACCGTCGATCGCACCATGCTCGAACTCGACGGCACCGAGACCAAGTCCAAGCTCGGCGCCAATGCCATCCTCGCCGTCTCCCTCGCCAATGCGAAGGCCGCCGCCGAGGCCCTCGGCCAGCCCCTCTTCAAGTACCTCGGCGGGCCGAACGCCAAAGTCCTCCCCGTTCCGATGGCCAACGTCATCAACGGCGGCGCCCACTCCGACGCACCGATCGACTTCCAGGAATTCATGATCGTCCCCAAGGGCTTCACCTCCTTCGGGGACGGTCTGCAGGCCATCACCGAGATTTTCCACTCGCTCAAGAGCGTGCTCAAAAAGAAGGGCCTCAGCACCGCCGTCGGCGACGAGGGCGGCTTCGCCCCGAAGCTCGACAGCGCCGAGGCGGCCATCGAGGTCATTCTCCAGGCCACCAAGGACGCGGGCTACAAGGCCGGCAAACAGATCTTCCTCGCCCTCGACGTCGCC
>CAYQWK010000306.1:0-7540 GCA_964420805.1 uncultured Bifidobacteriaceae bacterium | reverse complement strand
AGATCCGGTGAATTAAGAGCAAAGTTTGCAAAGCGTTGTGAGCGGCTTGGCTGAGTTTCAGGCGAGAAGGAAAGGAAGGTGCGACTTATGCAACGCTGCGACGACGAGGTTCGGAATCATCCGTTTCTGGCGGGTGTGAGCATTCACCATCTGGCTGCCATCTGTGCGACGGCGACCGATGTTCGATTCAAGGCCGGGGAGCGGGTTCTCTGCGAGCGCGAGCCGGCTTCAAGTTTTTACCTTATCTCCAGCGGCAGCGTAGCCGTGGAGGTCCACAGCCGCGCCACGGGGCGCAATGTTCGCGTGGATTCGTTGCACGCGGGCGACGTGTTGGGCTGGTCCTGGCTCTTTGCTCCGTATTGCTGGCACTTCCAGGCAGTGGCATTGGAGCCGGTTCGGGCGGTGCAACTCGATGGTGCCGCGTTGCTGGTCCGCTGCGAGGAGGATCACGAACTGGGATACGCGCTGATGAAGCGGATGGCGCAACTGCTGATCCGTCGCTTGAGCGCGGCGCGGCGTGTCATTCTGGATTTGGACGCAATCGCGCAATTAAACGCGGCACCCGTGGCGGCGAACCCTTGACGCAAATGCGGCGGCTTTGTGATCGCACTGAGATTGTGGAAACGCGCGAGGTGGGGGGCGGCGTGTTCGAGGTCTGCGCGCACGAGACGGCGCATTTCGACGAGGAAAGCCGCGAGTGTACTGTTCGCCTGGACAGCTTCGTCCGCGCGGTGAATCCGCGCGGTGCGGATCGTGACTTGCACCCGTCCTGGCTGCCGCGACCGGACACAACCCGCCACAAAATGGAGCTTGATGAGGCATTGGAGGAAAGCCGCGAGATGTTCCGGCGCTGGACAGCGAAGGTGCGCGCCACGATTCCAGACGCGGACGTCTTCGCGCGATCCGTGCGGGTGTGAGGGGAAATGTGATCGTAGCGCAATTGTCACAATCCCGCCCTTTGGGTGTCACTCGTGCGACCTATTTATGACACCGTTGAAACCAACGACACATTACGAAGAACGACTGGAGCACGATCTGGAGCTCATCCGTTCCAAGGTCAAGGAGATGGCGCAACTCGACGAGCGGGCGCTGCTGGATTCGCTTGAGGCGTTCGTGAAGGGGAACCTCACGCTGGCCTACTCGGTGATCCTGCGCGACCAGTTCATCGACGAGAAGGAGAAGGAACTCGATCGCCTGTGCCTTGAGTTCATCGTGCGCCAGCAACCCGTCGCGCGACACCTGCGCTTCGTATATTCCACCATCAAGATCAACCTCGAACTGGAGCGCATCGGGGATTATGCGGAGAGCGTGGCGCGGCAGGTGGTAAAGCTGAATACGCTGGCACATCCGGGTACGGAGAGTTTCACCAAACTCGCCAACACGTCCGTGACCATGCTGCGCGACGCCGTTGAGGCCTTCGTTACGCAAAGCCCGGAACTGGCCCGCTCTACGATGGAATCAGAGGATGTCACGGACAGCTTGCGGCGCGAGATTGATGCGAGCCTGGTGAAGTTGCGGGAGAGCAACCAGATCCCGTTGGAGGCTCTGACGCCCTTGATGACCATCTCCCGCCGGTTCGAGCGCGTTGCCGACCAGGCGAAGAACATCTGTGAGGAGGTTCTTTACGTCGCCACTGGTGAGAACATGAAACACAAGGGCACCGAGGCGTTCCGGGTGTTATTCGTGGACGAAAACAACTCCTGTCGGAGCCAGATGGCCGAGGCAGTCGGCAACTCGCTCGATCACCAAAATTTCGTGTTCGCCAGTGCCGGACTTTCGGCGCGCCCCATCGACTGGCGCACTGTTGAATTCCTCGGGGAGAAGGGGATCGACATTGCGCACCAGGCGTCGAAATCCGTGGAGCACGTTCCCAACCTCGATCACTACCACGTCATCATCGCCCTGGCGAAAGATGCGAAGAGGATTTTCCCGCCGCCGCCAACCAAAACGGTGGCTTTGGACTGGAACGTGGAGGATCCCTCCAAACGCGCCGGTTCATTGGCCGAGGTGCGCGAGGCCTACGAGCAGACCTTTCAGTATATCAATACCCATGTCCGGGAGCTTGTGAACGCGCTCTCTGTGCAGAATTTGAAAGACACGAAACAAGACAAACCATGAACACACAATCCTCAATCAAACTCGGACTGGCGACCGTGACCGCGGCGCTGGCCATTCAAATCGCGGCGCCCGCCACAAGCCGGGCCGCGGAAATCCGCGCCAAGGGTTCCGACACCATGGTGCAGCTCGCCACCGCGTGGGCCGAAGCTTACAGAAAGGTGAATCCAAATTCCCTCGTGAACGCCAACGGCGGCGGCACGGGAACGGGATTCGCCGCCCTTCAGAACAACAGCACGGACATTTGCAACGCCTCCCGTGAAATCAAGAAGGAGGAGGCCGAGAAGGTGAAGGCCGTCACCGGCAAGGAAGTGAAGGAGTTCGTCGTGGCATACGACGCTCTCGCCGTTTATACGAACCCGAAGAATCCGATCACCACAATTTCCATCGAGGAGTTGCGCGAGATTTGGGCCGAGGGCGGCACCATCGAAACCTGGGACAAGGTTGAGCCGAAGATGAAGGGCAAGTTTGTACTCGTTGGCCGCCAGAATAATTCAGGCACCTACGATTATTTCCGCGAACACATTTGCGGCAAGACTGCGGACAAGAAGCAGCGCGAATTTCGCGGCGGCATCAGTGAGTTGAACGGCTCATCTGAAGTCGTGGAGCAGGTTGCCAAGACTCGCACCGCCATTGGCTACAGCGGCATGGGTTACAAGACCGAGAAGGTCAACTGGCTCAAAGTCTCGGCCAAGAAGGGCGGGGAAGGTGTGGAGCCCGGCACCGATGCGGCGCGCACGGGCAAGTATCCCATTTCGCGCAAACTTTACCTCTACACCGCCGGAGAACCCACGGCTGAGGTGAAAGCCTTCATCGACTGGATCCTCTCTCCCGCCGGCCAGAAGATCGTCGAGAAGGAAGGCTTCGTTCCAGTCAACTAGACTGCTGTCAGGTTTGAATTGCCAGCCGCCCCGTCGGGGTCTTGCCACGCGGGGCGGCTTTCTCCAACTAACGCCGATTGTTACATGCCTGAGACGAACAGCAGCAGTCCGACCCGCCGCAAGTTCAGCTTCCTCGACGCGACTGAGAAGCCAACAGAATGGATCATCCGCATTTGCGGTTGGTCGAGCATCATCGGGATCGCGGCCATATTTCTGTTCATTTTGCGGGAGGCGGCGCCCATGGTGCCGGAATTGAACTGGGTTCAGTTCTTCACCAGTTCGCGCTGGATTCCGAATCCGGCGCCGGGCAACCCCGCCACCTTTGGAGCGTTGGCTCTGATTGTCGGCACATTTATCACTACATTCATTGCGTTGGTCATCGCGGTTCCGGTCGGCCTCGGTGCTGCGGTGTACGTCTCCGAGTTTGCCAAAGGCCGGGTGAAGGAAACGCTCAAGGTGGTCATTGAACTGTTGGCCGCCATTCCTTCCATCGTCTGGGGCTTCATCGGATTGATGGTGCTGGGGCCGTTAATTCAATTGTTCTTCAGCGCGCCGATCGACCCCAGGCTGGCGCGGGCTGAGTTGATCACAGGCGCGCTCATCGCCGCGGCTTTGGTGGCGTGGTTGCTCAAGATCGCCCTTCCGAAGCGCCTTCCGACGGGGCTTCGTGCGGCCGTGGCGACGGTCATTCCGGCGCTATTGCTGGTGGTGGGTTACGCCCTGTTCCGCAAGGCTGTGCCGAACCTCGACGAGTTCATCGAAGGCCCGATGAGTGATGCGTGGGGCCGGATCATGGTCACACTGCGCCTCGCCAGTTCCGAGAGCGGCGCGGCGCAGGGCACGAACCTGCTCACGGGCGGGCTCATCCTCGCACTGATGAGCGTGCCGGTGATTGTGTCGCTTTCCGAGGACGCGCTGCGAGCGGTGCCCGATTCTTATCGTGAGGCAGCGTTGGCGCTTGGGGCGAATCCCTGGGAGACTGTGCGGCGCGTGTTGTTTCCCGCTGCGCGCAACGGCCTTCTGGCCGCCAGTATGTTGGGTATGGGCCGGGCCGTGGGCGAGACAATGGCTGTGTTGCTGGCCACCGGCCACAGTAACCGAATTCCGCTAGCCCTTACCGATCCGATCCGCACGATGACGGCGACAATTGCGGCCGAGATGGGGGAATGTGTGCATGGGGACGATCACTACCGTGTGCTCTTCATTCTTGGAATCGTCCTGTTCGTGATAACCTGTTCGATCAACGTGGCCGCCGATGTGATTATCAAGGGGACGAAGAAAGCGAGCAAAGCGTGATGACCAACACCGCCAACCCGTTTGCTGCAACCGAATTTGAGCGCGTCAAAGGTCGCCGTCTGGCGCGGAACAAATGGCTGATGTTCGGATTCTGCGTGGTTCTGATTCTGCCGTTGCTCGCCATTCTCGCAGACATCTTCTACAAGGCCGCCCCGGTTCTCTCATTTGATTTCCTCTGGGCGAATCCGGTGGACAAGGGCAAGTCCGGGGGCATTTGGGCGCCGCTGGTGGGGACGTTCTTTCTGGTGATCAGCTCCCTGCTATTTGTTGCGCCGGTGGGAATTTTCGGTGCCATATACCTGAACGAGTATGCGAAGGAAGGCCTGGTCAACCGTGTCATCGGTGTCGCGGTGACAAGCCTCGCCGGTGTGCCCAGCATTGTCCACGGCCTCTTCGGCCTGGGCGCATTCGTGCTCGTGATGTTGCCGGCTTTGAGCAAGACCACCGGCGTGAAGTTGGAGGCCGGACTGCTCACGGCTGCGCTTACCATCGCGGTGATGAATCTGCCGGTCGTCATTACCAGCACGCGTGAGGCATTGGGCGCGGTACCGCAAAGCTTTCGCGAGGCGTGCTGGAATCTTGGAGCCACGCGCTGGCAGACCATCCGCACTGTGGTGTTGCCAAATTCCCTCTCTGGAATTCTCACCGGTATCATTCTGGTGGTCAGCCGGGCAGCGGGCGAAACAGCGCCGATTCTGTTCACGGGCGTGACGTTCTTCAAATTCGTGGCGGACAGTGGGTGGGCCAAACTAATGCCGTACTCGCCCGGCGAGCCGTTCATGGCCATGTCCATGCACCTGAACATCATCTCCAACCAGATTTCGAAGATGCCGGAGAGCATGAAATACGGCAGTGCCGCCGTGCTCATCGCGTTGATTCTCTTTGTCAATAGTTTCGCCATTGCCCTGCGCGTCTGGCTGCGGGGGCGCAAACGCTGGTAGGATTTCATGGCTTCTGTTCAACCCCACATTCAATTCCGCGACGTGCGCGCCCGCTACGGAGCGAAGCAAGTGCTCAACGGCCTGAGCTTCGAAATCGGACGCAACGAAATCTTTGGTATCATCGGTCCCGCCAACTCGGGAAAGACCACGCTGCTCAAGACGATCAACCGCACGCTGGATTTCATCGGCGGGGCCGGCTTCTCCGGCGATGTGCTCATCAACGGCCAGAGCGTGGCCGGGATGCGGAATCCGAACATGCTGCGTCGGCGCATCGGCATGGTGTTTCCGCTGCCGGTCGGGCTGCCCATGAGTATTTATGACAACGTGGCCTATGCGCCACGCCGGCAGGGAGTCACCGACAAGGCGGAACTGGATGCAATTGTGGAGCGATGCCTGCGCCAGTCGGTGCTGTGGGATGAGGTGAAAGACCGGTTGGAGATGCTTGGGACACGCCTTTCTGGCGGACAGCAGCAGCGCCTCACGCTGGCGCGTGCCCTCTCGCTTTCGCCGGAGATACTTTGCCTGGATGAGTTCAGCATCGCAATCGATCCGGTGACGACGATGCGCATCGAGGACGTCCTCAAGGAGTTGCGCAAGAAGATGACGATCGTGCTGGTCACCAACCTCGTGCAGCAGGCCCGCCGGCTGGCCGACCGCACTCTCTTTCTCTGGCGTGGCGACATCGTCGAGGTGTTCAAGGATAAGCCGGTGGACAAGCGGACGGATGACTACGTGAACGGGATTTTCGGATGAAGACTTCGATTCGACATGCGGCGGTGAAATCCGGCCCCGGTGCCTGCGGTTTCCGGGCTTGGCGCGGGCCGGGCTTCTGGTGTCTTGTGTCTGGTGTTACTGGCCAATGAGTGCTCCAGCTCCAACGACCACTGAGATGCAGTACGCGATCACGACGCGGGACCTGAGCCTTTGGTACGCCAAGTTCCAGGCGCTAAAGAACGTGACCGTGAATATGAAGCACGGCCACATCACGTCGCTAATCGGGCCAAGCGGCTGTGGCAAGACGACGCTGCTGCGCTGCTTCAACCGCGTGAACGAGCGCTACGGTTACGTCACCACCACCGGCGAAATCCGCATCCTCAACAAGAACATCTACGACCCGGCCGTTTCGCTGGTCGAACTTCGCAAGAGCGTGGGCATGGTCTTTCAGCGCCCGAACCCGCTGCCCATCTCCGTGTATGAGAACGTCGTCTTCGGGATGCGGATTCATCACGACGACAAGAATCTGAAGAAGGCCGCGCTGGACGAGACAGTGGAGCAGGCGTTGACCGAGACCGGGTTGTGGAACGATCTGAAGGATCGGTTGCACGTGCGCGCTACGACGCTCCAGCTTGAACAGCAGCAAAAGCTCTGCATCGCGCGGCTGCTGCCGCTCAAGCCGCAGGTGATTCTGATGGACGAGCCCTGCTCGGCGCTGGACGTGGAGGGCACCAAGGCCATCGAGGAGCTGATGTTCGGCCTGCGCGGGCGCTACACGATCGTGATCGTCACACACAACATGGCGCAGGCCCGCCGGGCGAGCGACGAGTGCGTGTTCATGCTGCTCGGCGAGATCGTTGAACACTCGCGCACCGAGGATCTATTTCTCACCCCGAAGAATCCGAAGACGGCGGATTACATCGAGGGACGGTACGGTTGAGCTGGGCGTGCCGGTGCGGTATCACGAGGCGGCGAACGGATGCTGAATTGAAATGAAGACGAAGATTCTCGTGGTGGATGACGAGCCGGATGCTCTTGAACTGATCGAGTTCAATCTCAAGGGGGCCGGCTATAGCGTGGTGACCGCGGACGATGGCGAGGAGGCATTAAAAAAGGCCCGCAGCGTGAAGCCGGACCTTGTCGTGCTCGATGTCATGCTACCCGAGGTGGATGGGTTGGAGGTTTGCAAAACGCTTCGGCGCGAGCCGGACACAGCGAGCATCCCCATCATCATGCTCACCGCCAAGGCCGCTGAGATCGACCGCGTGCTGGGGCTGGAACTGGGTGCGGACGATTACCTCACCAAGCCGTTCAGTCCCCGCGAATTGATCCTGCGGGTGAAAGCGTTGCTGCGGCGGCGCACACCGGAGGAGCCGCAGGTCGAGCAGTTCGAGTTCGGTATTCTAAAGGTCAATATTCCCCGCCATGAGGTTCTCGTGGACGACGAGCCGGTTCAATTGACCGCCACCGAGTTCAAATTGCTGATCCTGCTTATCGAGCGCCGGGGCCGGGTGCAGTCGCGCGACATGCTGCTGCGCGATGTTTGGGAATACGACAGCGCCATTGATACCCGCACGGTGGACACGCATATGC
>CAYQWK010000305.1:0-7549 GCA_964420805.1 uncultured Bifidobacteriaceae bacterium | reverse complement strand
CCTCGGGCGGGCCTTGAGGCGGCGCCTCGGGCAGGGAGGACCGCTGCATCGCCGACATCGCGCGGCCCGCGCGCGCGCCGCGGCGGCCCGCGTCGCGGTAGGTCTGGATGGCGGCGCCGTAGGCGGTGTTCGACTCGGCGAGGAGCGCGACCTCCTCGGGCGGGACGTGGTGGCGGCCGAGGTAGTCGACGAGCAGGTCCTCGAGCGCGGCGTCGGGCAGCACGGTGCTCCGGAACTCGACCGGCGGGCCGCTCTTCGAGGCGAGCGCCTGGTCGAGATCGGCGGTCGTGGCGCTGCCGGTGATCACGCGGAACGAGGCCGGCGGCGCGGGCAGCGCGGCCACGGCGTCGAGCGCGCGGCGGAGCGAGACCACGCCGCCGGAGAAGGTCGGCCCGAGGACGGGCAGGGCGAGCTGCGCGCCCGACGGCGCGAGCGCGAGGGCGGTGCGCGCCGCGCGGAGGAAGGTCCGCTTCTCCACGCCGGCGGTCGGCGTCTCGGGCACGAGCAGGACGAGCAGGAGCCGGCGCAGCGACGGGGCGGGCGGCGGCTTCTGGCGCGCGTCGCGGAAGAGGATCGTGCCGGGGATGGCGCCCTCGCAGGCGGGATCGCGCGCGGGGCCCGAGGTCGCGGCGGCGGCGGCGGCGTCCCAGGGCAGGGCCGCCCGATCGTATTGCAGCCCCTGCGACTCCAGCGCGAGCGAGATGGACTGGACGAACCGATCGTAGTCGAGCGCGAGGGGCGGATCGGTCGGGTCGGGGATGGTGACGAGGAGCGCGGAGACGTCCCAGCCGGCGGCGGCGGCGAGGGTCGCGAGGGGGCGCGCGTCCTGCGGCGCGTCGGCGCGCGCGCCGAGGAAGTCGGCGAGCACGCGCACGACCGTCGGATCGCACGCCTCCTCGGGCGAGAGGAGGGTCGGGGCCTCGGCGCCGGCCGGGGCGGTCGCCGAGGGCGCGGACGGCTGGCGCGCGTCCTCCGACGGCGACGGGGCGCCGCCCCGCAGGAGCACGCCCGGCACGAGCACGTGTCCTTTGGGCGTCACGACGACACCGCACGACGGACCCGAGTCCGAGGCGCTGTTGTCCGTGAAGGTGATGCCGCCGATGGTCCGGCGCGTCGGCGCGGAGGCGCCGCTGTTCTCGACCTTCACGAGGGCAAGGCTCGGCTCTGCCTTCCGGCCGGCGTTGGCGACCGCGCGCTGGAGGGAGTTGAAAACGGCCTGGCCCTCACCGTTCTTCGCCGGGCCGCCCGCGCAACCGCCGCTCCATATCGCCACGAGCGCGGCGAAACACAAAGGGATGGCTCGATTCATGTCGTAGTCCTGAATGTTGGGAACAATTGATTCTCGCGGCCGCATCGTGCCGCCGCTCCGAGGGTGATACGCGGCGGATGCCGCCCTCACAATGGAAATTTGGAAAGCACGGCGCGGGGCGCATCCTGCTTTCGTGCAGATAGTGGTTATCGCGCTGCAACCGCCCCGTCTGCGCAGAGCGGACGGAAAGGAGGGCGTGAGGTTATCCGTTGCGCCGCTGGACGCGACGAGTTCCACCTTCAAGGAATGCGCATACTTCAAGAAACTGAAGCACGCCCCGCAGCGTGTTCAAAGCGGGCATGGACTTGCTGCAATCAAGGCGCAAAAGAGAGAACGCTCTGAAGCGCCCTGCACTTCAGCCCTTAACGCCTATCGCAAGCCCGCGCTTCAAGCTCCCGCAAGGCTTCCGGCATGGAGGAATGTTGAAATTGAAACCCGGCGCGCAGCAACCGCCCCGGCACCACGCGGCGGCTCTTGAGGATCAATTCCGTTTCCGTGCCCAGGAACACCGCGCCCAGTTCCAGCATCCACCGCGTCGCCGGCAGGCCCACAGGCATTCCGCACACCTTGCGAAATGCCCTCATCATTTCCGCGTTCGGCAGCGGCTCCGGCGCGGCGAGATTCACCGGGCCGGCCATTTCCTCGTGGTCGAGAATCCACTCGATCGCGCGGCAGCAGTCCTCCTCGTGAATCCAGGAAACGAACTGGCGGCCATCGCCCATTCGCCCGCCCAATCCGAGCCTCGTCAAACGGCGCAGAACATGAAACACGCCCCCCGGTTCAACGCCAAAAATCAGCGAGATTCGCAATGCCACGCGACGTGTGCGCGGAGTGGGTGCATCAAAGAGCGCCTCTTCCCACGCCTGCCCGACCTGCACGGAGAACTCGTCCTTCACGTCCGGCGTTGTTGCGAAATCCGCGCTCGCCTCATCGTGTGCCGGGCCAAAGGTGTGCCGGTAAAGCGTGGCCGTGCTGGCGTTCAGCCAGGCCGCAGGCGGATTCACGCACGCGGCGATGGCCGCACCGATGACACGCGTGGCCTCGACGCGTGAGTTGAGGATGGCCGCACGATTCACGGCGTTGTAACGACAGTTCACCGAACGCCCGACGAGGTTGATCACCGCCCGCGCACCGTCAATCTCGCGAGCCCATTCGCCCGTCGTCGTTCGGGCGTCCCAACCCGCTTCGCGCGCCGCGTCAGCGCGAGGCTTCGGATTGCGGGTGAGAATGACAACCTCGCAACCCGCGCGAAGGAAACGTGGCACGAGCATTCGGCCGAGGAAGCCGCTGCCGCCGGCAAGAATGATCCGGTTCTTCATGGTTGAATGGTTGCGCCAGACAAACGCCCGCTCGACGCACAAGCTGCTGTCGCGACGGCGCGTCTCAATCTCGCCGCCATGGCAACAGGCGCATGAGCACGGCCATCCATGCCAGTTCCATCATCATGCCCGCGTGCCGGCGGCGCTTCGGCGGCCGGGCCGCCGGCGTGGCGGTGCATTTTCCGGCCGGGGCGATCCAACGGTGAATCTCACATGGTTTCTGCGCGATCATAAGCACCTCATTTGATTCCGACCCACTTGGCGACTTTGTTGCCGAGTTTGACAAACTTGATCACCGCCGGCGTGGGCAACCGGTCAATCTCATCGTACCACGCGGCCATGGCCCCGAAGAACTCGCGCATTGATTCGAGCCGCTCCTGCGTGTAGCGGTCCTTGTCCTCGCCGGCCTGCGCGGCACACTCGTCGAGCATTCGCAGCGTCGGGTCGATCTCGCGCTTCTTCCGCTCGTCGAGCACGCGGAACAACTCCCACACGTCCTTCTGTGTCTCGAAATGGTCCCGCCGATCACCGGCCAGGTGAATGACGCGGACGATGCCCCAGTTCTGAAGCTCGCGCAGGCTGTTGCTCACGTTCGACCGCGCGACACCGAGCGTGCCGGCAATGGTCTCGGCGTTAAGCGGCGCGGCGGAGACGAACAGCAGGGCGTGAATCTGCGCCATCGTGCGGTTGATGCCCCAGCGAACGCCCATCTCGCCCCAATGGAGGATGAACTTCTGCCGGGCCGGTGTCAGGTTTTGCATAACGTAATTTCTGTTGAAACAGAAATAGCAGAGATTCTCGACATGTCCAGAAAGGATTCAACCTCTCGGTGGCGCTTCGGAAATGACATTCCTGCAGGTGGTGGTTCTCGCGCTGCGACAACTTCGTCCGCCCGAAGCGGACGGAATGAGGGCGTAAGACCGTCCATTGAACCACTGAACGCAGCGCGACGAACTCCACCACTCAGAAGTGCGCATCCGGCAAAGAGCTGTGGTGCGCTCAGTGCCGCGTCACGTGCGCCGCGAGCTTCGATTGCCGGCCGTAGTAATAGTCGTTCTCCGCCAGCACCCAGAGCAGGCCGCCATCCGTCCAGAGGCGCGTGTCGCCGGCCGGCGCCACCGGGGCTTCCTCGATCACGCCCAACCGGTCGCGCTTCAGCCCCACGCGAACGACGCCCTCGGCCGTCGAGGCCCACACCGTCCCGTCCCCGGCGTCGCACGGCGGGCCGTGGATGCCGCGCAATCGCAGCGCTGACTTCACCCCGTCCTTCGCCACGCGCGTCAACCCGACGTCGAGCGAATGGTTGTAGTCCACCAGCCAGAGAGCGTCCTTTGAGTCCCGCAGCAGCAGGTGCCCGGACTCCGCACCAATCCGGTTTAATCCCACGTCAAACGCCACGCTCGCCCGGGTGCTGACCCAGAAGCTCCCATCACTCTCGCGCACAAAGCGCGGCCAGCGCGACCCGGAGCCGCCCAGGGTTTGCGACGGCAGCTCCGCAGTTCGCTCCACGCGCACGGTGTTCGAAGACAGGACCAGCATCTGCGCCTGCCGGAAGTTGGCGATGATCACCCCAGCGCCTTTGGGCAGCGGACTGAGCCAGTTCACCGGACCGAACGACAAACCTCGCTCCGCGTCGGCCGCCTTGAAGCGCACCACGCGCGTTCCGACCAACACGCCCTGCCGGCCGTCCTGACTCCACCAGAGATTACCCTCACGATCCTTGACCAGGGCAAAGGGCGCATTGCCGCCGGAACTGCGCTCGCGCGGGTCCGGCGGAAACGACACCAGCTTGCGCAAGCGCGGTCCCTCGCGTTCCAGCATCGTCTCGAAGTCGGCGAACTCCAGATGCTCCGCGTCGTGCAGGAGATGGTAACGGGTCTTTGCGCCCATGCCCTCGGCGAACAACATCGCGCCATCGCGAAGCGCGTGAACGAAGCGGAATTCCGCCCGGTCGCCGAACATCATGTCTTGCTTCGCGGAGAAGACGGTCTTCCACGCACCATCCTCGAATCTCCCGACATGCACCGCCGCGTTTCCGCGCCCGGCCACCCAGGTGCGCCCGCGCGAATCAGGCGCGGCCAGTTCCACGTGCTCGACGCGCAGGCAGGGGAGAAGGAAGGCGTTCGGCGTCATCTGCGGGCGTTTGATCACCCGCGTGCTGCGATCCAGTTTCACCGTGTAGGAAGCGTTCGTGAACGGAACGGACCTGGCGCGCGAAAACCACTTCCACGCCGCGTCTGACGAAACGAAACTCACCTGCGTGAACCCGGCGAACTGCTTCACCGCCACCGCGCCACTCCGGACCAGCGCGGGAATCGATTCGCGCGGTATCTCGAAAGTCATCGGCGGGTCCGCCTGCGGAGAAGCCACGCGCACCATCCGGTCCAGGTCCTGCCAGTTGAGTTCCGCCGAAGCGGTCCTCACCGCGCTGCCGAAGGCGGGCCGGATTTCGGGATTGGCGGCCAGCCATTCCGCCTCGCCCGTTGCCTCCCACCATTTCAGCCAGCGATCGATCGCCGCGTGGCGCGCGGCCGTGGGTTCCCCCATCGCATGGCCCTCGTTGCGCCCGGTCAGGGAAACCAACGCTGCCATCGCAAGATCCGCATCGCTCTTCGCCGCCTCGAAACGCCCGGTGAAACGCGATTCGCTGACCTCGCGACGCGCGAGCAGATCCACCAGCAACGGCACGATCAGCCGGTTCGTGGCCAGGGTGTCGGCGGGCTTGTAGCCGCCCAGCAAACTGGTGAGCCGGTAGGCGTAGAGCGAATTCCGGCCGTCCGCGGGTTGCTCGAAGCTCCGCTTGCGCTCCGCGTCCCGCAACAAACCGAAATCCTCCGCCGTGCCGTGCTTCAACAGCAATTCAACCTCGTCGAACAGCCCGCGCTCCCAGCTCTGGCGCAAACGCGGCAGCAGCGAAAGGTCGCCGCGCGCCTCCAGCGCCCGCGCCAGTTCGCGCAACGAGTATCCGCTGGCCTGGTCCGACCAGCTCTTCAGCAACGCCACATAATTCGTCGCCTTCGGGTCCATCCGCTCGCACTCGGCGACCTCGCGCAAACGCTCCGTGATCGACAGCGACTTCAACTGGGCCAACCGCCAGTGGACGGAGGATTTGCCGGCGTTCTCCTTCCACCATGCCTCGACATCCAACGCAATCCGTTCGCGCGCCGACTCTTCGCGCGCGGAGAACAGCGGCGCGCCGCCCATGCGCCGGCCCTCGATAAAGCGCACCTTGCTGATTTGTTCCAACGCGTTGAGCGCAAGATCCTGCACGCGCAGCACGGTGTCATTGTCGGCCCGGAACGAACTGCTGAAACTGCGGTGCGATCCCGTTACCCGCGTCAGCCGCCGGTCGCGCAAGTGCCCGATCAAGGCGGGAATGGCCGCGCGCCCAAGCGCCGTCAGCGTGTCCTCGGCTGAGGTCGCCGTGTAAATGCCCGGCTCGCGAACCTCCTGCAGCCGATCGGCGAAATAGGCCGCGCGATTCTCCGGCGGCAGCGCCTCGGGATTCTCGACCGTCGCGGCCATGAACTGCGGGAACTCGGCGACCTGCTGCCGCAACACAGCGACATAATCCACCAACTGCGTGTGCGCGAGCGTGGGGCCGAATAGGCGCAGCGCCTCCTCCCATTGCTTGAGCACCTCGGAACGCGGCGCGCCGCCGCGCAGTTTGGTGAGACCTTCCTCGAACAGGGTCCGCCCCAAGGTCCCGGCCCGCCGCCACAGCGTGTCTGTGGCGAAGTCCATGTTCAGCGCCAGGCTCAACAGGCGGCGTGATTCGTTGGTGTAGCCCAGCCACGCCGCCGCCACCGCGTGATTGAACAACGGCATCGTTTCTCGCGAGATGGCCAGTGTCTGGCGCCGTTTCCCGGGCGCGACCGATTTCGGCTCCTCAATCCAGCCGGCGAGTTCCGCGCCATAATCCGAATCCTCCATCGCCGTCTCGCGGGCAATGCGCCATTCCTTCCCAAACTCATCGCCCAGCAGGATCAGTTGATTGCCCTCGTGATAATACAACCAGCGCGCCACGAAGTCGTTGGTGCGCATCCCGCGGTCCACGAGGTAACGGCAACGCACCCGGCGGAGTTTGGTAAAATCCGGCCAGGCGGTTTGCGCGAGCAGGCGCAGCACCGCCTCGTTCGTGGCTTTGGATGGCGGGACAAATCGCAGGGTGGCTCCCGTGATCCGCTGCTTCGTGTTGGTCAACTCCATGGTGCGGTTCGCGTCGAGCAGGAGTTCGAGCACGCGCGGCGGCATGGTGGAAACCGGATACACGTCGCGCTCGGCAGCCGGCGCGAAGGTGGCCAGCAACAGCACCAGCATGGAAAGGCAGCGTTGTCCCGGTGTCATGACGCGCACCATGCGCCGGCATGGGCGGAGTGACAAGGGGCATGTCGGCCTTGCGCAACCAGATGGGAATCGAAATAAAACCTCTACTCCCCCAATCTGGTTGCCAGAAATCTGGCTGACCTTCCTTCCCTCAAACCGCGTTCACCGTTCCGATGTCACTCGGCATTCCCGGCCCGCCACGTAGCCGCCGCTGTGAAGCGGCGGCCATTCCTTGTCATCACCCACATTTTTCGCCGCGAGGTGGCACTTGTCGCGCTGCGACAAGTAGCGCCGCGTTCAGCGGCGCAAGGGACTCGCAACCGACGGCGCAGGACCGGACCGCCCGCTGGACGCGGGCTTGTTTTGTCGCAGCGCGACAAAACCCACCACCTCGGGCCGACAGCAGCCAAGAGATGTGGGTAACGACAAGCCTTCACAGGCACGGCTACGGCCTAGACCGCCGTCACCATCCCAACCTCGCTCGCCAAGCCCGGCCCGCCATTGTTCGTCCCGATCAAGCGGTACTCAAACACCCCCGGCCCCGGCAGCGTGTCCGTGTAATTATCCGGCCCCCAATACTGCAACGTCGCCACCG
>CAYQWK010000304.1:0-7695 GCA_964420805.1 uncultured Bifidobacteriaceae bacterium | reverse complement strand
GTTAACAGCTTCAGCAGCCGGTGCAAAGGGGCCGACATCCGGTCTTACCTCTGCCCCACATGGCGGCGCTTTGTCAGGATCTACTTCGATGATGCGATGAATCCCATCTCCCGCGTAGCGGATAAGGAACGTGCCGTGACCGGGCGCATGCACGCTGCCTGCGATGACACCATCGCGACTCGCCAGGACGACGGAACTATGCGGTACCCCTTCGACGCTGCCTTGCGAGACAAACCGGCCGGGGCCTTTGTGCTCGGTCTTCTCGACCAATGCCGTGAGAACCTTGTCCTCGAACAACTGCAATTCCAGCCGTGCTGCAGTACGCGATTTTCCACGCTGCGTGGGGTGATGCAGCGGGGAATCCGGGGCGGTCAACGCCTCGGCGTTCAATCGCACGTGTCGCGACCGCCGGGCCATCGCCTGTTCCGCTGACGCACCCACCGGCGCCACTGTTTCAGGCAGGAGCAGTTTTCCCGTGGGAACTCCCGATGCTCCGAGAATCCCGGCACCCATCAAGGCCTCACTGACGATAATCGCCTGCACCAGAAACCATGCGCGCGCACGCGCTCCTAATTTTCTTCGCGGCGGAACATCAGCCACCCTGACTTCGCCTAGTTCAATCCTCGTCATCGCCCGGGTATCGGATATGAGGCGTCCCAACTTCAGAAAAACATCCGGTAGTCCTGTAAACAGACTCCAAATCAGACTCCACAAAACCAAGCTGGCCTGGGCGAAACCCGGTCTTGTCGGAATGTTCCGACGCGCGGAATGGAAGATTTGAAGGAGACGCCAGCAGTTCCGAAATCGTAGGATTCGCCCCGCGCAAACCAACCAGAACTGCTTCCACGACTCGGAAAACCGTTGCCTTGGTTCATCGCTTGGACTCGCTCGCACCCCAAGGTTGTTGGTTGCCGCCTGTGAAACGGTCATTGAACTTGATCCGTTGTTCGCCCGGGAACGAAAGTCCACGCATGACTCGGAATGATAAAACCGGAGTGTGATCGAGCAGTCCAACGACCACCGGCATCGCAAAATGATTTCTCTCCAATACGGCTTCCTGTTCGTTCACATCCCGAAGACAGCGGGAAACTCCGTCCAGAACATCCTACGGCATTATTCGGAAGATCGAGTTGTGTGCCTCCAACCTTTCCAGGATGGCGTGGAGCGCTTTGAGGTGCGCAGCGACCAATACAGCATCCACAAGCACTCCACACTCGCGGATTACCGGCGGGAACTGGGCGCGGACGCCTTCGGGCGGCTCTTCAAGTTTTGCTGCGTCCGCAATCCATGGGAGCGCGCCATCTCATTCTACTTCTCCCCGCATCGCGGCGAGGTCGCATGGGATCGCGCCGCCTTCGTCAACCTGGTCAACAACATCGCCCCGTGTTCGGACTTCGTGGCGCTGGAAGACGTGCCGGCTCCGGGGAAATCTCCGTTTGATAATGTCGATTTTGTGATGCGCTTCGAGCAGATCAATCAGGATTTTCACAAGGTGTGCGAGCGGATCGGAATCCCATTCCAAGAATTGCCGGTTCGGAACAAATCCCGCCGTGATGCCGTGGCCAAATACTACGACCTCGAACTGGTCGATCTGGTCGCAAGGCGCTTCCGCGCGGAAATCGACTGCTTCGGCTACGAGTTCGACGCTGCGGGATTCTGAGACATTGGTCCCCGGCTGATCCAACACCGCTGACAAATGCAGCGACGATGAGCTGGCCGGATTAGGAGCGGGGCTGCATCCCAAGAAGGCTTTGCGGACTTTCGAACAAGATTGCCTGCGCCACATCCACCGCTTCGTCCACAGTGTATTGACCCAGCGAGACCCGCTCACCCAGCACCCGCGCCAGTTGTTTGCGCACAATCACTGCCTTGGCGTAAGTCCATTCGACACAGTAGGCGTCGGAGAAAAACGCGACCTGCTTGTTCGCCGGCAGCATGTCGAGCCGCTCAGCGAGCACCTGCCGGATGGTGTCGGGGAAGAAGTTGTGCCACCAGCAGCCGGCGAGGCTGAAATTAGGAAGTTCGCGCGCGAGGGTGCAAAGGGATTGGTTGGCGTGGCGGCTGGAGAGGAAGCATTGGAAGCGCAGCTGTGGATGCCGGCCGATCACGGCGGCGAGTTGCGCGATGGTGCGCTGGTTCAACCGGCTGCCGGTCTCGAAGGGCAGGGGTTCCGCGCCGAAGCTGAACTGGAACACAATCTGTTCCGCGCCTTTCTCAAGCGCGGTCAGGAATCGTTCATGAACCCAGGCGGCGTAAATGTCGCGTTCCGCGGGGCCGGCCTGCGCGCGGCGCGCAATCGCAGCGTCCATTTCCCCGTCGCTGATGTCGCGGAAGTCGATGTCGGTGGAGAGGTGCGTGGCGGTGGAGAGAATTTGCCGGTAGGGAATCGCGCTGACGTAGTGGTCGATGGCGGCTTGGGCGTCGGCGAGGGAACGGATGGTTCGTTCGACCGGCGGGCGTCCTCCCGCACCTATGGGCGAAGGACTTTCCGGGGAGCGGCCCCAGCAGCGTTCCAGTTCATAGAGGGCTGTGTCGAACTCGCCCCATTGGCAGCGGGTGAAAAAGGCCCATTCAAGGGCGTATTGCAGGCGGTCGTCATCCTCGCCACTACCGCGCCGGGCGATCTCGGTGCCAGTCCGCTGGATGTTCAGTCGGTCGAGAACGGAGTGGTGCCACGCCCGGTCATCGGCGCGCTCGTGGATCATGGCATCGAGCGCCCACCAGTTGTCGCGCGTGATCGGGTCGCTCCAGCCGTACAGGTCGCGCAGAATGGTGCGTACTCCCCAGTAGGAGCTGGTGTTCTGGATATGAGGCAGGAATGGAATGGCCTCGTTGAGCCTCGCGCTGGCCTCCTCCTGATCGGGCCAGGCTGGGAATTGGGTGAGCCGTGCACCTGTCGGGCAGCCAGCTGCGTACAAGTCGCTCACGACCATGTGGTAGAGCAGCACATCATGCAGTCCGCGCGCCCCGAGGTGCCCGCCGACGAGATGCGTGTGAATGTCGAACACTGGCACCTCCACCAGCGCTTCTTCCATGTCACGGATGAAAACAGAGGTGTCCACGGAAACAGTGTGGATGGTTCAGGGGCGCGGCGTGGCGTTGAGGAGATAGAGCGCGGTACCCATCATTCCTGCCACGAGCAGGCCGATGAGGATGGAAACCCAGAATATGCGCTTTCGCTTCTCGCGATTGGCGCGGGTCATGCCGGGCAGCAGATAATACAGCCCGTGCTTCTTTTCCTTACTTCTCAAAAAAATTTCTCGGTTAATTCGAAAGGACGGTTTGTGGAAACCAAGGAACCGACCTTGGAGAGTCCGTCCGCCGCAGGAGTTTTTCGCGGCGAATAGAAGCGACCTGGATTCGAAAATGCAACGCCGGATTCAATGCTCACGGTTGGAGTTTCAAGCAGTGGCATGAAGGCTTCACGCGCCTGACTTACCGTGATCGGAGTTGTCGAAAATAAAAAACCCCGCCAGTGCCGTGGGTAACAGTTCCTTGGAACGGGTCGAAACAGGTGGGGCCGGTTCGGTGACGTTCGACTTCCAGTCAAGGCCTGTCGGTGGTCACCAGGAATTGAGTGGCCCCGGTGTTTGATTAATTACGGTCCGAGGACATTGCTTCGATACACGAGCATAGGCAGGGTAAATCAAAGTTTAGAATCCAAAGAGCAACGCGCCAGTGGCGCACACCAGAACTATCGGCAGATCAATCCTTCGGGACAAGTACGAATCTGGATTCAGGCGAAACTTTCTCCGTAAGATTTCGCCCCCTCGCGCTATAACTGCATGAAAACATGACCACAACCGAGAATTCGCAATGGAACGATGAGGCGGCGCTGGTGTACGCCGTGCAGGAGGGAAACTCACAGGCCTTTGAGCGTTTGCTGGACGCGCACCTCGACTCGCTGCGGGCCTTCATCGCGCTCAAGCTGCCAGTGCCGCATCTGATCGATGAGATCGCGCACGAAGCGTTTGTGTTCGCGTTTCGGCGAATCGCGGATTTCGAGGCTGGCACTTCCTTCCGCGCCTGGTTGCGGGCCATCGCGGCCAACTTGATTCGTGCCGAATTACAACGTTTCGCCCGCGAGCAGGCCGGTCGGGTTGGTTACGCCAAAGCGCAGGTGCTAGAAGGCGGCATGGCGCCCGGACCGGAGCAGGCGGAGATGGAATTCCTCGGGGAGTGTATGCAAGACGTGCCCCCTAATCTCCGTGAATTGCTCGACATGAAATACCGCGATGACTTGCCCATCGAGACCATCGCCAGCCGGTTGTGCCGCACCGAGAACGCCGTATGGCAAGCCCTCTTCCGGCTGCGTCAGCAATTGCGCCTTTGCATTGAAGGCAAACTTTCCCGATCCCGCCCATGATTACGCCGGAACAAATCGAGGACTGTCTCGCGGATCGCATGAGCGCCGAGGAGCGGGCGCGATTCGAGGACGAACTGCTTCGCGATCCGGCGGCCCTGCAGGATGTGGTGGCTCATGAGCGGCTCGACTCCGCCTTGCGCATGATGCTGGCCCGGCCGGCCCGCGAGCGGGTCCGCGCTTCCATTCTGGCTGCCGTTCACAGCGAGGGCGCCGCAGCGGTGAAGGCGCATGTTCTCGACGCGGTGCAAGTGGAGACTTCGTGCCGTTCGCATCGAACAAACTATCTGGCGTGGCTGAAGGACTTCTTCGGAGCGCGGCCAGCTCTGGCATGGAGTTTCGTCGCCGCGTTTGTTGCGGCGGTGGTGTGCGTGGTGGTTCTTCCTGCCCGCCTTGGAGCGGGGAAGGGAATCGCACAACTTGCCGATGCGCAACCGGCCAGCACGATTCTGCGCGGAGATCGTGAAATGCCCGCTGCCGATGCGACTGGCTTGCTGCCGGGCGATTCCATTTCCACCCGCAGTGCTGGCGCGGTGGTGCGCTTCAACGATGGAACACGGCTCACGCTCGCGGCGAACACGGTCGTCCGGCTCGGCGGCGTGAATGGCAAGAGCATTGAACTCGGCAGTGGTCGCCTGCGCGCCGAGGTGGCGAAACAGCCCGCCGGCCGGCACGTCATCCTGAGCACTCCGCTGGCGCGGGTCACGGTGCATGGCACCGTGTTTGCCCTCGATGCCGCACCGCGCCTGACGCGCCTCGACGTGGCAGAGGGGCTTGTCCGCATCGCGCATAACAATCAGGACAGTGAACTGGAAATTGGCGGTGGTGAATTTGCACTCGCGATGCCGGATCGCGAGCTGGTCGGCGGTTTTCAACCCGCACTCGAAGGTGGCTCTCCCACCGCCCAAAAGGTAGGCGACCGCGATCCCGCTGCATGGCCGTTCACGAGCGGCAGCCCGTGGAACACCGCCATCGGTTCGGGTGCGAAGTTCGTCGCCGTCGAATCGCCCGCGCTTGATTTTTCGGGGCGCGGACTGGTGGTTCATCCCGCTGCGAACGACCGCACCCTGTTCATCGCGCGCGCAACCAATCCCGAGGTGCCGGTGTTCCGGCGGTTTGGCCCAGGCGAGTTGATGCGCCTGCGACTGCCTGTCGATGCGCTGCGCGACATGGCGCGGCCGCTGAACTGCACGATAATTGATCCCCAGCTCGGGCTGGCGCACGAACTCATCATTGCCGGCCGTGCCGGCGAAGGTGTCGAGGCGATGCTTTGCTACACCAATTCCATCGAAGGTTCCGGCATCCCACCGCATCAGTTCGGCCACACGTATAGCGGACTCCCGCTGATGGCGGGGATCATCCGCGACGGCGAACTGCAGCGCGGCATCCGGCATGTGCTCTCGGCGGCGGTAATCCACTCCGGACTTACACGCGCCGGAAGCGGCGGTGCCACCTTCGTATGGCCTGCCCGGCATTCACCCATGGACAGCCGGAGACTCGATGCCATCACCAATACAGGCAATATCCACTTTGGCACGTTGCTGGCCATCCCTCCTGACGTGGATGTCGCGAATCTTGGCCTCGGCACGAACGGCCCCGCGTTCGAACTGGCCCGCGCGTTGCAGGACTTCGGCGCTTATGTCACCCACAGCTTCGGTCCCGCCCCGGACGACGGACAGGGCTGGCGTCAGCCGCATCTCCAGCTTTTTGCAGACGGCCCCACCGGCGACGACTTGCGCGCGATCAGTCGAGACGCGGCAAAGTTGGCCGGTCTGTTGCGCGTGGTTTCCGTCAACGGACCTCGCAACATCGGCGGTGGCGGAACACCCCGCCGTCCAGCCGCACCTGAATTCAAACCCCGCCCCTAGTTTATGAAGACGTTTATCAGAACATTCGCTCTCCTGCTGACCATCGCCGCCGTAGCGCGCGCCGAAACCACCATCACGATTTCAACGAACGTCCAGGTCGCCGCGGCCAAACGTCTCGGCCTGAACATCGGTTTTCACGCCTACTACGACTCGCGGCTGATGATGAAGGAGCTCTGCTATCGCAATCCCGGGTTCGAGGGACAGACCTACCAGTCCGTCCTGCGCGTGTCGGCCGGCACCCCGACCAATTGCGTGGATGATCTCACTTTCGGCGGATGGACCAATGGCTTCTGGGACGGTGCGTCGTTCGAGTTCGTCTGGGGCGCGGCGAAGGGGCGCAGCGGAATCGTCACAAACTACCAGCGTCCAACCGGCGGCAGCGGCTCGCGCTTTGGCTTCGACGCGACCGGCAGCGCGCCGGCGGCGGGCGACTATTTCATCGTGCGCAAGTCATTCATCGGCGCGCCTGAAACTGGCTGGTGGCTGAGTGGCAGCAACTATCTCGTGACCGCAGAGCGCACGGATCTCTCCACCAACACGCTGGGCAAACAGGCACTGCACGTCGCTTCGACGAATACCGGCGCGACCTTCAACCTGGCCTGCAATCTCGATGTTTATCCCGGTGTAAGTTTCATTCAGTTGAACGGCCGTCATCGCGTCAGCTTCCGAGCCAAGTCGCTCGGCGCAGTGCAACCGTTGACTGTGGTGGTATTGCGCGGCGGCGCGCCGATAGTGACATACCTGAGCACGAACATTGCGGTGAACACTGCATGGACGGATTACTCGATGGATTTCGTTCCGATGGAGAATGGCTCCGCGCGCGGGACTGTGACCCTGCAGCTTGGACTGGCCGGTTCCTTCAACGTTCTTTTGGATGATGTCAGTTTCATGCCCGTGGATGGCGACCCCGCCAATCCCACCGCCTTCCGCGATCCGGTGGTGAATGCGATCAAGGCCTGCCGCCCTGGCATTATTCGCAGCGGCCAGGAACATCTCGGTGAGTCGCTCGACACTCTCATCGCGCCGCTCCTCTCGCGCCCGCGCGCCGGCTACTCGATCTACAGCACGGCCCAGCAGAATCTCCAGTTCGGCTGGCACGAGTTCTTGGAGCTGTGCGAACACGTCGGCGCCGAGCCGTGGCTCAGTTTTCCGACGGTTTTCTCCACACAGGAAATGACCAACGCCATCGAGTATCTCGCCGGCTCGACCAACACGGTCTATGGCGCCCGTCGTGCCGCGCGCGGACATCCGGCACCGTGGACCGACTCGTTCCCAAGAATTCACCTCGAACACGGCAACGAGCAGTGGAACGGCGGCAATTACTTCGGCGGGGCGATGGTCATGAGCACGCCCCAGGCAAACCGCGCGCATGAGTTGTTCGGCGCGGCCAAGGCGGCGGCGGGCGCGCTCACGAACAAGTTCGACTTCGTCCTCGGCGCGCACAGCGTTGAGACCATCCGCAAT
>CAYQWK010000303.1:0-7703 GCA_964420805.1 uncultured Bifidobacteriaceae bacterium | reverse complement strand
CGCTGCGCGTCGTCCGTTCAACTCCCAACTCCCAACCCGCAACGCTTCACTTCGCCATCACCGACACCGGCATCGGCATGACGCCGGAACAGCTTTCGCGGCTCTTTGAGGCGTTCAACCAGGCTGACGCTTCGACCACGCGCAAGTACGGCGGCACCGGTCTGGGCCTCGCCATCAGTCGCAAGTTCTGCCAGCTCATGGGTGGCGACATGACCGTGACCAGCGAGCATGGAAAGGGTTCAACCTTCAGCTTCACGTTGCCCGTCGAAGTCGTGGACACCACCGGCCAGCCTGCGGCGAAACCCGCCGCGCCCGCGCCGGCTCCGAAACCGGCCGCGCCGGCCGGACGCAGGGCCGCGACCATTCTGGTCATCGACGACGACCCGAATGTGCGCGAGTTGATGACACGATCCCTGACCAAGGACGGCTTCGCGGTCCATTGCGCCGAAGACGGCAAGAAGGGCCTCGAACTGGCCCGGCAGCTCCGGCCCGCCGTGATCACGCTCGATGTGATGATGCCGGGCATGGACGGCTGGGCTGTGCTGACCACGTTGAAGAAAGACCCGGCGCTGGCCACGATTCCGGTCATCATGCTTACCATGGTCGATGACAAGAACATCGGCTTCGCCCTCGGCGCCTCGGACTACTTCACCAAACCCATCGACTTCACGAAGCTGAACTCCGCGCTTCAGAAATACAGCCAGCCCGGCGCCGGGCAGACCGTGCTGCTGGTCGAGGACGACGAGCGCACCCGCGAGATGTTGCAGCGCACCTTGCAGAAGGACGGATGGCGCGTCGTGGAGGCCGAGAACGGCCGGCGCGCCCTCGAACGCGTGGCCGAACAAATGCCCGCGCTGGTGCTGCTCGATCTGATGATGCCGGAGATGGACGGCTTCACCTTCCTCGCCGAGTTCCGCAAGCGCGCGCACGCGAGCGAGGTTCCGGTCGTCGTCATCACCGCCAAGGATCTGACCGCCAAGGACCGCGAACGCTTGAACGGCGAGGTTTCGCGCGTGCTCCAGAAAGGCGCGACCAACCGCGACGAACTGTTGGAACAGATTCGCGCCCTGGCCGCGAAGCAGGAACCAATTGAGCCCGAGGCGGACTCCCCATGAGCCTCAGGAAGTCCAACCGCTCGCGAACGCCTGACCGGAAGCGCGGCCTGCTGATCGATCCAGCTCGTGGGCAGGAAGAATCCTGTTGCTGAAATCCTTCAACTCTTGAATCAACAGCCCGAAACCAGAATCTGAATCTGCCAAATTCCCATGCCTAAAATACTCCTCGTCGAAGACAACGAAATGAACCGCGACATGCTTTCGCGCCGCCTCGAACGGCGCGGCTACACCGTGCTCATCGCCGTGGACGGCCAGCAGGGTGTTGACCTCACCCGCGCGGAGAAACCAGACCTCGTCCTCATGGACATGAGCCTGCCCGTCATCGACGGCTGGGAGGCCACCCGCCAGCTCAAGGCCGACGAAGCCACCAAGGGCATCCCCGTCATTGCGCTCACCGCGCACGCCATGCAGGGCGACGAGGACAAGGCCCGCGCCGCCGGCTGCGACGACTTCGACACCAAGCCCGTCGAACTGCCGCGCCTGTTGCAAAAGATCGAGGCGCAGTTGCAGCGCCCGCCCGCGGCATGACCTCGCACGGCACCGGCAACACCTCCCCGACCGCGCTCGCCGCGCGAGTCGATCTCGCGCGCATCCGCCACGACCTGCGCACGCCGATCAACCACATCATCGGCTACTGCGAGATGCTCCAGGAGGACGAGGGCACGCCGGTGGTTTTCCACGCGGAACTGGTGAAGATCCATGGCGGCGGGCGGCGGTTGCTCACGCTGATCAACGAGTATTTCTCCGAGGCGAATTTCCAGACCCGCCAGCACGATCTTCAGCAGCTTTGCCACGAACTGCGCACGCCGGTGAACCACATCATCGGCTACGGCGAGATGTTGCGTGAAAGCGCGCAGGACGCCGGCGCGGAACAGGTGCTGCCCGATCTCGAAAAAATCATCCGCGCCGCGCACACGTGGCTCGCCCTGATGGAGCGGCATCTTCTGCCTAAGGACTCCGCCGCCGCGGAGGTTTCGCCGCCGCGCGAAATCAAAGCGGAGGCCCCGCCGGCGGCCCGGACACTGGCGCCGCTCTCAGGCAACCTCCTTGTGGTGGATGACGACGAGGGCAACCGCGACATGCTCGCGCGCCGCCTGCAACGGCAGGGTTGCGCCGTGACGACGGCCCGCGACGGCACCGAGGCGCTCGAACTGCTCGGCTCACGTCCGTTCGACCTCGTGCTGCTCGACATGATCATGCCGGGGCTGGACGGCTTCGAGGTTCTCACGCGGATGAAGGCGACGCCCGCCCTTGCCGCGATTCCCGTCATCATGATTTCCGCGCTCGACCAGGACCAGAGCATCGTCCGCTGCATCGAGGCTGGCGCGGATGATTACGTCGCCAAGCCATTCAACCCCGTGTTCCTGCGCGCCCGCATCGGCGCGTGCCTGGAAAAGAAACGGTTGCGTGACCAGGAACGCCAGACCTACGAGGCGCTGCTGGCCAGCCAGAAGAAACTCGCGGCGGAACTCGACGACGCCTCGCGCTACGTGCAATCGCTGCTGCCTGCGCCCGTCGAGGACGGACCGGTGCGCGCGGCATGGCGGTTCCTGCCCAGCGAACAACTCGGCGGCGACGCCTTCGGCTACCACTGGCTCGATGAACGGCGCTTTGCCGTCTATCTCCTCGACGTGTGCGGGCACGGCGTGGGCGCGGCGTTGCTCTCCGTTTCCGTGATGAACGTGCTCACCAACCGCGCGCTGCCGGTCGATTACGCGGACCCCGGCGCCGTGCTGGCCGCGCTGAACACCACGTTCAGCATGGAGAAGCAGAACAACATGTATTTCACCATCTGGTACGGCGTGATCGACGTGGCCGCGCGCGAACTCCTTTTCGCGTGCGGCGGTCATCCGCCCGCGGCGCTGCTCGATCCGGCGTCGCCACAGGCAGCGCCGTTGCGCGTGCCCGGCGCGATCATCGGCGGATTTCCCGAGGCGTTCTATCGCACGGGCCGGCACGCGCTGCCGCCCGGCGGCGCCGTCTATGTCTTCAGCGACGGCGTCTATGAACTCGAACGCACCGACGGCAGCACGGTGCAACTGGACGAGTTCTTCCAGGAACTTTCACGCCCCTGCTCCGGTTCAAGGCTTGAACAAATCGTGCATTGGGCCAAAACCATCCGCGCGGGCGCGAAGTTCGACGACGACGTCTCGTTGATCGAACTGCAAGTGCCCTGAAAGCCCGGACCGACTTATGGAAGAATACCAGTTCACAGTGCGCAACGACCTTGCCGGGATCGAGCCGGCCCAGGCCGACCTCGAGGCGGCCTTGAAGGCCGGCGGCATCCGCCTGCATGTGATTTACGCGCTGAACATGGCGATGGGCGAATGGCTGGAGAATGTCATCCGCCACGCCTGGCCCGCCGGCGGCACGCATACCATCGACGTCCTCTGCCAGGTATTCGACGACGAGATCCGGCTGCGGATCACCGACGACGGACGCGAGTTCGATCCCACGCGCGCGACCGCGTCCGCCGCGTCCGCCGCGTCCGCCACGGACGACAGCCCGCGCGGACTGCACCTCATCCGCAACCTGATGAGCGAACTCCGCCACGAGCGCGTGAACGGGAGGAACATTTTCACCATGACCCGGCTGCGGTCCAAGTGACCAGGCCGCAAGAGAAGGGACACCATATGCCATCCGCCACCGTCATCCAAGCACCGGCCCGGCTCGACAGCCTGACCTCGGGACCATTCGCCGCCGCCGTCCAGCAACAGATCGAGGCCGGCGCGCACCGACTCATCCTCGACCTCGCCGCGCTGGAATACCTCAGCAGCGCCGGCGTGCGCGCGCTGGTCATTCTCCAGAAAGCAATTGTCACGAAGCAGGGCAAGCTGGCGCTGCTCTCGCCCCGCCCGCAGGTGAAGGAAGTCCTGCGCATCTGCGGCCTGGAAAACCTCGCGCCTCAGGCCCAGTCCATCGAGGCCGCCGAGCAATGGGTCGCGTAGCGGCTCGACTCTCGCTCGAAATCGGTTTCAGGCCCAACCCACTGCATACACGGTGATCCGCCCGAAGTCGGGCACGGCGCCGTCCTTCGGCTTGCCCTGGCCGAGCGCCTCGCTGAGGAATAACTTTGTGCCATCGCGGCTGAACAAGGCTTTGGTCACGCGGGATTTGGTGTCGATGGAATGGACCAGCGCGCCCGAGTCCGTGTCGAAAATGGCCAGGGACCATTTGCCGTTTTCCAGCCGGCCGCCCATGGCGAAGAGTTTGGCGTCAGGGTGGAAGGCGAGTGTTTCCATCAAGCCTCGGCCTGAGTCGCCGTCCGCGGCTTCGCTGAGTTTCTTCCCTTCACGCCAGTTGTAGCGTTGCCAGAGTTGTTTGCCGTTGCCCGCCGCCGGGTCGGTGGTGGAGCCCATGCCGGCGAGGTAAAGTTCGTCGTCGCCGGCGGCGAAGTGCAGCGCGTAGATGCCGCCGGTGTAGTAGTGCCCCTTGATGATGCCCCAGCCGGTGAAGTTGGGGGTGGTGAAGCCGGCCACTTGTTGGCCGCTGTTCAGTTCCCACACGCGGACTTCGCCCATGAGGTTGCCGGCGGCGAGGTGTCGTCCGTCGCGGCTGAAGGCGAGGGATTGCACGGGCGGGACGTGGGTGAAGCTGTGCAGGAGCTTCCCGGACTCCGCATCGAAGACGCGCACGGAGGGTTCGCGCTCGGGTAGCGGTTCATATTTGTAGCCGCCGCAAAGGTATTGGCCGGTAACGGAGGCGATGTGCCGGCCATCGCGCGAGGACGCCGATTGCCAGGACCAAAACTGGTGCGCGGGAACTTTGCGGACGGTCTTGCGCTCGGTTGTGTCATGCCATTGCAGCACGCCATCGTAACCGGCGGAAATCAGCAGCGGCGAATTGCCCACGAGCGCGGCGCCGGAGGCGTAGCTGGAGTGTTCGCCGAGTTTCTCGCGTTTTCCGCCGTCCAGATCGACCGCGAAGACGCCGCCATCAAGACACGAGGCGTAGGCATGCTTCGAGTCCGCCGTAATGTCCATTGCGAGCACGGCGGTGGGCAGTTTGATCTCCTTGATGGATTTGAGCGTGAGCTTGGGCTCCTCCTTCCTCTTCGGTGTTTCGTTCTTCTCGTCGTTCACGCAGCACCTCCGTTGCGAAGGACTTCCCGGATGGGCGCGGCCTTGTTCTCCACGCGATGGAATGTCGGCAGGTTGGCCGCGTCCTTCACGTCGTATTCGGCATAAGGATCGAGGCCGAGCGCGGTGAAGATGGTCGCGAACAGGTTCTGCTCGTTGAACGGCTTCTCCGCCACATCCACGCCGAGCTTGTCCGTCGCGCCCACGACCGTGCCGCCAAGAATGCCGCAGCCAGCCAGCGCCAGACTCCAGGCGTGCGGATAATGGTCGCGCCCGCGTTTGGTGTTCAGCCAAGGCGTGCGGCCGAATTCGCCCATGACCACGACAAGCGTCTTTTCCAGCAACCCGCGCTGTTCGAGATCGGTCACGAGCTGGTGAACGATGCGGTCGAGATCGGGTACGAGCATCTGGTGAATCTCGTGGTTGAAGACGTGGCAATCCCACGGCATCCCGTTCGCGACCATCACGAACGGCGCGCCATTCTCGACGAGGTTGCGCGCCATCAGCGTGTGCAGGCCGAACGTGCCGGGGCCGTATTTCTCCTTGTCCTTCGCGGGCAACTTCTCGATGTCGAACAGATGCGCGCAGCTCATCAAGCCCTTCACGCGCTCGAAGACGGCGTTGTGCGAGGCCGCTGCCGCGCTCCTGCGGTCATTCTCAAACTTTCTGCTGAAGAACTTCCGCAACTCCTCGCGTGCCTCGTGATCGTTCTGCGACAAGCCCTCGACACGATCAATATCCGGAGGGCGAAACTCGCCACCGAAGCGCGCCGGGCCGTATTCGGCGCCGAGCCAGCCGGCCCAGTTGCCGGCCTTGAACTCCTTGAACTCATTTCCTTCCGGGCACGGATCAAGCAGCACGAAGTTTGGAATCGGGCTGTCGAGCTGGCCGAGTTGCTGCGCCAACACGGAGCCGAGCGCGGGCCGCACGAACGGCGGGCGGGTGGCATTGCCGCGCGTGAGCAGGTCGATCGCCTGGAAGTGCTCTTCCTGTTTGGTCTTCATCGAGCGCACGATTGCCAGCTTGTCGAGGATGCCAGCGCATTTGGGCATCAGTTCGCTGATGTGAACGCCCGGCACCCTGGTGGGAATACTCTTGAACGGCCCGCCGTAGGGCGTGCCCGGCTTGGGATCCCACGTCTCGAACTGGCTCGGCGCGCCGCAGAGCCAGAGCAGAATGCAATGCTTCTGCTCGCGCTTCGCCTGCGCCGCGAAAGCCGGCATCGAAAACAGTCCGCCGAAGCTCATCAGCGAAGTTGTCGCCGCCAGCCCTTGCAAAAACAGGCGGCGGTGGATGCGATGATCCACGCTGCCACAGGTGAGCCGTTGAAACGGGTCGCGCTTCATCAGGTGTTGTTCTCGCGGATTCTGACGCGAAAACGTGCTCTTGCTTCAACCTTCCTTCCTCTTGTTCGCTGTCGCGGCCAGATAGATTCCGGCCAGAATGATCATTCCGCCGGCAGCCTTCAGCAACGTGAGTGCTTCGCCCAGCAACCACCAGGCGAAGAGCGAACTGAGCACCGGCTCACCAAGCAGACACACGGCGATGAAGCCGGCACTGAAGTATTTCATCGCCCAGTTGTAGCTGCTGTGGCCGAGGTGCTGGCTAACCAACGCCATGCCGAGCAGCGCGCCCCAAGTCTTCAAGACGAAGCCCGTCGCGGGCAAACCGGCAGCGAATACCGCAGCCCAAAGCAGCGCGGCGGCGCTGCCGTAACAAATGGTGAGATAGGCAGGCAGCGAGAGCCTTGCGCGCAGGTTGCGGCCGCAGAGCAGGTAAAACGCGAGCGCCAGGCTGCCGGCCAGCGCGAGGGCGTCGCCCAACCGGGCGCGCGCGCCGCCCGCGAAATCGCCAAAGCCAATCACCGCTCCGCCTGCAACGCTCAGGGCGATGCCCAGCCACGCCCGGCCGGAAACACGATCCCGTGTCAGCCACGGCGTCATTAGCGCGACCCAGACCGGCGTGGTGTTCACGAGCACGGTGCTGTTGGCCACGGAGGTAAAGTCGAGCGAGGAAATCCAGGCGGCGAAATGCAGCGCGAGAAAGAAACCCGCGAGCGCGCCGACGAACAAATCGCGCCGGCCAAGGGCGCGCAGTTCAGCCCTCGACTTCCAGAAGGCGTAAGGCAGCAGGACGAGCGTGGCGAAGGTGAGCCGCCATGCAGCCTTCACCAGCGGCTCCGCCTCGGCGGTGCGGACGAAGATGGCCCCACTGGAAACCGCCAGCACGCCCACGAGCAAAACGAACGCGGGATTAAAGCGCGGACGGGCAGTTGTTGGTTCCATGTGCGCGGCGAGGGTGAAGGGAAGAGAGCTCAGGCGTCACGGTCGGATTTGGTTCCCCTTCCATGCCGAAGGATGAGTGGGTTTTGTCGCGCTCCGACGCCCCCCGTCCGCGCAGCGCGGACGGAACGGAGGGCGTGAGGCCGTCGGTTGCGCCGCTGAATGCGGCGCGACTCGCCGCAGCGCGACGAGTTCCAGTGCGCCTGAAATGGCGCGAAGACAGAACG
>CAYQWK010000302.1:0-7735 GCA_964420805.1 uncultured Bifidobacteriaceae bacterium | reverse complement strand
GTTCTCGATGGCCTGGAAGCCGAATTCATCCGTGGCGCCGTGGACGTGCCCGCCCTTCACGCCGCCGCCGGCCAGCCACATGGAGAAACCGTAGTGATTGTGGTCGCGGCCGTTGATCTTGCCGGCATTCGAGCCAGGCGTGGGAAGCTCGACAGTGGGCGTGCGGCCGAATTCTCCGCCCCAGATGACCAGCGTGTCCTTCAACATGCCGCGTTGCTTGAGGTCCTTGAGCAGCGCGCCAATGGCTTGATCGCATTCCTTCGCGAGCTTGCGATGGTTGACTTCAATGTCGTCGTGGTTGTCCCACGGCTGGCCGTCGCCGTGCCAGACCTGGACGAAGCGCACGCCGCGTTCGAGCAAACGGCGGGCGATGAGAAGCTGGCGGGCCTGCGTGCCCTCGCCGTACATCGTGCGGATGGGCTCCGGCTCGCGGTTGATGTCGAAGGCGTCGGTGGCGTCCATCTGCATCCGGTAGGCCAGCTCGAAAGATTGGATGCGGGCGTCGATCTGGGCGTCGTTCTTGCGCTTTTCGCGATGCCGCGCGTTGAGCTTCTGCAGCAGGTCGAGCTGGGCGCGTTGCTCGGGCATTGACGAGTAATGGTTGCGGATGTTCTCGATCAACTTTTCGAGCTGCGTGTGCTCGGTGTTGATGTAGGTGCCCTGAAAAACGCCGGGAAGAAACCCGCTCTGCCAGTTCTGCGATTCCTGGATCGGATAGCCGCCCGGGCACATGGCGATGAACCCGGGAAGGTTCTGGTTCTCGCTGCCCAGTCCGTAGGTGACCCACGAACCCATCGCGGGCCGGACCTGGCGCGGCTCGCCGCAATTCATGAGCAGCAACGATGGCTCGTGATTCGGCACATCCGCGTGCATCGAGCGAATAACGCAAAGCTCGTCGGCGCTCTCGGCGACGTGGGAGAAGATCTCGCTCACCGGCATTCCGCTCCGGCCGTAATTCTTGAACTTGTAGGGCGACTTGAAGGCCGCGCCGGTCTTGCGCTCGGTCTTGAGTTCGAGCGGGATGGGCTTGCCGTGGTATTTCTCCAGGGACGGCTTGGGATCGAAGGTATCGACGTGCGACGGACCGCCGTTGGCAAAAATGTGAATGACGCGCTTCGCGGTGCCGGGGAAATGCGGCGCGCGCGGGGTGAGCGGATTGGTGAAGGCCGATGTGGCACCGGCGGGTTCGGCGGCGTTGAGGAAATTCAACCCGCCGAGCATCGAGGCGAAGCCCAGCGCGCCCATGCCCATGCCGCAACGCGAGATGAACTCGCGCCGGGTCAGCGCAAGATGCTCGGGATTGAAAGCGTGGTGTCCCATGAGTTGTTCGATTGTTACCGCGAGTGGACTGCGGTTGCATCGTGGAAATTCAACCGCGCGATGGCGCATCTCGCTTTCTTGTACGGCGAACACTTTTGAGTGGTGGGACTCGTCGCGCTGCGTCCAGCGGCGCAATGGACGGCCTGACGCCTTCTTTTCCGTCCGCTCTGCGCGGACGGGGTTGTCGCAGCGCGACAACCACCACCAGCAAGAAAGTGAGGTGCGCTCCTTCGCCCGTCGGCTCCAAAATTTCCTTCCGGCGCGCCGCGCGAGGTGACTACGCTTTTGTCCTCAAATCGAAGCCATGAAACAAAAGCTCCTGTCCGCGCTGGTTTTGCTGACCTGCGTTTCGTTGTTCGCCGCCGATGCCCCGCTGCGGGTGTTCATTCGCGCTGGAAAGAAAACCCACGGCCCGGCCGGCAACGGCCAGCACGACGGGCCGACCTTCCTCAAGGACTGGACAAAAATGCTCACCGAGCGCGGCTGCAAGGTCGATGGGGCCATCGGCTTCCCGACCGGGCTGCAACTCGACAACACGGACGTGATCGTGTTCTACACCGAGGAAGGCGGACGCATCAGCCCGCAGGATCGCGCCAATCTTGAGAAGTTCACCAAGCGCGGCGGCGGCATCGTGGCGATTCACGACAGCGTTTGCGGCAACGACGCGCAATGGTGGAAGACCATCATTGGCGGCGCGTGGGAGCATGGTTACTCGAAGTGGCTCGAACACGACGTTCCGATCTACTACGTCAACAGCGACAGTCCGATCACCCGCGACTGCTCGAACTTCGAGTTCGACGACGAGATTTATTACGACCTCCACATGGCGCCGGAGGCGAAGATCGTCGCCGCGTCGTGGACGCCTGACCCTCGCGCGGCCAAGGGCGGGCGGCGGATGCAGCACATCTACGACGTGTGTCCGCAAATGTGGACCTACGAGAAGGACAACTACCGCGCCTTTGTCAGCATTCCCGGCCATCACTACCGCTCGTTCGGCCTGCCGCATTTCCGGGCCGTGCTTTTGCGTGGGCTCGCCTGGGCGGGCAAACGCGAGGTGGATTCGCTTTGCACGAAGGAGGAACTGGCGTCGTTGCGTTACCCGGAAGGCGGCCCGAGTTCACCAGCCAAATCGATTACCCAGCTTGAACTGCATCCCGAGTTCAATATCTCCGTGGTCGCCGCAGAGCCGTTGATCAACAAGCCCATCGCCATCGACTGGGACGCGTCGGGCCGCTTGTGGGTCGCAGAAACCCCCGAGTACCCGAACGGCCGCCGCGGCATCAAACCTGAACAGGCGGAGGTGTCTTGGAAGGACAACGGCGGCATCGATCGCCAGCCCGGCAAACAGAACCGCCCTGCCCTCGACCGCATCAGCATTCTCGCCGACACCAACGGCGACGGACTGGCAGACCGCAAAGATGTTTTCTTCGAGGGGCTGGAACTGGTCACGGGCTTCGTCTTCCACAAGGATGGCGTCATCGTGGGCCAGGCGCCGGACATTCTCTGGCTGCGCGACACCAACGGCGACGGCAAGGCGGACAAGATCGAGAAGCTCTACACCGGCCTCGGCACGTTCGACACCCACGCGGTGATCAACAACCTGCGCTGGGGATTCGACGGCTGGATTTACGCCACGCACGGTTACAGCGCCGGCGACGTGTCGAACGCGAATTGCACCGTCTCCTTCGGCCGCATCAGCTCCGGCGTCGTGCGCTTCAAACCTGACGGCACGGAGATCGAGCAGTATTGCTCCAAGGGCGGCAACACCTGGGGCCTCGACATCACTTCGGACAACGAAGTGATGTTCACCCAGCCCACGAGCGACGATCTGCTCAACCATGTCGTGCTCCCTGAATATGCGCTCGCGCGCGGCAAGGTGGGCGGCACGCCGAGTTTTAAGGCAGTTATCCACCACCGGCCCTCCAAGCCGCTCATCAAGTTCGAGAACCTCGCCTACGTGCAGATCGACCTGGTCGGCTTGTTCACGGCAGCCGCAGGTTGTGCCATCTACGACCACGGCTCGTGGCCCACGAACTGGAACCAGAGTTACTTCACCACCGAGCCAACCATCAACCTCGTTCATCACGAGATCGTGAAAGACGAAGGCGTGACCTACACCGCCAACAAGACGCGCGATGAGGAATTCGTGGGCGGGCGCGACAAATGGTTCCGCCCCATTGAAACGCGCATCGGTCCGGACGGCGCGCTATACGTGCTGGATTTCTACAACCAGGCGGTGATCCACAACGACACGCGCGGCCCGAAGCACAATGGCGTGAACGCCGCCGTGCGCCCCGACCGCGACCATTACTTCGGCCGCGTCCTGCGCATTGACCACAAGGACGCGAAGAAGATTGCCGTGCCGGACCTGGCGAAGGCCTCCGCGGCGGAACTCGTGAATGCGCTCGATCACCCGAACCGCGCTGTGCGCCTGACCGCGCAGAGACTGCTCGTTGAGAATCCCGGGCAACCTGCCTTCGACGCGCTGAAGAAACGTCCGAACGCGGAGACCGCCGACGCGGGCTGGATTCACCGGCTCTGGGCCTTGCACCAGTTGAACGAACTGCCAACCTTCATCCTCAACTCAGCCGCGAACAGCCCGCGCCCGGCCGTCCGGAAGAACGCGATGCGCGTGGCGGCCGTTTCGACGAACAACTTGAAACAAAGCCTCCTCGGCCATGTGAATGATCCCGACTCGCGCGTGCGCCTCGAAGCCGTGGCCGCGCTTGGCACCATCCCGGTGGACAAGGCCGTGTGCGACGCACTGGTGGCGGCGTATCCATCCTTCAAGGACGCCTGGATCGAATCCGCCGCTTTCGGCGTGCTGGCGAAAAACCCGGCCACGGCGATCGCGTCCGCCTTCGCCCAACCCAAACCAGACACCCTCGGCACACTCGTCTCGCTCCTTGTCTCGACGATTGCCGCCAAGGGAGACACAGAAACCGCCTCGGCGCTCGTCGTGGCAGCGGCCAAGGCTCCACCATCGGCGGACACGCTCAAGGTTGAGGTGCTTGTGGCGCTGGCAAAGAACCTCAAGGGCGGCGGCGTGCCGGCGTTTTCCGACGAATTGCGCGCCGCATTGAAAGCCATGCTGGCACCGGCCAATCCCGCCGTTTCCGCGGCCGCGCTTCCGCTGGTTTCGCGTTGGGACACCGCAGGCGCACTGGGCGCGGATGCGAAGCCGCTCGTCCAGTCGTTGCTGGCCAGGCTTGGCGATTCCAGCCTGACCGATGACCAGCGTGGGCAGATCGCTTCGAGCTTGCTCGGCGCGCGGCAGATGGACGCGCAGATTCTTCCGTCCGTCGGCAAGGCCCTGGCCGGCGCAAACCCGGCCTTGCAATCCCGCCTCGCGGCTGAACTCGGCGCGACTGGCGACGCCGCCGCCGGCCGTGAACTGGTCGGCGCGTTCGCGAAGCTCTCGCCAGCGGGACAGGACGCGGCCTTCACGCAGATCATGCGGCGCGCGGACTGGGCAGCTTTGATGGTGTCGGCGTTAAAGGACGGCTCGGTGACGCTTGGGCAGGTTGGGCCGACATCGGCGCACCGTTTGCGCACCCATCCCGACAGCGCGGTGGCCGCGAAGGCGCGCGAGGTCATCGAGGCCCTGCGCGGCCCGGAGGCGAAGGAAAAGAACGCGCTCATCGCGAAGCTCACGGCGGAGGTCGAGAAACCCGGCAACGCCACCAAGGGCAAAGAGTTGTTCGCCCAGAATTGCGGCGTCTGCCACAAGCTCAACGGCGAGGGCAAGGATGTCGGCCCGGACCTCACCGGCATGGGCGCGCACGGCGCGGCACAGTTGCTGGTCGCCGTTCTTGATCCAAACCGCGAGGTCGATCCGAGTTTCGTGGCCTGGAACATCGAGACGAAGGACGAAGAAAGCTACGACGGCGTGATTGTGAGCGAGAACCGCAGCGCCATCACCCTGCGCAACAACGCGGGCGAGATGCAGATCAAGACCGCCAACATCAAGAATCGCCGCAACACCGGCCGCTCCCTGATGCCCGAGGGCTTCGAAGCGCTCGGCGCGGAATCACTGCGCGACATCATGGCATTCCTCTCCGGCGGCGAGCAGAAGTACCGCATCATCGACATGCGCGCCGCCTTCACGGCGGACAGTACGCGCGGCATTTACACCTCGCAGGACAACAAGGACGACACGCTGCGGTTCAAGAAGTTCGGATTCACGCGCCTTGGAGAGGTGCCGTTCGAGATTCTTCACCCAACCAAGACGGCAAGCGGACACAACGTGGTCGTGCTCAAAGGCGGCAGCGGCCATGCGAAGACGCTTCCGCAGCGCGTCGAGATCAACAACGTGAACGTGAAGGCGAGCCGCCTGCATTTCCTCGGCGGCGTCGCGGGCTGGGGCTGGCCCTGCTGCGGCCCGAATGGAAACAAAGACCTGCCCGCCGCCAAAGTGACCGTGGCCTATGCGAATGGACAGAATGACGAGTTCACCCTGAAGAACGGCGTAGAGATCGCGGACTTCAACGGCAACAGCGAAGTGCCCGGCTCAAAATCCGCCGCCGAGCTTCTCCTGCGCGGACAGGTTCGCACTTTCAGCCTCGCGTTGAATGGCAAGGCGCCGATCACCAAAATCACACTGGAAAGCTTCAACAACATCGTCGCGCCCACGTTTGTCGCCATCACTGCGGAAACCGGCGAACCCGCCGGCAAGGTGGCCGACGCCGCGAACGCCACCGTGCCCGCCCCGCCCCGTCCAACCGCTCCGGCCGCGCCCGCCAAGCCGGCGCTTCCGCCGGTCCCGGTGCCGCCGGCAAAGGCGGACGGGTTGCGCCTACTGCTGGTCGGCGGCGGCTCGTCGCACGATTTCAACCGCTGGTTCAATCAGGCCGACCGCGCCACGCTCGCGGCCCTCAAGCCGGGCTGGATGGAATACACGGAGAACATCGACGGCGTGAGTTCAGAGATTCTCGCCAACGTGGACGTGCTGGTCTGGAGCTGCAACAAACCGATCACCGACCAGACTGCGAAGGCGCTGATGTCGTTCGCCGACGCGGGCAAAAGCCTCGTCATCGTGCATCCGGGTCTGTGGTACAACTGGAAGAACTTCACGCAATGGAACCAGCACATTTGCGGCGGCGGTGCGCGGGGGCATGATCGCTACGGCGACTTCGACGTAAAGGTACTCAAGCCGGGGCATCCTCTGATGGCGGGCGTGCCGGAGCAGTTCAAGATCACCGACGAGCTTTACAACTCACTGCACGCGGACACAGACGCGCCCATCGAGGTGCTGGCCGAGGCGACCAGCCCGAAGACCGGCAAGACGTTCCCGCAGGTGTGGATCCCGCAGCATCCCAAGGCGCGCATCGCCTGCATCACACTTGGACACGACGGCAAGGCGCACGAACTGCCGGCGTTCCAGACCCTGCTTAAGAACGCGGTGATCTGGGCGGCGAAGAAATGACGGCGCAGGCGGACAAACCGAAGCCCGGTCCACGCGAACGGATCAGCGCCGGTTTGTTGATGTACCGCCGGCGGGACGGCGTGCTGGAGTTCTTTCTCGCGCATCCCGGCGGTCCGTTCTACGCGCACCTCGATTACGGCTGCTGGTCCATTCCCAAGGGCGAACCGGAAGCCGGCGAGGAATTGCTTGCCGTGGCGAAGCGTGAATTCGAGGAGGAGACGGGAATAAGACCAGCGGGGCCGTGGATCGAACTCGGGAGCATCCGCCAGAAGGGCGGCAAATGGGTTTACGCCTGGGCGTTTGCCGGCGACCACGAAGGCGCGGTGCGCAGCAATACCTGCCGGGTGGAATGGCCGATTGAATCCGGCCGGTTCATCGAGTTCCCGGAAGTGGACCGCGCAGAGTTCTTCGATCTCGAACGCGCACGGCGCAAGCTCAAGGACTCCCAGGTGCCGTTCCTCGAACGGCTGATCGCGGCTCTCGGCACGGCCGGCCAGAGCGCGACTACTCCTTCGTGAGGAAATCCACCACGAACACGCCGCCCTCGGCCAGCTTTCCGCCCAGCAGCGCGCCGAACTTCTTATGGTCCGGGTGGACGAGATAAGCGTCGCGGTCCGCCTCGTTGGCGAACTTCACCACGAAGGCGTGCGTGAAGCCCTTGTCAAAGCCCTCCTTGCTCACGTTTGTGCCGTGTTCCAGCGAGATAATCTGCGGTATCTTTGCCTTGAGCGCAGCAAAGGCGTCCTGCACCTCCTGCTTCTGTGCTGCCGTCACCTCCGGCTTGAACTTGAAGGCAACGACATGGACGAGTTTTCCGGCGGCGGAAACCGGCAGGGCAAGGGCGGTGGCAATCATGGTTATGGCGAGAAGCTTTTTCATGCGCGCGGAGCGTAGCGCAGAGAAGTGACGAGGCAAGCCGCTTGTCGCCGCGTCGTCGGTGGTCGGGTTGCCTCAAGTTTTTGTGTCAAATGGGCTCCTCGCCGCGGGGGA
>CAYQWK010000301.1:4206-7782 GCA_964420805.1 uncultured Bifidobacteriaceae bacterium | reverse complement strand
GTCCTTCCGGTCCTGTCGCGCGTAGCCATAAAATGGAATCACCGCCGTGATCCGTGACGCGCTCGCG
The DNA here is from genome assembly GCA_964420805.1 of uncultured Bifidobacteriaceae bacterium. Lineage (GTDB taxonomy): Bacteria > Verrucomicrobiota > Verrucomicrobiia > Limisphaerales > SIBH01 > JANNGC01. The sequence goes on along the minus strand of CAYQWK010000301.1, from coordinate 7,715 downwards.
CGCCGCAGCGCGTCGATCATGATAAACATCTCCATCAGGTGATGGTTCGTCGGCGGGCTGGTGGACTGGATCACGTACACATCCTCACCACGCACGTTCTCCTCGATCTTCACGAACGTCTCGCCGTCCGGAAACGCGCTGACCGTGCATTGACCAAGTTCAATGCCGATGTTCTTGGCGATGGCTTCGGCGAGGGGACGATTGGATGTGCCGCTAAAAATTTTCACAGGCGCTTTAGTTGTTGGGAAAACAAAAGCCACCCTTCCGGTGGCGGCGCGAACTCTAAGGAGCAACCCACCCCGCGCAAGCGCATTCTCATCCCCGCCCGCAGGCACACCAGGGCGAGAAACCGCGTTGTCACCAAGGTCCTTTGCTGCTATCCAACCGGAGTGCGCATCGCGTCATCATCCGCTGCCGCGCCGACCTGCGGGACACGGGGGGCCGAAGCGTTCAACCTCGTCGAGATGCTCGTCACGCTCGCCATCCTCCTCATCATGGTTTCGCTGCTTTACGGCTTCGGTTCGCGCAGCAATCAGTTGCGCAAGAAGCGGCTTTGCCAGGAGAACCTCCACACCCTGTTCGTATCGCTCGAAATCTACGGGCGCGATTTCGGCGCGTTTCCGCATGTCGAAAAAGCCACCAGTTCGGACATTCCGTTGAGCCTCCTTTTGCCAAAATACACGAGCCAGACCGCGCCATTCATTTGTCCGGGAGGCAGAGACAAGCCCCTGCCCGAGGGCGAGCCCTTCGCGGGGCAGCGCATCAGTTATGCTTATTACATGGGCCGCCGCGTTACGGACTCGGCGGAAGTCCTGGTCAGCGACGCCCAAATCAACACCAATCCAAAGATCGCCGGGCAGCCCGTCTTCTCGACCACCGGCAAGCCGCCGGGCAACAACCACCACCGCTTCGGCGGGAATTTCCTTTTCTGCGATGGACGCGCTGAAGACAGCGGCGCCAGCGCGCCATTTTCGCTCGTGAAGACTCAGGGCGTCGTGCTTTTGAACCCGAGGAAGCCATGAAGATCCAGTGCAGTTGCGGAACCAAATACGCCTTCGACGTCACGCCAGAAATGGTCGCCAATCCAATCCGCTTCGTCTGCCAGAACTGCGGCGCGGACAACTCCGCCGCGGTGAACGCGCTGATCCAGCAACAATTCGCCGCCAGCGTGCCGCCCACCCCTGCCCCGCCGCCCGCTCCAATCGCGGTTGCTCCCCCGCCCGCGCCCGCCGCTCCGTCCGGTCCGGCCCCGCTCAAGGTCAAGGTTCACGCCGCCGCGCCCGCCACGACGGCCACGGCCACCGCCGCTCCGAACGCCGTTCCGTGCCACAAACATCCCGGCCAGTTCGCCACGCAGCAATGTCTGGTCTGCCACAAGCCCATGTGCCCGAAGTGCATGGAACTGTTTGGTTACGTTTGCTCGCCTTTGTGCAAGAACGACGCCGAGGCGCGCGGCATCAATGTGCCCGTGTACGCGAAGCAGGCCTCGGCCGTGCAGGCGGCGGGCTGGAAACATTTCCGGCTCGTGGCCTGGAGCATCGTCGGCGCGATCGTACTGGTGGCCGGCCTCTGGGGCTGGTACGAGTTCGGCCTCTCGCGTCCGCGCCTGGCCTATTCCTTCAAGTTCACCGAGCCGTCCTTCAGCGGCGGCGCGAAGTTCGTGAGCCGCACCGACGCGGTCGTTCTCCACGGTGGCCGGCTCGCGCGGCACGACTTTAGACAAGGCAGGGAAATCTGGTCCGCCAATCCCATCGACAAAAAGGCCATCGCCGAACGCGCCGCCGCCATCGCCGCGGATGAAAAGAAGTCCTGGGAGGAACTCCAGAAGAAGACCACCGGCGACGACGACCCGATCCGCTGGCGCCCGCGCGACGCCGCCGGCGTGGCGGCGGACCTCGAACGTGCCGCCGCGCGCGCCATGCACCTGCACGTCAGCGGCCGAAACATCTGGCTGCGCAACGACGAGAAAATGGTGCGCTTCGACTGGGACACCGGAAAGCCGGGCACCGAGATCGCGTTAAGCCGCTCGCTCGGCGATGCCATCGAGAACGGTCCATCGCTACTCCTCATGGGCTGGTCGCCCGGCGGACGCGAGGCGTTGCGCGTCGATCTCGAAACCGGCCAGACCCAGAGCGAGAAGCTCGACGACAAGGCAGCCCTCGCGAAGCTCGCCGCCGAGGCCGCGGCCCTCGCGACCACGAACCCGCAGGCATTCGCCGCCGCCCTGATGCGCGGCGGCACGAACAGGCTTCCCGCCGCGCCGCCGCTCACCGCTGCGCGCACCGGCCGGCAGGGCCCGACCACAAACAAAATGTCCGCCTTCAAGGTCGGGCAGCAGGACTCGTTCGCCGCGCAGATCGCCGCGCCGGCCATTGTCGCCGCAAAAATTCGCAACGACCAGATCACCGAGGCGATGAAGGACGACGCGGTGAAGCAGGCATTCCAGATGCTCGAAGACGTGCCATCCGGCCGCGTCGTGAACGCGGGCAGCAACCTCGTGCAGTTCTCGGTGAAGCTACTGGAGAAGAAGACGGTCGAGCGCCAGGCAATGAAGGCTCCTCCCAAAAAATCTGCGCTCAACGACGCCAACCTCACCGTGGCCGGCACGCTGGATGTCGCCAATGAGATGATGAATGAGTGGCAACGCGAACGCACCGGCGGTGTCGAGGTCGAGGACGTGAGCCGCTACGAGGTGTCGCTCAAGCGGCTCGGCACCGACTTCGCCGACTGGACCGGCGAGGTCACGGGCGAACCCGCGTTCTTCTCGCTCGGCACCGTGGACCTGCTGGTGGCGGGCAAGTCGCTGACCCTCTTCGACAAGCAGAACAAGAAGCTCTGGCAGTCTCCGTTGAACTACGAGATCGCCGGCGGCTTCGGCTGGTCCTCCGGCTTCGACGAGGCTCCGTCTGCGCCCGGCGTCGAACACAAGGGTCGGCTCTATTTCTTCGACCGCGGCGTGCTGACCTGCTTCGACCTCGCCAGCGGCAACGTCCACTGGCGCCTTCCCAGCGTCGGCGTGTCGAAGGTGATGTTCGACGCCAGGGACATGCTCTACGTCGAAACCACGACCGCGTCCGCTGATTCGCTGAAGTTCTCGCAGCAGGTGGATCTATCGCGCAAAACCCGGCCGCTCCTCATGAAAGTCGATTCGCGCCAGGGGAAGATCCTGTGGAAGTCTGAGAATAACGGCCGCCTCGCGCACATTGCGGGGAAGATCATCTACACGTTGGAATGGAACGGCGGCGACGAGGAAGCTGAGCGCAGCCCGCTGGCCCTCGGCACCGAGATTCCGCCGCATGTGCGCGTGCGCCGGCTCGATTCCGGCAACGGCAAGGTACTCTGGCAGCATTACCAGAAACGCGCGCCCGTAGATGTGCGCTTCCAGGACAACACCTTCCAACTCGTCTTCAAACGCGAGTTGCAGGTGCTGAAGTTCCTCGCGCTTTGAACGGCGCCAAGTCGGTCGGTCTCGGGGGATGGGAGCATCTTACGTCCTCTACCACGCCACC
>CAYQWK010000301.1:1007-4196 GCA_964420805.1 uncultured Bifidobacteriaceae bacterium | reverse complement strand
GCATCTTACTTTCTTTGAGGTAGTGGTTGTCGTGCTGCGACAACCCGTCCGCGCAGAGCGGACGGAACGGATGGCGTAAGGAAGTCCGTTGCGCCGCTGACCGCGCCGCCACTCGTCGCAGCGCGATGAGTCCCACCACCCAGAATTGTGCATCGTGCAGAAACTTGAGGCACACTCTCCGCGGCTGCGTCCCCATCTCCGCTCTTCCGCCCTTTCGTCCTTCCTGCCATCAATGGCGGACTTGAGCGAGACAACGGACAAACCGATCACCCCGCCCTTCGCGTGGCAGCCCCTGACGCCGCGCGGCGTCGCGGCGTTTTCCCGAAGCTCCTTCACCCGGCTCGCCATCGTGCAATCCGCCGTGGCCGGACTCGTCGCCATCGCCATGCTTTGGTTTCTTTCCGCGCAATGGTTCCCGGTCGTCACCGAGGCCATTCACGAACTTCCGCCAGGCGCGGTCATCCGGAGCGAACGCCTTTGGGCCAGCAACGCCACCGCCACCGTGCTCGCCGGCAACCGAACCTTGGAAATTGTTTTTGACCCGCTCGACGCCGGTGGACTGGCAGGCACGGCCGATCTCAGCATCGTGCTCGCGAGCAACCAACTGCGCGTGGCCAGCCTGGCCGGCCGGGCCGCCCTGCCCTATCTGCGCGGCTACCGCGTAAATCTCGACCGCAACGAGCTCGACCCGTGGTGGGGCGCATGGCGCAAAGCCGTGGCCGCAGCCGCGGTCGTGGCCACGATCCTCGCCTTGCTCGCGTTGTGGTGGGCGCTCGGCACTCTGGCATCGCCACTGGTTTGGTTTCTCGCCTACTTCGCAGACAAACAACTGTCCCTGCTCTCGAGCTGGCGGCTGGCCTGCGCGGCATTCACGCCGGGAGCGTTGCTGCTGGTCACCGGCCTCGCGCTATACGGCGTCGGGGCGATTGACCTGCTGCGGCTGGGCTTGTTCGTGGTGCTGCATTTTGTCTGCGGCCTGGTCTTCCTTTGCGCCAGCCCGTTCTTCATCCCGCCCGTGCCCGGCACTGCGCGCGCGAAGAACCCATTCAACAACCCGGATTCCAAGGCCGCCCCGCAGCCCAAGCCCAAGGCAAAACCTGACAATCCCTTCAAATGACTCGCCGCGTCACCATTTCACGTCGTTCGTGTGAACCGGTTGCGCGAGGAATTCCAGGAATCGGCTCTTCGGCATCGCCACGGTGACATTCACACGCTGTACGTCGTTGCTCAGTCGCAGCCCGATGCTGTGTTCAGTGTCCGTGTAACCGCGCCCGCTCTCCGGAATCCGTCGCCCGCGGTCGTCGATGATCGAAAGCACCTTGAAGCGAAACCCCTTCGGCGCCGGTTTCAGCAGGAAACTGAGCGCGGGGTCGCCGGAATAATGAGTGGTCCACGGCGGGCGGCTGCCCTGCGAACTCAACCCCTCCAGCCGCACCTTGATTCCGTTCAGATTGGTCTCCGCGCCCACCGTGGTGAATCCACCATTGGTCGGCACAGCGATGTCGCGGATCGTCCAGGTCTCCTCCAGCGCGAATGGCCCCTCCACCCGTCGCGAGAACTCGACGCGCATTTGATACGCCTCCGACGGCCACAGCGCCGGGCCGAAGCGGATTTGCTGCGCCCCCTGCTCCACGGAGGTGCTCCAACTGGTCTGCTCGATCCGGTTGCTGGTCGCGTCGATGCCAGTCACGCGCTCAATCTGCCAGTTGGTCGTGCTTGCCCCGTGCTCGCGAATCCTCGCGCTCAACACAGTCCCTGGTCCACCCGACCAGTTCCGCGACAAACCGCTGCCCATGGACTCGAACACGGCCTCGAAGTCGCCATCTGAAACCGTCTGCGGCAACGCACCGGCCTTCCACCGCGCGCTGCTGAGCGGCGCGGGGTTGGGGACGGTGAACTCGCCGAGAACCCGATTCGTGTTCTGCGACCAGTTCCTCTCGCGCACCCGCACGCGCAATCTCGGCTCCCGCCTCGGCGCGGCGCCATGGGCAAACTCCGCATTGCCGGTCCAACTGTTGTGTTCCCAGGTGATGGCGAATCCATCCTCCTGCAAAATCTCGCAAAAGAAGTTCCCGGAATTGGGCGCCGGCCCGCTGCGCTCGAACCACAACAAGCCCGCGGGAGCCGGCGTGGAATACACACTGCCCAGCGGCCCGCGCCCGAACCAAGTCCGAACCACGCGCGGCAGCATCCGCATCCAGCGCGATCCGCCCGGCGCGTAATGGTTCGTCCCAAACGTCGCGCCGGTGAACGTGATGACGCTGCCATTGGAGAGCATGAACACGCGCGGTGCCTCGCGGCGCAATGCCACCAGCGCGCCCCCGACGACAAGCAGGAGCAACAGCAGGACCGCAACGATGGCCGCCAGCCACTTCATGCAAATTCAGCCTACTCCGCCTGCAACCGGAAGAATCGCGCGCCGTTGGTGGCGGGCGCGTTGGTGATGATCACCATGCGCGAGAACGCGTTCGTGGGCACGATCGCCACGCTGTTCCACGTGCCCGCTTCCAGAAGGTCGCGATATTGCACGGTGTAAGTCCGGTTCGACGCGGCCTGGAACGAAACCAACGCCGCCTGCCCGCCCCCGTCGTAACTCACTGCCGCGATACGCGGCGGCATCGACGCGTCGAGCGGGTCCGTGCCTGCCGAGAACTCCACCGAGTCCGGCACGCCATCGCCGTCCGCATCACCAGCCAGGGTCAGCACGAACAGGTTCGTGGTGTAATCCAGTTCCCAGCGATCCGGGAGGCCGTCGCCATCGCTGTCGCACGGGAAGAACGGCTCATTCGCGCCGGGCGTGCCAAACGGGCAGGCACTGGCGAGCCAGTTCGTCTTCTTGCTCCATGCCGCCTCAACGGCAAACACGTTGTTGACGACGAGCGAATGTCCGCGGCCATCCGCCGCCTTGTGCCAGCCTCCGTCGAAGGTGAAATCCGCCACGTCCTCGCCCGTCGCATCGACGAGTTGCAGGCGCTCGCCGCCGTTATCGAGGTTTCCAGAATACTGGCCGGCGAGCGGCAGGCCGCCACCGTAACGAAGCACAAAGGCGTTGCTGTTCTCGGCAATCACCGCGTACGCGCCGGGAGCGAGGCTGGTGATCGCGCTGTTCGAGAAGCTGAAGCTCACGCCGTTCTCGAACCGCACACCGGCCAGATTCAGCGTGGTGTCCGTGGAAATGTTCTTCAGCTC
>CAYQWK010000301.1:0-997 GCA_964420805.1 uncultured Bifidobacteriaceae bacterium | reverse complement strand
CCTGGGCATCGAAGACGCTGTTGGTCTGTGGTGGTGGATTGAACATCACCTCCGTGACGCGGAGGAACTGCTGCGCCAACGTGGGCGCGCCAACATAGCTATTGCTGCTCACCAAACGCCCGGCGGCATCGCTCAACGTGATCTGTTCGCCCCGCGCGCTCAACGAGCCATTGAAGTTGCCCTGCACGAACAACTGCTGCCCGCCGCGCGGTCCCGAGGTCCGCAGACGGAAGGCGGCGGCGTTGCGGGCCAGATAGAGCACGTTCGAGGCGAGGACCACGGTACCGGGCCGAAACCGATGCTCCGCGCCGCCGTCGATCTTCCAGCCCGATATATCCACCGCCATCGCGTTGGTGTTCACGATCTGGATGTATTCCTCGAGCTGGTTTCCGGAGGCGGGGTTGAAATCCACGTCGCCAATCAGCACGACAAGATTGCTCGCCTGCGTTTCGGGAACGAGCGCGTTGATGCCCGCCGCCACGTTGGTCGCCGCGTGGTTCACGTACAACTCGGTGCGCCGCTGGCCGATGTTGAGCTTGAGGGTGTTAACAGAGTTCGACACGCCGGTTCCCAGCAGCGGAAACGCCGGCGCGAACCAGGCGTCCGCGCGGCTCTCGAGATAGCCGGCCGGCCCAAGCTGCTGGTCCATCACGCTGCGCAGCCGGCGGAGGTACATCGGCCGCAGGCGCGGGTCGTTGAACACGGCCTCCCAAAGCATGTTCCATTGGTTGGCGTTGGGCTTGCGATGTGCGTAATCGCCCAGGAACGGGTGCGGCGCGTTCGTGCCTGAATCCGCGTCGATTCCCAGCGCCAAATCCTTGTCCCACGGGAAGAGCGTCCATTCGCCGGAACCAAGAGTGTTGCGATAGAGATAGAAGTTCTTCCGCACGTCGTCCTCGTCGCGGACGGTGGCGCGGCAGGCCAGATAGTTCATCACGCCGGCCAGATCGAGGTTGTCGAAAAGGAAGGTGGCGCGAGCCTCGATATTGTTGGTCAG
>CAYQWK010000300.1:0-7795 GCA_964420805.1 uncultured Bifidobacteriaceae bacterium | reverse complement strand
TCGCGCTGGTCAACTTCGGCAGCGCGTGGCGCTACCTCGACACCGGCATCGCGCCCGCGACGAACTGGACGAGCGTCACGAACTTCGACGACAGCACGTGGCGGCTGGGCGCGGCGAAACTCGGCTACGGCGGCGACGGCGAAGCGACGGTCGTCAGCTACGGCCCGGACGCGAGCGCGAAGTTCACCACCACCTGGTTCCGCCACGGCTTCAACGTCGCGAACCCCGCTGCCTTCTCCTCGCTGAAGCTGCGCGTCATCCGCGATGACGGCGTGGCGGTCTATTTGAACGGCACGGAAGTCTTCCGCGACAACCTGCCCGCCGGCGTGCTCGCCTCGAACACGCTCGCCCTCACCGCCATCGGCACCACGAACGAAATCACGCCTATCGAAGCCGTCATCACGAACCTGCTCCGCGCCGGGGAAAACGTCCTCGCCGTCGAAGTCCACCAGAGCAGCCTGACCAGCAGCGACCTCGGCCTTGACCTCGCGTTGACGGGCTTGAGCAACACGAACCTGACGCAGGGCGTGTTCCTTACGAGCCCGGCGGCGGGCGAGCGCTGCATTGAAGGCGCGCCCGTCGCGCTCGAAGCCTTCGCCACGTCGCCCGCCGGCGTCACGCTCGTGGAGTATTTCGCCAACGGCGCGAAAATCGCCCAAGGCGCCACGCTCCCCTACGCCGCGACGTGGACGAATGCCGCCTCCGGCCCGCACACGCTCACCGCGCGCGCCACGCTCGGCAACAGCACCGTGCTCACGTCGCCGCCCGTGGCCATCACCGTGTCCGCTCCGGCTTTCGCCGCGACGCTCATCGCGCCCACCGGCCTGTGGCGTTATCACGACGAGGGACTCGACCTCGGCACCGCCTGGCGCGACGACGGCTTTGACGACGCGACCTGGGACATCGGCACCGCCAAGTTCGGTTTCGGCGACCCCGACATCATCACGACGCTGGCCACCAATCGCGCCGACAGCACGCGTATCGTCACCTATTATTTTCGGCAGAACTTTTCACTGCCAGCGGATGTCGTCGTGACCAACCTGGCGCTCCGAGTCCAGCGCGACGACGCGGCCATCGTCTATCTCAACGGCGTCGAAGTCTGGCGCGACACAAATATGCCCGCCGGCCAGATCACGTTCACAAACCTGGCCTTGGTGGCCATGGGTGGAACAAACGAAACCCTCTGGCTCACGGCCGCGCTCAATCCCACCACGCTACGTCCCGGCCAGAATCTCATTTCCGTGGAAGTGCACCAAAGCGCTACCAACAGCAGTGACCTCGGCTTCACGATTGACCTTAGCGCGTTCGGCTACATCGAGAACAGCCCGCCCGTTCCTCCGACACTTTCGATCACACACGAGCCGGATCTGGGCCGCATCACCCTGAGTTGGCCTGACACCGGTGCCTTCAATCTTTACAGCGCTCCGAGCCTCGCTGCGCCCGTGACTTGGACGCCGTTCGTCGGCACGCCAGCTCTGAATGCCGGCACTTGGACGCTCTCCATTCCCATTCCGGCCAACCCGCAGTTCTTCCGCCTGCAATCGCCGTGAACTTGTGATACAAACTGCGGTCAGATGACTCTTGCTCAGGCTCGATTGCTCAAGTTCCTCGCGCTTTCTTTGCTCGTGCCCACATTGGCTGGGGCCGCCGAGCCGCCGGCAAATCTTGTGACCAACCCGGGCTTCGAATCGGGAGCAGCGCCGTGGGTGGCGCGCGGACCAGCGACGTTGCTGGTGAACACGCAGGCACAGACGGGCGCGGGCGCGGCGTGGATCACGAACCGCTCCGCCACCTGGCAGGGTGTTGCGCAATCGCTGCTCGGGAAAATGCGTCCGGGCGGGAGCTACTTCTGCGCGGCTTGGGCGCGCGCTGAAAGCGCGACCAACCAGTCGCTCACGCTTTCCTTCGAGCAGCGCGACGGCGCTGGCACGCGCTTCTTCAACGTGGCGAGTGCGACGGTCACGAACAACGCGTGGACTTTTCTCTCAGGAATTTTTTCGCTGAACGTCACGGGCGCGTTGAGCGACATCATCGTTTATGTGGAAGGCCCGGCGGCGGGCGTGGAACTACGCGTCGATAACGTCGCGGTGGTGCCGCTCGCGGGTTACCGGCGCGCGGCGGCGGGCCGCAACGTGTTGCTGGGCGGCGTAAGCGGTTCGCAGGTCAACAGCGACGTGCCGTTCGGGCGCGTGGTGGGGACGGACTTCCACATCGCAGGCACGGAGAACGCGCTGAAGTTTAGCTCGCTGCATCCCAGCTCGAACACCTACTCGTTCGGTGGCGCAGATGCGATTCTCGATCACGCCACGGCCCATGGCCAACTGGCACGCGGGCACACGTTGCTGTGGCACGGCAGCGTACCGTCGTGGGTGTCATCCAACGCGTGGACGACTTCGCAGTTGCAGACGATTGCCTTCGACCACATCGACACAGTGGTGAACCGCTATCGCGACCGCGTGTTCTGCTGGGACGTGGTGAACGAGGCCTTCAACGACAACGGCACGATGCGCAGCACGGTCTGGTATGACGCGCCGGGCATCGGATACGCAGGCCAGGGCACGAAATACATCGAGGAGGCCTTCAAGCGCGCCCGCGCGGCGGACCCGGATTGCGAGTTGTTCTACAACGATTACAGCGCGGAGACGGACAACGCCAAGTCGGACGCGATTTATGCGATGGCGCAGGACTTCAAGGCGCGCGGTGTGCCCATCGACGGCATTGGTTTCCAGTTTCACATCTCAAGCACGCCGAGCCTCAGTTCCATGCGGGCGAATTTTCAGCGCTTCAACGACCTCGGCCTGAACATCCATATCACCGAACTTGACGTGAGCGTCGCGGTGGATTCGAACGGCGTGGCCACGGCGTCAGCGCTGGCCGGACAGGGCGACACGTATTTCAACGTCATCGGAACAGCGCTCGCGTTTCCGCGCACGCGCGTGTTGCAAACGTGGGGATTCAGCGACCGCTACTCGTGGATTCCCGGCTTCTCGCCCGGACGCGGCGCCGCGCTCACGCTGGATGAGGATTTCAATCGCAAGCCCGCGTGGTGGGGCGTGCGCGATGCGCTGGCGAATCAGGCGGAGACGCTTGCCGTGCAAGCGATGTCGTCGGGCGACGCCAACACGCTCGTGAGCAGCACGTCGTTCAGTGCCGGCGCGGCGCGGCAATTCCAGGCCAACGCGGTGAACGACTTTATCACGCTCGGCGCGGACGTGCTTTACACCGGCGAATACAACGTGCGCGTCGGTGTGCGGAAGAACACGGCGAGCGGGCAGTTTCAACTGGCCATCACGCGCGGGCCGGGCGGCGCGTTCGTGAATCTCGGCGCGGTGCAGGACACCTACGCGGCGGCGACGAGCTACAACGAATTGAACCTCGGCAATTTCACCTTCACCGGCGCGGGCACGAATTCGTTCCGCTTCACCGTCACGGGCAAGAACGCGAGCAGCACCGACTACGACCTCGCGATCGATTACCTGCGGCTCATCCCGACCGGCGCGGATGGCAACCAACCGCCGTCTCTCACGCCGCTCGCGAACCAAGCCGTGAACGAAGGCCAGAGCGTCGGGCCGCTGAACTTTGCCGTGTCGGATCGTGAGACCGTCGAATCAGCGGTCGCCATCACGCTCGCGTCGTCGAACCCGTCACTTCTGCCGACGAATAACATCACCATCACCGGCGGCGGAACGGAGCGCTGGCTCATAGCGACGCCAGCCGCGAACAAATCCGGCGTGGCCGTCGTGACCGTCATTGCCACGGACGCAGCGGGCGCCGCGGCGAGCAACAGCTTTGTCATCGGTGTCGCGCCTCAGACTACGTCGCTCGTGGCGACCGGCGCGGTCTGGAAGTTCAACGACAGCGGCGTGAATCTTGGCACCGCGTGGCGCAGCAATTCCTTCAACGACGCGGCGTGGAGCAGCGGCCCGTCCATGCTCGGCTTCGGCGATGCGAACGGCCTGCTGCCGTCCACCGTCATCGCGAGCAACCGGCAAATCACGACTTACTTCCGCACTGCGTTCACCGCGCCGCCCGGACTCAACGCGACCAATCTGAGCCTGCGCGTCCTGCGCGACGACGCGGCCGTGGTGTATCTTGATGGCGCGGAAATCTGGCGCGACACGAACATCACCAGCGGCGTCGTGGCCTACAATACGTTGGCTCCGGTTGGTCTGAGCGGCACGGCTGAATCAACGTGGCTCGCCACAAACCTCCCTCCCGCGCTGCTTCCCGCCGGCTTGCATCTGCTCGCCGCCGAAGTTCACCAAAACAGCGCAACCAGCAGCGACTTGGCCTTCAACCTGCAATTGACCGCCCAACACACGGCGCCGTCGCCGGTGCTTTCGCCTGCCATGGTCGCCGGAAACCAATTCACACTCGCATGGCCCGGCTGGGCCGCAGGAAATGCACTCCAGTTCGCGACCAACCTTGCGCCGCCTGTACTTTGGCTGGCGCTCACGAACGCGCCCGTCTTCACCAACGACGAATGGCGCGTGACATTGCCCGCTATGACCAATGGACAACGATTTTTCCGGCTTCAAGATCTTTGATCCCTCGACTCACCAAACACGAAACATAGTTCCACTGGCCATTCTGCTCGCACCGATCTGCCGGGCCGAGGTTCTTCTCCCCTCCCGCGCAAAGGAGGCAAACGATCGTGCTACCGCGCAGCAAGCGGCAATGCCGAGAAACCGGCGGCGTTTGCTGAAAGGCATCATAACGAAAGGCGCAGCTTTGAAGGATCCCCGGCGGCCCCTCGCAAATGCTACCGACGGCGTCGTGAACTTCGTGGTTGCGGGGTGTCGGCCATTGATTTTTTGCTCCAGAATCCGCTGACCATGATTTGATCTTCAGCGGCGTTCAGAGATTAGTACACGACGGCGTTCCATGCGGAGTTGATGTCCTGCCGTGCCCAGCAGTGGGCGATGAGGTTGGCGAACGTTGAGCGTGTCCCCATGCACTCGATCTGCGGGATGTCCTACTGGGCGGGCAACCGGAAGGGTCTATGATTACGGCGTTTTCCCACCACCCCGGAATCAGCAGCCCGCATGTCCGCAGTGGATTACTTGGACTTGGAGCCGGTTCTCTTTTCATAGACACGCACGTAGTCCACCTCCATCACCGTGCCGTCTATGGCGTCCGTGACGGGGCCGGCCCATTTCATGATGGCGGAACTGAGGAGCACTGGCGCGGCGCGATGGCAGATGGAGTTGGTCTCACGACGGATTTCCTGACCATCGAAGAACCAGACGAGTTCCTGCCTGGTCCACTCCAGCGCATAGACGTGGAACTCCTTGCTGAGGTCGCGGCCCCTTGCTTTCCACTCCTTGCTCTTGGCCCAGTGCTTCCCGCTCCAGTTGTGAATGTTCATGTTCACCGAGTCAGGGAAGTGGCCCTCGTTGATATCAATTTCGAAGCGGCCCGGTGTGTTGGTCGTGCCGCCGCGCGTCATCAGCCAGAAGGAATTGTTCAAGCCCGTGGCCGCGCCGTAGCGGTAGCGGCACTCGAAGTAACCGTATTGGAACTGGCGTTTGGTGGACAGGCTGGCAGAGGTCCAGTTCTGTCCGGCACGCGTTTCCTTCTTGTTCAACAGGCGGCAGACGCCATTCGTCTCCACCGCATTTTCACGCCAGCGGCTGCACAGGATGTGGCTGCTGGGGCCGTTCTGAAAATCCCAGTTCTGGTCAAGGTCCGCTGCGGTGCCATTGAACTCGTCGGCGAACACGAGTTGATAGCCAGATGGAGGCGCGGGGCGCGCTGGAAAGGCCGTGGCAAAAGGAATCACGGCCGCCAGCAGGAACGTACTAAAGCGACAGACATCACTCAAGAACGCCGGCGCTGCCAGAATCCTGGCCTGGAGACTTGAAGCAGAATGGAATTCGCTCCTCATGTCAGTCTTGCCTATTGAGCTTCGCGGCAGACGGCTTTCTCGTCGGAATACTTTGCCCATAGCGCGTTCAGGGTCGCGGCCAGTTCAATTTCCGAGCCGGTCAAGAGCCAGTAGCGATAGCAGTATTCGGACTTCGGCCCCAGCCGGACGCTGTCGAGCGGCGCGACGTGGAGGCACGGGCCGGCCGTCGGCTCTTCGGCGGGCCTGGTGCCGTGCGGCCCAAAATTCCAAGGCTGCGTGGCCGCCGGACTGAACACCGCGATGCCCTGTCCCTGTGGGTTGAAACACGCCATCGCCTTGCGTGGCGGTCGAGTGTGCCCCCACGGCGGGCCGGGCGCCTGCACCTCCGTCCGCCACTGGCCGTCACCCAGATAGCTCTTCACCACGCTGAAATTTCGCGTGAAGTAGCAGGCCGGTATTTCCTGATGGCGCGGCACCGGCGGCCCCCAGCGGTCGTTCTCCTCGCGCTGCGACACAAATTCGCAGCGGACCACGATGACGTTGGAAAACCCGGCCTCGAAACTCGTCCACTGGCGCATCAACGCGCGCGCCTCCTCGTTGGCCATGTCCCAGAGCTTCGGCACCGTTACCGAATGAAGCGTGTTTGACTCGCGCTTGAACTCCGTCACCCGCGCCCAACTGCCCACGCCGCCGCCCTGGATGGGATTCCACGTCCACGGGCTCCACGCCTTGCTTTGACCCTCCACGATACGCTCCAGCGACTTGCCAGCGTAATACGACTGCTGAATCAGCCGGCCGGGATCGGCGATGTTGACGGCGTTTTTCGGATATTCCGGCCACGAAAGCCATGTGATCGAGCCGCCTTTGGTCCGGTCAATGCCGACGCAGACATTGCCGTTGTCGAGTTTCAGCAACTTGTCATCGAACACCGCTCCGGCGGCTTGGAAGGAGGTCACCGGAGCCAGCAGCAAGGTGGCGAGGAGAAGCGATTGTTTGCAGGTCATATTGTTCGTTTGGTCATTGGCTCCAGCAGCCCGATGTGCACGGGATTCGATATGGCGTGGTCTTCGTCATCGCAACTCGGGTGTTTGATTGTCCCGCACGGAAACATTCTCGCAGTCCTGGAGGTAGAGCCAGGGGAAGGTCGAGGAGTTGGCGAGGCCGGATCGGGGCGGGGCGTCGGCCGGCCAGTTGATGCTGTTGCCGTGGATTTTCAGGCCGTCCACGTTGTGGATGTTGAGGGGAAATGCAGAGCTGCGGGCAAAGAAGTTGCCGGTGATGCTCAGGTTGGTGACCGGCCTGGCTTTGAATCGGCGCCCGTTGCTACCACCGCCGGGCGGGTGCATTGAGACGGTGATGGCGGCTCCGTCTGGAGGCGAATCGAGAAAGCGGTTGCCGCGCACCACCAGGTCGCGTGCGAACGGGCCTTCCATCCAAGGCCCCCAGGTCTCGAACTGGATGCACAATCCCTGACCGACGTTCTGAAAGGTGTTGTTCTCGATCAATCCGCGCGGCGAGCCGTTGATCAAGGTGCGCTGGAAATTGTCGTGCAGCCAGCAGTCGCGCAGCACGAAGCCTTCAGCCGAACGTTTGCCGTCCATCACCACAAGCGCCAGCGGCGGCAATGCCAGCGCCTTGTCTAACACCACCAGCGCCTCGCCCTTCGCCCGATGGTCCTTGGTGATCGGCAACGATGGACCGTCGGGCGCATTTGTGACCGACAGCACCCTGGCCTGGCCCAGCAACTCGACGGAACGCTCGTCGCGGAACTCGATGCTGTCGCCCGCGGCATAGGCTCCTTGCAGGTAATATCGCCGCTCGTCCACCCGCTGGACCACGCGCCCGAAGCTGCCGTGAATGTTCAGGTTGTCGTCGGCCCCGTAAGCCATTTCGCAACGCTCCAGTGTCGGCCCGCGGTCGGCGCCGGCGAGGTGGAAGACGTCCGCG
>CAYQWK010000299.1:0-7801 GCA_964420805.1 uncultured Bifidobacteriaceae bacterium | reverse complement strand
GGCGAGTGCGTGGGATAGGACGCAGACGGCAGGACATCGACCGTGCCCTCCTCCACGTACCAGCCGGTGTTCGGAATGTACGTGAACGCAGGTTGGGCAAATGCGGTGGTCGAACCGTCGAAGCCATCCTGGAAAATGACCTGCGAATAAGGACTCGGCGAGTTGGTGTAAGGTGGATCGGCAAACTTGATCGGCGTGACCGTCAGGTTCGTGCTCTCGGTGAACGTCGTGTAGATGTAGTCGGAGTAGATCTTGGCGTTGTAAGTCCAGAGAGTGCCGGGATCCGGATTGTTGCCAGGATTCATCGTGATCGTGATGTCGGTTGGTGATCCGGGGCCGAACGGGATCGAGAACGTGCCCGCTCCGCTGATCATGCCACTGTCAAAGATCGGCACCCCCTCGTAAGAAACCACCATTCGATCCGGGATGCTGTAAAACTCGTAAGCAATGACAATCACACCAACGGTCAAGGTATTGGTCAGAATCTGAGTGTCCGCCGTGGCCGCACCGGCCGCCACCGCAGGGTATCCATTTGTTATCCGGTATCCGGAGCCGATGCCCGCGCTGTTGGTCCGGCCCCGGTTCTCCATCAGCAACAACCGCGTGCCATTCGGACTGACGAGGTGAAACACCAAATCCGATGCCCGCTCGTGTTCCACCCGCAAACCAACGCGCAAGTCCGCGATCTTGCCATGGTTCGTCACGAACAACGACGACAGGGTCACTGCGTCATCGAGAAGCTGGGTGTTCTGATTCTGCGTGAACTTGAGATAACGACCGGCCAGGGACAACCGCAGCACGTCCACTCGCAAGGTCACGAGCGTGTCATTCACCGGGTCGGGATTGAACACGCCGATGTAATAGCGCGCACCGGGCACCAAGGGCGGGCTGTCGCCCAAGCCGATGGTCACACACGCGCCGGGATTGGTGATCGAGTAATGGTAGTCGTAGTTCACGTCATCCGGAAAATCCCCGCGCCGGATGTAAAGCTCGACGGGATGCGTGATGTCACTGATGCAAATCTCCATGCTCACCGCGTCGGACGGGACATTTGCGGGCGCGTAGAGCCACGAAAGCGGTGGCACGCGGCGCGTGATGTTGACCAGGTTCGTGTCGTTGGTGCTGGCGGGTTCGATCACCACCGTCATCTGCTCGACCGCGCCAGTGTGGAAGAGCGCGTTATCCACCATGTAGAAAGCCCACAAGCCAAGCGAATCCTCGCCGGTGAAGTTACGCAACGTCCCTGGTCCGTCGCTGGGCACGCTGTTCGTCACATCGTTCAGCCCGCTGTCGTCGTAAATCGTCTCCTCGGTCCCGCTCCAATAGCGGTGATTGTTCAACGTGGCAAACTGGTCCTGGCCCGCCTGGCTGGAGGTGCTTTCATGGGTCAGGATGCCGATGAGGTCGCCGCCATTCTCATGCGTGACGATGTTCGACACGATGACACGCTGGATCGTGGCCGGGTCGGTGCAGAAGGCCATCAAGTACACACCGTCCGGAGAATCCGGGCTGCCATCAGGAATGGGCGCAGGCTGCGGGAGCAGGGTCAGGACAATGTTGTTGCTTGCGTCACGGCTGCTGAACGGCTTGTCGCTCGACGTGGCGAACAACCCGAAGGTGGCGCTCTGCTGGTCCTCGGATTTCACACCGATGTAGAACACCTCGCCGGGTGCGGCGTTGGAATAAAGCAGGAACTCCGTGCCGTTGCGCCCGGTGGATTTGTCCGTGGCGGCGATGACCGCGGTGTCGAGATTCGTGATGGCCCCGGCCCCGCCCACCTTGCTGCTGCGCGCCACGTAGAGGTCGATGTCGCCATCGCGATAGCGCGGACGCTCGGGATTGGCGAAACGCGGCTGGAGGAAGCCGAGGTTCGGCGGCAGGAAGGTGGCGATAGCCACGTATTTGTAAGCCGCGTTGTTGACGTTGGTGAACGTGAAGAAGGTCCACTGGTTGGTCGTGCCGTTGGTGCTTCCGACAAGCGGAGAATTCGCACCGACATGCTGGTTCAGCAACGTGACGGTGTTGCTCATCCCGGCCTGCTGCATGGGAATGAAGAACGGCACCGGATTGTTCGTGCGCGTCGGACCGGTGGCGGTGATGCCGGGCGCGTTCGACGAGACGTCGCCGCTGCAAATCACCAGCGCGTAGTCCTGCGCGACCTTGTTGGTGTGGCTGTTGACGGCGTTGACGTTCACGCGATGCGCGCGGACAACCACGGTGTAAGTCGCGCCCAGCGGCGGGGCGATGAAGACGTTCTCGACGTTGTTCACCGTGTCGCGGATTTGCTCGATGGTCTGCGTGATGTTCGATCCCGGCGACCCGTTGGTCTCGACGAGCGTGATGGGCGCGGTGAAATCGGAACTGAGCGTGAAGTTGTTGCCCAGCCAGCGCGCGGTGCGGGTCATCGCATTCGTCCCCACGAAGGTGACGCCAGGGCCATCCACGAACAGGTCGAGGTCGTTCACCAGCTTGAGGCTCGAAACCGGGTTCGCCGCGGGATCGGTCCAGACCAGCGACACGCGCAACGGCGACGAACGCGCCGAGGGCGGGACGGTGATGGTATAGACATCATGCTCGCCGGTCGAAAGCGCGTTGGTGGAATCCTGGTCCCAGAACCGCAACGGCGAGTTCGCGCCCGTGCCGAAATTCGGCGGGATGGAATTGCTGATGTTGACCTGGCCCCAGCCCTGTTGGTTGATCGTCGCGAGCGTCTGGAAATTGTACTGGATGCCGAGCGACCGCGCGCCGTTGATGAGCAGGGCCTTGTTCAGCGCGGGGCTGTTGGTATGCAGGAAATTCTTGGCGAAGAATTCCTGCACCAGCGCGAGGAATCCAGACACCACCGCCGCGGCCATGCTGGTGCCCTCCTCATAACGGTAATACGGCGCCAGCGGCGCATTCAGATCGTCGAGCGCCTGGTAATAATTCCCCACGTCGTTCGTGAAGGTGATGAGCACCACGAGGTCGAAGTTCACCTGGTTCGACCACGGGTTGCCGACGTTGTAGTAAAGCGTTCCGTTGGTCAGGGCGAAGGGCGTGCCGTTGGTGGTCAGCGTAATCCAGTTGCTGCCAATGGCCGGCGCGACCGGCAGCGCGTCGATGGCAGCGTCGATCCAGAGCGGAAAATTCACCGGCGTGTTGGATGGCGTGGTGTTGTTCGCGGCCACGAAGATATCCACCTGCACGGCGTTGGGCGGGATGCCAATCGAGTAAAGGTTGGTCGTCTCCCGCGCGATCGTCAGGCCGTTGTACACGTTCGCGGAGACGGAGAGGTTGTTCGAGGCCACGGCGTAATTCGCGTTGCGCGTCGAGACCAGCATTGCTCCCGGAGCAATGACATCAGGCTTGAAGCGCCCGAACGGCCCCTCGATCCCGATGCCCACGTTCCCGCGCGCGGACATGCCCATGACCTGGTCGATGCTGTCGGTTTCCGGGAACCACGGCAGGTTGGTTTCGCACATCACGATGACGTTGGTCACGCCGGCGGTGACGTTGGTGACATCGCGGCAGTTGCGATAAACCTCGTTGGTGATCCGGCGGTAAAGCTCCCCTGCCCCGACGGTGATGACGTTCTTGGCCGTGGCCGGGGAAAGAATGCTGCCGGGAATTCCGCCCAGGCCGTCGCCGTTTCCGCCGCCGCTATTGCCAGCGGAGAAGACGTGCGTGACCTGCTGTTCACCGGTCACGAACGGCAGCGAGTCCCGCACCGCCGCGTCGTAACTAGCGGCGAAGATGTCGTAGTCGTTCAGCCCGTAGGCCCAACTGTTGTTGACGATGGGGATGTTGTTCGTGGCGGCCAATTCCTGCTTGGTTGCGTCCGGCAGGTTGAAACTGTGGACGTAGCCCGTCGCGTTCGGAGCCATGCCACTGAAGAACGCGCCGCAAGCAGAGCCTTGCGCGTCCGAAACCTGCACACCCACGTTGGTGTCCAGATGGCAGCCCACGGAACCGGACTGCGAGCCGTTGCCGAGAATCGTGCCCGCGACGTGCGTGCCGTGGCCGTCGGTGTCGTCCGCCAGCAGGCCAAGGATGCGCCCGGTCAGGTCCGGGTGCGTCGAGTCCGCGCCGCTGTCCGCGATGCCGATCATCACGCCATCGCCGGTGAGCGGCGTACCGGCGGCGGGGGCGGAATACTGCCCGGCCGGTGGCGCGGTGGTGCTGTTCTGCGAGACGCGAACGCTCACGCGGGAAAGGTCGTTCATCAACCGGCGCTCGGAACGGACGCTGACGATCTGCACCTCGGGAACCTGCGCCAGTCGCGCGAGGGCGTCGGCGGGAACTTTCGCCACCAGGTTCTCGCCCATCGGGGTGCGTTCGCCGGCGCCGAGCACCTCGCCACCAAGTTTCGCGATGCTCTCGCGCACGCGCGCGGACTGGCGCGGGAAGGCGACGACGTTGAGCTTCTCGTAAGGCGAGAGCTGCTGGTTCACCGCCAGCGGCAGGAGCATTCCGTCGAGTTTGTAATACGGCTCGAAGGGCACGATGGCCTGCGTCTGCGGCGAGTTCGCGAAGCGCCGCACCTGCTCCGGCGTGGCCCGCACCAGCATGGCGTTATTCGGGATGTAGGAAACGATCTCCGCGCCGGATTGCAGCACGCGCTGGCGGAAGACATCGGTGATCGCGTCGCGGGCCTGGACGACATACGCGCCGGGTTCGCCCTTCGAGCGCAAGTGCGCGGGAATTTCCGGCCGCGCAGCCTGCGCGGTGTCAATGACGGCATTGCGGAGGAGAATGGCGCGATTGTCCCGGACCAATTCGGCGAACGGGCGCACGGTGTTGCTGACGCGGAAAGGAACGGCGTTCGAGCGGTCCAGCACGGAACCGGTGGCGATGGGCGCGGTAGCAGACGGGGCGGCGGATACCACGGCGGAACCTGCGGCGGCGGTGGAAACAACGGTGGCGGGATTGGTGAGCGAGAAGCTGCTGCGGGCGGGGGCGCTGGTCGCGCCGGGCGCGGGCTGGTAATTCAGGCGGCGCTGGTCGCCAAGTTTCCAGAAGAAGATCGCCGCCGCGAATAACGCGAGGCTGATCACGAACCACATCAATGGTCTGGGTCGCATAACACTTTCTCTCCTCAATCCGGCGGCAGGATGTTGAAGGCCTCGATGACGGCGCGGAGGCGGTTGGTGGGCCCGACGTGCATGTGCGGATCGGGCACCCAGGCCGGGCCGTTGGTGACGGTGTTGCGCTGGAGATTCTCCAACCGCAACACCGTGCGCGTGGCAAACTCCGAGGTCACCTGGTAGTTCTCCACCTGCCGGGTGGTCGGGTTGATGCGGTCGGGCTTGAGCGCCTGGCCGTAGGCGTAAATCACGAAGCGCGGTTCCCCGAGCCGGAGCAACCCGAGAAGCTGTTGCGGGATGCGCTCGTAGGCGAAGTCGTCAATGCCGTAGCGCAGCAGGCGCCAGTCGTTGGTGTTCAGGTAGGGCGAACGCGTGGTCAGCGCCGGAATCGAGAGCAGCGCGCTGAAGTTGGTGAAGACCCGGCCGGGTTGCGCGTCGCGGGCCGTGGTGATGGCGTCGTAAATGGTGAACAGCGGCGAATTCGTGCCGTTCACACCCACGGGCTGCACGACCAGCGTGTCGTAAATCGGCGCACGACCGAGATTCACGTCGGTGAACGGCGCGGAGTTGGACAGCACGACCACGCCGCTCAAAGCCGCCGACCACGCGGGCAGACGCGCCTGGTTGATCGAGAGCAGGCCGAGCGTTGAGAAATCCGACAGCGCGGTGCTGAAAATATCGGCCAGCTTCCAGTCGTTGGTCGGATGGTTGCGACGCAAGGGATCGTGCGACTGCCGTTCCCATGCGTTGCCCTCGGCCGCCTGCGCCTTGAAATAGACCGACTGCCACGGCGTACCGCGATGCACCTTCCCGAGCCAGCCGATGGACGCCATTTTGTTGGTGGGAAAATCCCACAGGTCAGGCGAAACCACACCGGGATCGCGCAGGGTAAGGTCGAAGGAATTGCTGTCTGCGGTCTTGTGCCAATCACTACTGGCCCACGGTGAATAGCCGTTGTTCAACTCGCCCAAGGTCATGGGCGGGAGGTTCACGGCGAGGTTGGTCTTCGGGTTGCGCAGCACCTGACTGAAGCTGTTGGTGGGATAAACGCGCAGGTCGCCAAGGTGATAATGAATAAGCGGGTCATTGGCCTGCCAGGTGAACACATGGGCGAGGCGGGCGACGGGGTTGTAAGGAGTCTCGACGTTGGTCTTGGTGTTGACGGTGCCCGGATAAGCCAGCGGAGCCATGCCCGCGAAGACCCGGAACGAATCAATCGCGCGGGGCTTCTCGTTCATTCCGGCAATGGCGGCGTTGTAGCTGTTCCAATCTTGGAGCGCCATCGGCGTGTTCCCGAGCGAAATGTCGATCTGCGCGATCATGCCGTCGTTCGGACCATTCTGCCCGCGCGAACGGTTGGTGCTCCACACGTTGCCGTAGGGCGTGCCGACCAGTTCCGGATTGCCCAGCAACTCGCGATGCACATCGACGCTGGAAACTTCGTTCAGCACCACGAAATCGAGCATCCGTCCGGTGGCCGTGTCGGAGAATGAATAGACGATCTGGTTCGAGACCGTGACGATCCAGTAAGGCAGCGGGAACGGATCAGGAAGCAGCGAGAGATCTTCAAACCGGTTGGTGGTGGAGTAAAAAACGTTGCTGCGGAAATAGTACGCCGAGTTGGCCAGCACCGTGTTCATCGAGAAGAGCGGCAGTTTGAAACAGCCGCCATTGGTTGATTTACCATCCCAGCCCGGCCAGTTCGCGCCGTTGGTGCCGTAGGTGACGACGTAGTTGGTGATGTAGAGCAGGCCAAGGTCGTTGGTGATGGTCACCGTGACGACATTCGAGCCGCGAATCTGCCAGGGGCGGGTGTAATTGGCCGTGTAGGGATTCCACGCCTCGACGGCGAACATGTTGGAGAGGCCCACCACGTACATCTGATTGGTCCGGTCGATGTTGAACGGCGTCGGCGCGTTCGTGTTCATCCGGATCAGGTTGAGTTTGCGCGACACCAGCAGGTCGGAACGGAGGGAATACTCGTTGAAGTTCGGCAGGCCCTTCTTCGCTCCGATGACCACAGGGATGCCGTTGGTGTTGTCCTTGAGCCAGGCGTCCATGGTCGCGACCTGGTTGTCGTTGGTCCAGCCGATGATGAAGATGTTGGTGTCCGAAAGACCGTTGGTGCCGAGGATGGGGCGGAACACGGACGGCAGCGGATCGGGCCGCGTGGCGTCGAAGATGTTCGCGGCAAGCTGCATGATCCGGTGCATGGAGGAGGAATAGAGGTTGGTCGGATAGACCATGATCATGCAGACGTTGGTCAGGAACGCGCCGTTGGTGCCGGTGTTCGGATTGAAGTCGTCCACCATGGTGTCGAGGATGCGCTGGGCGACGTTGGTGAAGAAGAGCACGGAGTTGGTGGAAGGATAGCCGTTGAAGACGTTGGTGGTGTCATCCCAGGAGAGGAATTCGCCGACCTTGTGCCCGGCCTGGTTGACCCAGTTGAGGTTGATGCGGTTGTCGTTCTCGGTGCCGGTGTCGGTCGAGAGCTGCGAGAGGAAGTCGTAGTATTTGTAGCCGGAGAACGGGCCGTTGCGCAGGGCGTTGGTGAGCGCGAGCGTGAACCCACGCGTGACCTTGTTGGTGTCGAACAGCTCCTGATGGGTGAAGAAATGCCGCGGGTTGTCCGCGCCGGCCCACGGGGTGTTCGCGTTGTCGTTGTCCGGCGCGGACTCGGGGCTGTTGCCGTATTCGTCAATGACCGTGTTTGCCACCACCACCGCGCCGGTGCCCAC
>CAYQWK010000298.1:0-7850 GCA_964420805.1 uncultured Bifidobacteriaceae bacterium | reverse complement strand
CCGGTGGGCCGAACGGCAGTTGCACAGGGCCATCTCGCAGAAGCTCGGTTGCACGGATTGGGGGCAGACCGGGGCGGAGATTGGGCACGCCATGACCGGCTCCCCCACTGCTCCTGGTTATATTGCCCGGCACCTCTCCGTCGAGTTCCACGCATTCTCCCTGCTGGACAAATATCCATTGATGATCGAGGCCATCCGGGAATGCCTCGCGCGGTTCACGCATGAATATCAGGTGCGAATTTGGAACCAGCTCAAAGCCCCGCGCCCCAAGGCGACACCGGCGCAGTTGGAGCTTCAGGAAAAATTCGAGGAGGAACAAGACCGGGCGGAGTTCGATCGTCTGGTCCGCGAGACTCAGGAATACATGGAACGCCTGCATCGCCTCGAACTCAAGAAACAGGAAGGCGCCACGATTGATCCCTCCGAATTCGCCCCCGGAACGCGCACGCCGCTGCCCGCCCCGCCCTGGGAAAACGACGACGATGGCGATGACGACGCGGACGATTCAGGAGACATAGCCGTGAAAAAGAAACCCGACCCTCCGCCGGACTATCTGGACGATGAACATCCACTGGCTCACGAATACAGCCTGATGGCTGAACTGACCCTGGACACCTTCTGGATTCCCGTCCGTCAGCGTGGCGTCGCAGAATACCTCATGCATCGTGCCTGTGATGAAGTGATCGAGGAACCGGAAAAGAAGGACTGAAGGTCGGTTGCTCCGATCACCTCCAGCCGGCCAGACACCACCCCCATCTTTCAAGCGCCCGGCTTACAGTTTGAAATGCTCCGGGTTCTTCCAGTCCTCCGCCATGAAACGCTCCGCCGCCTCCAACCGCCGGCGATCTGCGATGGGCAGGGTGCTGAGTGTGCATTCGCGCTCGACGCCTGCGGTGGAGCGTTGCATAAGATCGCAGCCATGCCCGAAGTCGCTCCTGTGAACAATCTCGAAATCCAGTTGCGCGCGATTCTTCAGGACAAGAACACGCTGACCTGGAACTTTTACACTCCGCTGGCCGCCGCGCCGCTTTGGATCATCATTAAGAACCATCCGGAACTCGATGGCAGCGATGCTGTCGCGCCAGGGGGCGCGAACCCGGAAGTGTGTGTCTTTCAAGGGCCGGAGTATTCGTGTGTTGGCCTGTACACGGCTCCTTGCCGGGTGGAAGAGGTCTTCAAAAGGATGAACCTTTCGCGTGCCATGTTCACGTACGTGTCCGCCCCGGGCTACCAGTTGTTGAAGTTTCTACAGGGAGTCGAGGCCGATGATCTCTGGATCAACGCCGGCTTGACGGGGTTTCAATACCATTTGGACCCGGACATGGTGGAACTTCTTCTTGCACGGCCGGAACCCGACTACGAAAAACAGCCCGCGTCCCATGTGCAACTCGGCCCAATGGACGACATTCACCGGCACCTCGGGCCATTGAAAGAATTCCTCAGCTGCCAGCCGACGGTGCGCGCTGCCTGGGTGCTGGCCGAGAAACCGGCCCAACCACTGCCTGCCGGACATCGCGCCTGCCAGATCGGCCTGGTGATGGCTGATCCGCAGGACAAAAGCCTCCTGCACCAAGTCGGCGTGATGGCCAAGGCTCTCACGCCCGTCGAGATCGAATGCACGCCCACGCTGTTGATGGCGGATGATCAGTCCCTGCGGAACCTGGTCAAACGCCAGCGCCCCTTCTATCAAGCGCCCGGCTTCCTCAAGGGTTGAGCGCACCTGCCCTGCAGCGATTTCCATTCGCCGTTCCAGAAATGGCATCGCCCCACTCGGACCGATGACAAACCGGAACACACCGGCTGAATGACACCCACCGGCGATCCCTCACGTCTGCTGAACTCGCTGGCGCGCCTGATGAATGAGAATAGCTCCCACTTCGGTCAGGCCCGGTTCCAAATCGAACTCAAGCCACACGCGGCGGTGGAAGTCATGGCGCTGGCGGAAGCTGCGCCGCCTTACAAAACCACCGTGCAGAAAAAGGCATCCCGGCGGAGGCGGTCGATTGTCTAAAGTGAGGACTGACCCCTTTATGGGAGTCTGGACTCCGGTCAGCCGTTGAAGGCGTTGTCTTCGGGCGGCCTTCGTGGCATCCTCCGCGCATGAACCAGTTGCTCGATCTCGCGGGCGAGAAATGGCGGCGCGATTACCGTTCGTCTGGCATCAGCCTGTTCCTCTATCACTCCCAAATCCACGGTAATGACGGCCGAAAGATCCGGGGCAGCATCGAACTGGACTTCTTCCCCGAATGGCTCAGGGCGGAAGACTACGGAACCGTGCCGTTCCGCGATCTGCACATTGACGTTTCCTTTGATGCGCCCGCCACGGGCGACTGGCGCAGTCTGGCCGGTTTGCGCATCGGTGGCGCCGGGGATGAAGAAGAGCAGGAGGAAGAACCCATAGAGTCATGGAAATTCGCGGATGCCCGCACACCGGAGGAAATCCTCAAGGTTGCCAGCGCCAACCAACGACCCACCCGCCTCCATCTCGAGGTGACAGCATGGACGGCCGAGGGCGAAAAGCCCACCGACTGCCTGGATGACAACAACTTCCGTGACCGGCTGCTGACCTTTGGCCAATGGGACTCCCGCGATTCCTTCGAGATTCCGCTGGCCCTCGAAGGGCTGATCATCAGCCCCTTTACCGAGGAAGTGCGCTATGCCCTACTCTGCGAAAAAATCCGCGGCTTCGTGGGCCTCCCCACTCCCCGCCTGGAGGAATTGAAACGGCTTTCCAAGATTGGCACCGCCTTCCGCTATTCGGACGTGACCCGGTTGGATGACATCTATTGTCACGTGCCGGTCAACACCCCGGACCCGATCGCGTACGCCCGGCACATGGCCAAGGAGCATCTCAACCTCACCGACTTCTATTCCTGCCGCATCAACCAGCGCCTTCCGGACGGACGGCCCGATCCCAAACACATCAGCGAGCAAGGCGTCCTTGTCATCCTTGTCACCCCGCAGGAACCCCAGAACGCCCATCCCTGGCTTCCCAGCCGCAATCCCGCCTGACCCACGGATGCAGTCTCCCATCGCGCCGTTGTTCGCATCAAGCCGGGCCTCCAATGCGGCCAGCAATTCGTCGCGTTATCTGGGGAACTAATCCGTCTTGGCGATGGATTTAGCCTGCCAGATCGGCCTGGTGATGGCCGATCCGCAGGATAAAAGCCTCCTGCACCAAGTCGGCGTGATGGCCAAGGCTCTCACGCCCGTCGAGATCGAATGCACGCCCACGCTGTTGATGGCGGATGATCAGTCCCTGCGGAACCTGGTCAAACGCCAGCGCCCCTTCTATCAAGCGCCCGGCTTCCTCAAGGGTTGAGCGCAGGCCCGGTTCCAAATCGAACTGAAACCTCACGTGGCGGTGGAGGACATTGCGTGCCAACCCTCGAACTTTCGCGCCGTCTTGAGCATTGCCGTTCTCCGCTGCCTGAAATAGTTTGCACCATGCTTTTCGACCGCCAGCGCGTGCTGCTCGAACTTCTGGACGCACTGAATGAGCCGGTTGGCTCGACGGACTTCCAGAAGCTCCTGTTTCTTTACACCCGCGAAGGCGAGCCAACTCCCAGCTACGACTTCGTTCCGTATCGCTTCGGCTGTTTCTCGTTCACGTCCTACGCCGACAAACGGCGGCTGATGGAGCAAGGGCTGATTGAGGAAGACGAGCAGACATGGAAGCTGACCGACAAAGGCCGCCGCATCGCCCGCAGCAGTGAAAAATCGCCGCTGCCGATGGCGCGATTCGCCAAGCAATACAAGAACCTCCGTGGCAACGCGCTCGTGGCCGACGTTTACCAACGTTATCCCTACTTCGCGACGCGCAGCGAAATCGTGGAAAAAGTTTTGCCGAAGCAGGAAGACCGCGCCCGCGTGGAAGCCGCGCGTCCCGCCAGGCAAACTCCCGGCCTCGTCACGCTCGGTTACGAAGGCAAAACTTTGGAAGCTTACCTGAATCAACTGTTGCAAGATGGCGTGACGCTTCTGTGCGATGTCCGGCGCAACCCGTTGAGCCGGAAGTATGGCTTTTCCAAGAGCACCTTGAGCCATGCCTGCGAAGGCGTCGGCATCCGCTACGAACACTTGCCGGAACTCGGCATTCCATCGGAGAAGCGACAGGACCTTGAAACGCAGACCGATTACGACAAGCTGTTCGCCGCTTACGAGCGCACCACGCTGCCGAGGCAAACCCAGACGCTGGCCAAAATCGCCGGATGGATTAGGAGCGAAGGCCAGCGCGTCGCGCTCACCTGTTTCGAGTTGTTGCCGCACCAATGCCACCGGCACTGCGTCGCCGAGGCAATGGAGAAAACCTTCGGGCCGAAGCTCGCGGCTCGCCACCTGTGAGCCGGGACTATGGGGCGCGAAAAGGTTCTCATCACGGTCAAAACCTATCCGACCCTTTCCCGCAAACACGGTGAACTCGTCTGCACCGCTGGCGTGCGGGAGGATGGTTCGTGGGTTCGCCTGTATCCGATTCCCTTCCGGCTGCTCGACTACAAAGACCGCTACCAAAAGTTCGACTGGATTGAAACGCGCCTCGTGCGCAACACCAAAGACCCGCGCCCCGAAACTTTCCATCTCGCCGATTCCGCCGATATTCAGCCCGCTGGACATTTGGACACAGCCGACAACTGGCGCGAACGCCGCGAACTGCTGCTCAAGAAATGCAAGGTTCATGACCGGCTCGAACCGCTGATTGCCGCCGCCCACGCCAACCAACTCTCCCTTGCCGTGTTCAAGCCCGCGAAGATTCTGGATTTTGTCTGGGAAACGGACGACCGCGAGTGGGATCAATCCAAGGTGGACGCGATGCGCAACAACGCCGACCAGGGCGAACTGTTCGCCGGGGACAACTGGCGGCAGACCTTCAAGCTCATGCCCAAGCTGCCGTTCAAGTTCTCCTACCGCTTTGCGGACGCCGACGGCAAAGAGAGCGAGATGCAGGTGCTGGATTGGGAAGCCGGACAACTATTCTGGAACTGCCGCAACAAAGCCAACGGCGACGAGCGGATGGCGCTGGCGAAAGTTCGCGAGAAATACATGGACCAGTTCCTGAAAACCGACCTGCATTTCTTCCTCGGCACGACCAAGGAATTTCACAGTTGGGCCGTCAACCCGTTCCTCATCATCGGCGTCTTCCCTATCCCGTTTGAAGTGGAGCGCGAGCTTTTCAATTCCAGCGACCTGTTGACAACCAAGGGCACTCGTCTTCTGCGAGTTGATCTGGAGGAGATAAATGCCGAACTGGTTCGCTACCTCGCGCGCCATCCTGAAAAAATGCACAGCCTGCAACCAAGGAAATTTGAGGAATTGGTAGCAGAGTTATTCAGAGCGCAAGGCTACGAAGTCGAATTAACCCGTATCAGCAAGGATGGCGGGTTTGACATTCGTGTCGTGCGGAAGACGGCTGTTGGTCTTGGGCTCACACTAATCGAATGCAAACGCTATTCCGAGGGGAAACCAGTGGGCGTAGAGTTGGTGCGAGGTCTTCACAGTGTGGTTGAAACAGCCAACGCAACCAACGGTCTTTTGGTCACAACTTCATACTTCACCAAAGGTGCTCGGGCATTGCAGGAAACCCACAAACATAGGCTTGAATTGGCCGACTTCACTCGGCTACAGGCTATGCTCAAATCATACAAGGGAGAACTCTTGTGAACCTGCTCGCGAGAAAAGCAGTTGGCCTTGTGTAGTCGCGCCTCTTGCATGAATCCTGAGCCAAAACTTCACCATTTTGTCCCACGTTTTCATCTCGCGCGGTTTGCTGACGATCGCGGCCGAGTCTGGACGTTCGACAAAGAAAATGGAAAAATTTTTCCGGCAGGTCCAAACAACGTGGCCGCCGAAAGACACTTTTACAAACTTCCAGAGTTTATAGGAACGGATGTTGACCCGCTTTTCTTGGAGAAACAATTTGCCGACATCGAAGGCGAGGCGTGCAAAGTCACGGCCTGCTGGCTTCGCCAGTTGGAGCACGCCTCCAAAGTCGAAATTCCCGAGGTAAATCGGCAAATCATGTCAGACTTTCTCGCTCTTCAATTCTTTCGGACAGCAGATGCCCGAGAGATTTTGAAATTATTTGCAGAGACATCAGGTGTTTACCCAAAGGGCGTGAATGATGACGAAGCCCGGAGTCTCCACGCACGCGTGCTATGCGAATTAGCGGACGGAAAAGGAATCGTTTCGGAATTGTCTCAAAGAATTCGAGAGTCCATCTGGGTTTTCGCGCGGAACGAAAGCTCCACACTGTTCATGACTTCGGATACGCCGGTGCTGCTAAAAACCCCGGACAACCGAATATGGCTGAAAGGTCCAGGGATATTCCAAGCTGGGATGTATGTGGTTTACGCAATCACACCGACAAGCATCCTTTATTGCAAAGAGAGAACTCACTGGAAGAAGCTTGAGCGGTTTGACAACACTTTGTCACCAGTCTCGTTCACGACTGGAATGGTTGACCATGAAAATTCCGGCCACGCAGGAATGTCGAGACGGTTCGTTTTTTCCTCAAACAACACTTTTGACAGCGCAAAAAGCTTTTTGAAGGAGATCGTTTCAAAGCCGCCGCCTTTCGCGGTTAATGAAAGTGGCTTTGACTAATCGCGCGGCACGATATGCGTTGCATCTTTTGTAAGACCGCTTCTGATGGATGTGTTTCTGTAGAGCACATCATTCCCGAATCTCTGGGGAACACTGAGCATTTTTTGCCGACGGGTTGGGTATGCGACACCTGCAATAATTATTTCGCACGTGAAGTAGAAAAGCCGTTCTTAGATTCCCTATACGGTCGCACTTCTCGATTTGAGATGAGAGTCCCAAATAAACGGGGGCGTATTCCTCCTGTAAGCGGTCTCCACCCACAATCAAGAACCAAGATCGAGTTATTTCACTCGCTCGACGATGGATCGCTCTGTTTCGCCGCTTCCGACGAAAAGGACGCAAAACGATTGATTAAATCCATCCAGTCGCATTCACATGGCACTTTCTATTTACCAACTCCATCTGCCCCGGACGCCGACATTACTACTGCACGTTTCATAGGCAAAGTAGCGTTGGAGGTTCTGGCCCTTCGATGTATTGATGTTGAAGGCGCGAACGATGAGATTGTAGATAAATCTGAACTTAACGAACTGCGCCGATTCGTTCGCATTGGACAACCAAAGGTGGCTTGGCCTGTGAGCTTGCGGCGAATTTACCCTGCCAACTTCGTGTTTTCCGATCCTGCTTTTGGTTCTCACGAGGTGCTTCACGAATGGACAATTCTTCGCGTTCCAGAGTCAGAATATTACGCTGTGATTGCCATCTTCGGTATTGAATATGCAATAAATATTGGCGGTCCTGAACTCGACGGTTACAACCGGTGGCTCAAAGAAAATGCTAATCGAAGCCCTTTATATGACACGCCGATCAGTTGAAGTGGACCTCAATCATCTTTCTGAAATGTTCGCAGGTTTCACGGTTAAACCTCACCCGCCGGATTTTTTCTTCGCGTAATCGGCCAGTTGTTTTTCTAGTTCGGCGATGCGGGCGGCGAGTTTCTCCCGTTGCTCGCGGTGTTCGTCCATTTCCATTTTCGGGAACATGCTCTCCGCGTAATACGGCAGATGGCCGGAGGTTTTATACATCTTCTCCTTGGCCAGATGCGGCGTGCGGACGCGGACGTAGCCGGCGGCAAATTCCGTTTCCTTGGCCAGCTTCTCCAGTTCCTCGACGAGCACCGTGCCCTTGGGCAGCCACAGCGGCATGCCCGGCCCGACGTATTCGGTGTCAATCGCGAACAGCCCCATCTCCGCGCCGATCTTGCGATGGTCGCGGCGCTTGGCCTCCTCGAGCATCTTGAAATACTCGTC
>CAYQWK010000297.1:0-7874 GCA_964420805.1 uncultured Bifidobacteriaceae bacterium | reverse complement strand
GCCTTTTTGTTTTTTGGGGATCGATGGAGGGTCGGCCACCCGGCCGACCGCGGCCGGTCAGGAGACCGGCCCTCCAAATAATCCCTGTGCATCCCTGTCATCCGTGGTTAATGCCTTCCCCATGCCAGTCACCCGCACCCAGATTATCACCCGAGGCCTTGCCAACCGCTGTCCCAACTGCGGCGGCAGGACGCTGTTCAAGGCCGGCACGCTCTTCGAGCTCGACCGCGCATGCCGCGATTGCGGCCTGAAGCTGGAGAAGGACGAGGGCTTCTTCCTCGGCGCGATGGCCATCAACTACGGCGTCACCTGCGTCGGTCTGCTCACCCCGGTGGCCGCCCTTTGGTATCTCGGGGCGCTGTCGGGCAAGGCCGCCATCGGGCTGGCCATGGCTCTGGGGCTCATCGCCCCCGTGGCGCTGTATCGCTCCTCCCGCAGCTGGCAGCTGATGCTGTATTATTACTTCCTGCCCCAGCACCTGCCCGCCAACCGGCGGGAACTCAGCGGCCTGGAGGACGAAAACGTCTGAAGTCGCGGATCCGTCAGGCGCGGGCGCGCCGCCGCCGCATGATGCCGGCACCCAGCAATGCCATTGCTCCGAAGACCGCTGCGTAGGTGGAGGGCTCCGGGACAGCGACACCGACGACCTGCCAGGTGCCGAGTGTGCCGTTGCCGTTCCAAACGCTCACGTTTCCGGTCGCATTGAGCGCCGGGAACAAATTGGTGTAGGCCGAGTAGGCGCTGAGGTCAAAGATGGCCTCCCCGTAGAAGGCGGGGCTCGACGTGGTGAAGACCATGTCCCCGACGCCGGGATCGTTCCAGAGCGTCAAGTCCACGCCGGTGCCGCTGTTCGGATAGAAACCAGGATTGGCATCGTTCCAGGATGAAAGGCGGTCGAACCTCGTATTCGATGTCACCGTATTGTTGCTGTCCGTCAAGGTCGAGCCGGGCGTGGCGACTCCATTGTCGAGATCCTGCACATTGGCCGGACTGGAGAGGAACCCGAGCAAGGCGACACCATCGACGAAATCCAACGCGCCCGGGCCATAATTAATGGCGGAAAAATTGCTGGTGGCGGTGAATTTCACCGCGGACAGGTTGGAATAGTCCACGGTCAGGACGACTTGGGCGTTTGCCCGGCCGGCCAACACGAGGGCCAAGGACAATCCGAGCAGGGTTCGAAGCAGGGCTTTTATCATGGATTAATGATGGGGTGATTGTCGCAGAGGCTGCCCCCCCTCACCTCATGGCAAGCTTTCTATCACGTTGTTGCGTAATGCAATCGTCCGGGCGGCCTCCGTCAGACTGATTTATCAGGACGAAAACGTCCGAATTATACCTCTGCTGGAGAGCGACTGCGGCAGAAATAAAATTCTGCTTCCGTTTTGGAGTCGGTGGCCTACGTTCGGCGGCTCGCATCCGGAGAGGTGGCAGAGTGGTCGATCGCGCCTGACTCGAAATCAGGTGTGCCGCAAGGTCCCGTGGGTTCGAATCCCACCCTCTCCGCCATTGCCACCGGCAAGGGCGCACCGGCGGAGCCGGTGACAGCCGCGAAGCGAGTGCAGAGGAGGGATAGGGGGCGCGCGAAGCGCGAGTGCTTGCACCTGCCAAAGGCAGCCAATCCCACCCTCTCCGCCATTGCCCCCGGCAAGGGCGCACCGGCGAAGTTTGGTTTTGGAAATCCTCCAGGAGCGCGATCCACACCAAGGGTGCCTGAATAACATGTTATCATAACATAAACCCTGGTTTGCCTCCCGTCGTTCAAACCAAAAGCTGGGCGACCCCACCCCCTGAATCGGTTACTTGCTCCTTGTCTCTGAATGGCGTCAAGGACTGACCAGCCACCCAACCCCAGATCACCATGTTACCTCCAAGAGCCATAAAGTTACTCACACGCGGTATTGTGCTGGCCGGCATTCTCGGCCTGTTCCTGACACGTGTCACGGTCACCTCGGCCCAAACCACCGCCGTTGTTCCAGCCACATCCATCCCGGTCGCTCAGGATCAGAAGAGGAACCAGGACGAGGTTATCACGCTGGAAAAGTTCGTCGTCGAGGGCGAGCGCGCCGGTCAAGCCCGTGCCCTCAAGCAGAAGCGCGAATCCGACAATATTATGGACGCCGTTGCAGCCGACGCCGTGGGCAAGTTCCCCGACGGTAACGCCGCCGAGGCACTGCGCCGAGTTCCCGGCATCTCGCTTGAGATCGATCAAAGCGAAGGTCGCTTCATCGTCATTCGCGGCGTGGATGCACAATTGAATAACGTCACGCTGAATGGCCAGACGCTGGCTTCGCCCGCAGAGCAAGGCACCCGCGGTCTTTCGATGGATTCCGTGCCCGCCGAGCTCATTTCGCGCCTCGAGGTGGTCAAGGCCATCACGCCCGACATGGATCACAACGCCATCGGCGGCGCCGTGAACATCGTCACCCAGAGCGTGTTCGACCGGCCCGAAGGCTACTTCTTCGGTTCGGCCAGTGTCGGCTACGGTAGCTTCAACCAGAAATGGGGCTGGTGGGGCGCTTCGGCCAACTATGGCCGCCTCCTCGGCGCGGAGAAGACTTGGGGCGTCACCACCGGCTTCAGCTACTCCTTTCGCAACTACGCCTCGCAGACTTCCGACGCCGTCAACTGGACCCAGATGAACGGCAACTACGTGCCGGGCTCTCAGGAATCCTTCGACTACGACATCGATCGGGCGCGTCTCGGCCTGAATATTGCCCTCGAACACCGTCCGCGCGAAGGGCACGAGCTCTACTTCCGGGTCAACTACAACGAATTCACCGACGAGGAAGGTCGGCAGAAGACCGGCTTCGAATTCGCCCGTGGGACGCTCAGCAATCAGAGCGCCACTGGCGGCACCTTCAGTCAGGGTCGCGCAACCAGGGAATTCCGCGATTACAAGCAGAACCACCTGATCGACGCCTTCACCCTCGGGGGTAAGCACCAGCTTGGCAGCGACTACAAGCTGGAATGGCAGATCGGCATGTCCGACGCCGAGCGCGAGACCCCTCGTCGCGTGGACTGGGAGTTCCGTTCCTCCGGCAGCGCTTTCCCCAACAGCTACGAACTTGGCAGCGGCCCGATCCCCATCATCTCGCCAAACGCCGCCTTCTACGATCCGGCCAGCTATCCCTTCCGTCGCGCACGTTTCCGCACCGACGACGAGAGTGAGGACATTGTCTCACTCCAGGCCGATCTGCGCAGGGAGTTCGAGTTCCTGGGTCGGCCCGCTCACTGGAAAACCGGCATAAAATACTTCGACAGCGAGAAGCACCAGGATCGCCAAAACATTAACTACAATCTCGCGGCCGGTGCCTCCAACCTTTTCACCCTCGCCCAGTCCGGCCTCGCGGGTGCCGAACCCGCCGGTTACATGGAGGGTCGCTACCGTTTCGGTCCAACCATCAACCTGCCGGGCCTGCAGGAATTCTTCAACACCAACCCCGCCCGGTTCACCTTCGACAGCGCCAGCTCCAACAGCAACTCGCTTGATGCCGACTTTGACGCCGAGGAGGAGGTCGCCTCCGGCTACCTCATGGCCGGTCTCCAGCCCTCCCCCAAGAGCACGCTGCTCGCCGGCCTGCGCGTCGAACGAACCGACGCCAACTATGCCGCCCAAGAGCGGCGCAACGGAATCTATACTCCCATCAGCATCCCTAAAACCTACACCGAGGTGATGCCGGGCCTGCACTTCACCTGGCGGCCCGATGAACGCTGGGTCGTGCGCGCCGCGTGGACCAACACCTACGGCCGCGCGGCCTACACGGCCCTCGCCCCGCGCAACGTCCTCGATGACATTGATCTCGGCGGCGGTATCTTCCAAGGAAGCCTTTCTTCCGGGAATCCCGGACTTAAGCCTTTCGAATCCACCAACTTCGACCTCAGCCTCGAGCACTATCTCAAGAATAGCGGCATTGTGTCGGTGGGTGCATTCCACAAGCGCATCGACAATCCTGTCTACACAAACTCATACGTCCTCAACAACACCACATACGACGGTCGCAACTACTCCACGCTCTCCATCTCCCGGCCGGAAAATGCCAATGAGGGGGAGATTACCGGCGTCGAATTCAATTGGCAGCAGGTCTTCACCTTCTTGCCTGCGCCCTTCGACGGCTTCGGGATGAACTTCAACTACACCATTGTGAGCTCATCCGTCACCATCTTCGGCCGACCGGGGGAACTGCCGTTCTTCAAGCAGTCTGACTCCCTCGGTAACATCGCGCTGGTTTACGAAAAGCACGGCCTGGAGGCACGCGTCGCCTATTCCTTCAACGGTGCGTATCTCAACGAGGTCGGTGCCTCCACCGCCGATGACAGCTACATCAACAGCCGCCATGTGTTGGACGCCAAGCTCAGCTACCGTATTAACTCCCGGCTCCGCCTCTACGGAGAGTTCACCAATCTCGGTGAGGCGCCACTGCGTGTTTACACCGGCGTGCCCAGTCGCTCTGGCGGGTATGAAATCTACGGCTGGAATGCCAACTTCGGCATCAACTGGAGTCTGTGACCCCGGCCGCGCCTGATCCCCGGCTCCCGCCCGGAGCGGCCAAGCTGACGCGCAGGGTGTTTTGCGCCGGCGGGGCGGTGCTGGCCGCCAGCGCGTTGCTCCCGCAGCGCGCGTTCGCGGTCGCGCGGTGGTCTCCGGTTGATCCGTTTACTCTTGGCGTCGCCTCGGGTGATCCTTCGCCTGACGGCTTTGTGGTCTGGACGCGCCTTGCCCCGCAACCGCTGGAGCCCGGCGGCGGTTTGCCGGCGGTGAACATCGCGGTGGGTTGGGAGGTGGCGGAGGATGAGGCCATGACGCGGATAGTGCGGCGCGGCACGGCCACGGCGGCACCGGAGTGGGCGCACAGCGTGCATGTCGAGGTCGCCGGTCTGCGGGCTGACCGCTGGTATTGGTATCGCTTCGCGGCCGGTGGCGCGGCCAGCCCCGTCGGGCGCGCCCGCACCCTGCCCTCTGCGGGGATCTTGGCCGCGCGACTCCGCTTCGCGTTCGCCTCCTGCCAGAAATACCAGGTCGGCTACTACACCGCCTACGAACATATGGTCCGCGAGGACCTCGACCTCATTGTCTTCCTTGGCGACTATATCTACGAGAAGGGCGATGCCGACGAAGCCGTGCGTCCGCATGGCCTCAAGGAAGCCATTACGCTCGACGATTACCGACTTCGCTACGCCCGCTATAAGACCGACCCCGCGCTGCAGGCGGCGCACGCCCACGCGCCGTGGATCGCCACCTGGGACGACCACGAGGTCAGCAACGATTACGCCGGGCTGTTCCCTCAGGATCCAGCGAGCGCCTCCCGGGAGCGGTTTTTGGCGCGTCGCGCCGCCGCCTACCGCGCCTACTACGAGCACATGCCATTGCGCGACAGCGCTCGGCCGGTTGGCCCGGATCTAC
Source organism: uncultured Bifidobacteriaceae bacterium (assembly GCA_964420805.1). GTDB lineage: Bacteria > Verrucomicrobiota > Verrucomicrobiia > Limisphaerales > SIBH01 > JANNGC01. The sequence goes on along the minus strand of CAYQWK010000297.1, from coordinate 2,470 downwards.
CGCTTTACCGCCGCCTCGAATACGGCGCGCTCGCCACCTTCCATGTCCTCGACACCAGACAATACCGCAGCGACCAGCCCGCCGGTCCGCGGCGGCAACCCCCGGGCGCGCAGGTTCTTGATCCTGCCGCCTCCATGCTCGGTGCGGCGCAACGCCGGTGGCTGTTCGATGGGCTTGCCGCCTCGCCGACTCGCTGGAACGTGATTGCACAACAGGTTATCATGGCCCCGGTGGATGTGTCGACCGCGGGTCACGGACCGATCGTGGACGTGGACAAATGGGCGGGCTATGAGCACGAGCGCCGCGAGATCCTGCGTTTCATGCGCGACCGCCACGTGGCCAATCCCGTGGTCATCACCGGCGACATTCACAGCAACTGGGCGAACGAACTGCTTTCCGATTTTGACGATCCCTCCGCTCCTCCCGTGGCGGTCGAGTTCATTGGCACCTCGATCACCTCGATCGGCCACGGGGTGGAGCGGCCCGAGGAGCTCGCCGCCCTCCTGCGGCGCAACCCTTTCGTGAAATTCCTTAACAACCAGCGCGGCTATGTCCGATGCGAGGTCACCCCCGCAGAGTGGCGCACGGACTATCGCACCATCGCCGATGTCACCCACCCCGGGGGCGCGCTCCACACCAGTGCCTCGTTCCGGATTGCCGCCGGCGGGTCGCGCTTGCAGAAAATCTGAGCCGGCAACCATCCCATGAAATCACTGTTCGGTTTTGCCTGCCTCGCCCTGGCCGCTCTCGCGGCGGACCAACCCGCGCTGGCGACAGTTCCCGGTCCGGTCGGCTGGCGCTTCCAGGAACTCCGTCGTTTCAAAGCCCCCGAGGCTCGGCAGGGGGTGGCCGCCGACGCGGATTTTCTTTACGTCATCTCCAATCACGATCTCGGCAAATATTCCAAGGCCGGCGGGGTGCGGCTCGCGGCGTGGAGCTGTCCTGCCGGTGATCCGCTCACCCACGTCAACGCCGGTCTTGTCCATCAGGGCCGGCTTTACGGCGCGCATTCCAACTACCCGGGCGTGCCCCATGTCAGCTCCGTCGAGATATGGGAGCCCGCCACGCTCCGGCATCTCGGCTCCATCAATTTCGGCCGCACCGACGGTTCGCTCACGTGGATTGACCGGCGCGCCGGCCGTTGGCTCGCCTGTTTTGTCCACTATGTCGGTCGCGGTGGAGAGCCTGGCAAGGACCAGCGCTGGACCCGGCTGGCGGAATTCGACGACGACTGGCGGCCGACCGGTCGCGGCTGGGTTTTCCCCGATTCACTGATTGCGCATCTCGGCGCGCGCGGCTTCAGCATGTCGGGCGGTGCCCTTGGGCCCGACGGATTGCTCTTTGTCACTGGTCATGATGAGAAGGAGCTGTGCGTGCTCGAGTTTCCGACTGTCGGCTCCACCCTCCGCTGGGTGGCCACGATCCCGATGACCGCGGAAGGGCAGGCTTTTGCCTGGGATCCGCTGGAGCCCGGCGTCATCCACCTGATTTTGAAGGGCACGCGCGAGGTCATCACGGGGCGGGTTACGCGTGACGTGGCCGCGGGAAATTGAACCACCCATGAGTCATATCTTGGCAGAGCACGACCCGGCGGAAGCCTTCCGGCGACAGCATCCTGAGACTTTCGCGCGCTACCTTGCGCGGCGAAAAATGGTCTTTTTCGTCGCCTACGTCGGTTATGTTTGCGCCTACCTCGTGCGCAACAATTTCAAGCTCACCAGCGAGGCTCTGCGCATCGCGAACGGTTGGTCGCTCACGCAGGTCGGGCTCATCCTTACCGCTTTCACCGTCACCTATGGCTTCGGCAAATTCATCATGGGCATGGTGGTGGATCGCACGAGCCTGCGTAAGACCTTCGCCTTCGCCCTCGGCCTCAGCGCGGCGCTGTGCATGCTGCTGGGTTTCGTCTCCAGCCTGCCTGTTCTTTTCGCCGTCATGCTGCTGCTGGGTCTCATCCAGGGCGCGCTCGCCCCGGCATCAATGACGATGATCGCCAACTGGTATCCCAACAAATCGCGCGGCGCGGGCATCGCCGTCTGGAATACCTCGCAGAATCTCGGGGGGGCGGGCCTGCCGCTCATCATCACCGGGCTCCTCGGCTGGGCCGGCCCCGACAACCTCGCCGTCGCCTTCTGGGTGCCCGGGGCTGTTGTGCTCATCATCAGCTTGCTCTTCTGGCGTATCGGGGGTGACCGCCCCGAGGTCGAGAATCTCGGCACACTCGATGATATCTACGGTGAGGCCGGTTCGCCCCGGGAGAGCGGCGGAGCGACGGATTCCTACTGGGTTATGGTGCGGCGCGAGGTCTTCACCAGTCGCGTCATCCTCACGCTCGCCGCCATCAACGCCATGCTCTATTTCCTGCGTTTTGGCATTCTCAACTGGATGCCTGCTTTTCTCGGCACGGAGATGGGCTTCACCAGCGCCGGGAGGACGGCACCTTGGCCGCCAGGCCGTCCTGGCTGCTCGC
>CAYQWK010000296.1:0-8007 GCA_964420805.1 uncultured Bifidobacteriaceae bacterium | reverse complement strand
ATCCAAGGCATGTCAAACAGTTTTGCCCTGTTTGCCCGGTGTCTTTCCGGGGTTTGAACCTACGGTGTTTCCGGGCTTTCCGTTGATGAACTGACGCCTCAGGATGCGAGGGTGGAAAACTGGTCAAACCGAGCATTTCCAACGGCTTCACTGCGCGCCTTTGACCCGGGTTTTCACGCCGTAAATCCCCTTGCTCGCGGTGATGAACAGTTGTCGGCGGTCCTTCCCCCCGAAGGTGATGTTCGCTGTCCAAGGTTCCGGCACCTCGATGTGTTCGATCTGCGTCCCGGCCTGGTCGAAGACTGTCACGCCTTTGCCGGTGAGATAGACATTGCCGGCGTCGTCGAGGGTCATTCCGTCGGAACCAAGGTTGCAAAACAACCGCTTGTTCGCCAGCGCGCCGTCCGTCTGAATGTCAAAGGCGTAGGTCTTCCGTGCACCAATGTCCGCCACGTAAAGCGTGCGTCCATCCGGCGTGCCGATGATGCCGTTGGGTTGCTTGAGGTCGGTGGCGACGGGCGTGACGGACTTGCGCCCGGCATCGAGGAAATAAACATGCTGCCCCGCCTGTTGCATCGCCGCATCCCGCTTCCAGTAATTCCGTTTGTAAAGCGGGTCGGTGAAGTAAATGCCGCCATCGGGGCGAATCCAGAGATCATTCGGCCCGTTCAACAGCTTCCCTCCGAAGCTGGTGATAAGCACCGTCACCTTCTTTTCGGGGCTGATGACCCAAAGCTCGTTCTTCTCGTCCGCGCAGGCGACGAGGTTTCCGGCACGGTCGAAGTATGTTCCGTTGGCGCGCCCGCACGGCTTGAGCCAGTCGGAAACCGTGCCGTCGGCCGCGTTCCATTTCACGATCCGGTCGTTCGGTTGGTCGGTGAAGAAAACGTTGCCCTCCTTGTCCGCGGCGGGGCCTTCCGTGAACGAGTACGTCCCGGCGAGTTTCTCGAGTTTCGCGCCAGGGGCGATGATCGATTCGGCGGCCAGCGAGGCATCGACGGCCGCGATGAGAAGGGTGATGGCAAGTGCGGATTTCATGGTGCCGCAGGCTATTGCCGATGCCCCGCACGGCTCAACTTCGGATTCGCGCGCAGTTCTCTGTGCCTGCCCCGCCGGAATCGCATCCAAGCCGGTTTCCGGAAAATAGAACCGTGACTTTGCGCTAATGGACGCAAATCCGCAGGCTTCGGTGGCCTCCCGGAACCACAACCGAGCCAATCGATTCGAGCGAATCGGCGTCCATTCGCGGTTCATTGCGGCGCCTTGGCAGGCCGCATTCACGTCATCGCAAGAAGTAGCTGACCAATGTGATTGCAAGCCACACAGGACCAGTAATTGCAGCAAGCATAATGACGGAAGCCAACGAGCAACGGCTCGATGAATACCCTCGTCTCACGTCGCGAACGAGAATGGCAAGCACGGCAACGCAGAAGAGGAACGAGAAGATGCAAAGAAAGAGCGACTGCTGGACGAATTCGCGCCCGTGTAGGTGTGCAAGGCCCGAGAAATTGAAGATGCGCGCCAACGCCATGAAACCAACGAGCAACGCAATGAGAGAAAACGTGATGCTACGGTGGTGGAAGAAGGTGGCGAAACGCTTCATGCATGGTTGGCCGCGTAGCGTGATGTGTGCAAGCGCTCATAAAGGCGTAGTCCAAGAATCAGCAGCACCGACAAACCCAAGACGACGGCGAAAAAGAACCCTGCACCAGTCGCAATGTCCTGCCACTGCGGTGCAACCTCACCTGTTGAGAATCGCACCGGCTTGCCGGGCAGCACGCGAACTCCGTCGCGGTAGTATGCGTCACGACCGTAAACCCACAAGACCAGAACTACGTCTCGTAGCCGCCAGAACCGCGTCACGATAACTCCCAAAAACACAACCCACGCAATCGCGAACCATGCGTTGCTCAAAACTCGCCTGGTCAGGTCTTTCGGTCGTGGTGTTGGAGTGGTGCTCACGGTGTGAAGCAGTCTGCCATCAGACTCCGCGCTCAAGGCTCCTTGATGGTCGCGTTGGTCCACGCGCCGGCCCTATTCGCTTTCGCGGCTTCTTCCAGCGCGAGCAACTGCTCCAAATGGGCGGCAGACTTTCGTCCGTCCGGCAGGTTTGCCGTCACGCCTTTGGCTTGCGCCAATCCTTCGCTCACGAGGATCTCTCCCAGTGTTCGTCCGTCCACGGTTACGATGGCGTAATAGCGCGGCTCGCGACCGCGCCCACCCGCCGTCGCCCAGCGGGTGTGGACCACGAATGGGCTGCGCAGCAATTCCCGCGTCCGCTCCCGCGCTGCGGCGCCGGTCTTGAGCGACGCATCCAGGGTGACGTGGAAATGTTCCGCCTGCTGCCGTACCCGCTCGGCGTAGGTCATCGTCGCCTCGGGCGCGTCGACGAAATACAGGCGCACGTTGAATTCATTCGTGGCGGTGCGCACGCGGAAGCTGTCGCCGTCCGCGTCCTTGGTTTCGACGTAATGGCAGTTCGTCAACGTGACCCAGGGCTTTGTCGCGGCGGCATGGGCGAACAACGGCAGCATGATCCCCACCAACAGGATGGGCGCGAGGCGAACTGGCCATTTGCAAATCACGCGCCAAGGCTACTGGTGTCGTTTATTCGCGTCCACAGGTCGTTCGTTGAATTTGCCCGTGCCCGGAATCCTCTCGCCGCCGCCTGGCGCCCTCGGCTAAGACGCGCGGGATGTCACGCTTCCATTTCAACGCAATATCCGCTCTTGCCGCGGCGTTGCTGGCTTCCGGCTGCTTCACTCTCCCTGGGCCGACGCCCGACGAGGAATTCGAGACGCTTGCCGAGGGTTACATTGCAGGTCACATCGCATGGCGGCCGGCCCTTGGCATGGCCTTGGGGCTGCACCAGTTCGATGGTCAGGTCACCGATTTCAGTCGCGCCTCGCTCGATGCCGAGTTGAAACGCCTCAAGGACTTTGATCGCACGCTGGCCGGGGTCGATGTCGCGAAACTGTCGCGGGAACGGGCCTTCGACCTGCGTGTCCTGCGCGCCGCGGTGCAAGGTGAGTTGTTTGGGTTCGAGCGCGCCCGCAGTCATACGCGCAACCCGATGACCTACGCTCAGGCGATCGACCTCACGCAATACGCCAAGCGCGACTTCGCCCCGCTGGCAGCCCGCGTCCGATCCATCATCGCCATCGAAATGCAGACACCCGCGATCTTCACCGCTGCGCGTGCGAATCTCGACACTGTGCTGCCCCGTCCCTTCATCGAGACCGCAATCGACATTGCCGAAGGACACATCGCCTTCCTGGAAAAAGATTTGCCCCTGGCCGTGCAACCCACCGGTGATGCCGCCTTGCTGAAGGAGTTCGCTGCTGCCAACGCGCTGGCCCTGCGCGAACTGCGCGGCTTCATTGAATGGCTGCGCGCCGAACGACTGCCCGGCGCGGACGCGAACTTTGCACTCGGCGCGGAGAACTACCGCGCAATGCAGCGTGTTTCGGAGTTGGTGGACCTGCCTCCCGCGCGAATCCTCGCGCTGGGCCTGCGCGAACTGAAGGCCGAGCAGGAACGCTTCGCCGCCGCAGCCCGCGTCATCGACCCCGCGAAGCACCCGCACCACGTGTACAAGCAAATCCAGGCCGAACATCCGACCGCCGAAGGATTGCTGCCCGAGACGCGAAAGAACCTCGAGGCCATCCGCCAGTTCGTCGTTGAACGCGACATTGTCACCGTGCCCTCCGAGGTCCGTGTGCGCGTCGAGGAAACGCCGCCGCCGTTTCGCCGGACCAGCTTCGCTTCCATGGACACGCCGGGCGTTTTTGAAACCAAGGCCACTGAGTCTTACTACTACGTCACGCCGGTCGAACCCGACTGGACGGCCCGGCAAAAGGACGAATGGCTCACCTCATTCAACTTCTACACCACTGACGTGGTCAGCATCCACGAGGCCTACCCCGGCCATTACGTGCAATACCTCGCCCTCAAGGCCTCGAACGCCGGCCGAGTGCCGAAGATCTTCTCCAGCTACGCGTTCGTGGAAGGCTGGGCGCATTACACCGAGCAAATGCTACTAGATGAAGGCTTTGCCGCCGCGCCCGAGACCGGGGCCACGCGCGAACAACAACTTCGCGCCGCCAAGTATCGGCTGGCGCAGTCAGACGAGGCTTTGCTGCGCCTCTGCCGCCTTTGCTGCGCGATCCAGCTCCATACGCAGGGCATGACCGTGGACGAGGCGACGAAGTTCTTCATGGAAAACTGCTATTACGAGGAGAAGCCCGCGCGGCAGGAGGCCGTGCGCGGAACCTTTGATCCCGGCTACCTCAACTACACGCTTGGCAAGTTGATGATTCTCAAGTTGCGCCGCGACTGGCAGGCGCAGGAAGGCCCGCGTTTCAGTTCGCGGCGGTTCCACGACGAACTCTTGCGCCACGGCGCGCCGCCGCTGCCGCTACTGCGCGAACGGATGCTGCGCAATCCGGCGCAATGGCCGGAAATCCTCCCGCTTCCCTGATCGAGTCCCGGTCACGTAGGCGGCACTGGCATTTCGGCGGAGTTCGGTGCCGGCGGGATGCTGGCCAGCACGGGCTTGGAGGGCGGCGTCCCCGGTGCGTTCTCGGCGGTGAGGCGTTTGATTAGCACCTTGGAGTTGCGGCCCGTTGCGTCGTATTTCTCGCGCCGGGCGGGCGGCAGGTCGTCGGGCGTGCCTTCGCTGAATCCGCCCTTGGACTGGAAATAATTGAAGGCCTGGGTAGAGAGCGTGAGCAGTTCGGACAGGCCGAGTTCGCGCGCCTTGGTCTCGACGAACTGGATCAGCTTGCGGCCGATGCCCTGGTTTTCGTGGGCCGGGTTGACGTAAAGGCAGGCCAGCTCGCCCTTGTTTTGCTCGGGAAAGACGTGCAACGCCACGCAGGCGACCGGGTTCTTGTCGATTTCAAACAGGTAGTAGTCGCCAAGCTGCTTCTCAATCATCGCGCGTGTCCGCTTCATCAATTCGGCGCTGGCCACCGAGTCCTTGGTCAAACGCTGGATGGCCCGCACATCCTTTCTCAACGCGCGGCGCACCTGCTGGTATTCGTTGGCGTAAATAAGCGTGCCCACGCCGTCGTTGGAGAAGACCTCGGCAAGCAGGCATTCATCGACGCGTCCGTTGATGACGTGAACGCGCGGAATCCCGGCCTTGCAGGCGAGCGCGGCCTGGACCGCCTTGGAAACCAGCTCGGGCGCGAAATCCTTCTTCACGGCGAGGGACTTCTCTAGGTCGCTGGCGATCATCTGGCGGATGAGTTGGCCGCGGTAAATCAGGCCGTCGCTGGCGGTGATGTAGATCAACTTGGACGCCTTCAGGGACTCTCCCACCGCCACGGCCATGTGGTCGGAGTTCACGCGGTAGGTCCGGCCCTCGCCATCGAAGCCGAGCGGTGGAAGCACGGGGATGATGCCCTGGTTGAGCAGCGTACTGAGGAGTTCGGTGTCCACGCGCTCGACCTTGCCGGTGAAGAGATGGTCCACGCCGCCGATGATGCCCATTGGGTGGGCGACAATGGCGTTGGTGCTGGCGGCGCGCAGGTCATTGGCGGCCAGGCCCTCAAGGATTTCATGCGTGAGCCGGTTCGCCGCGGTGAGCGCGAGTTTCAAGGTGGCAGCGTCGGTGATGCCCGCGCCGTCGAGATCGGACGGCTTGAGGTTTTGCTCCTCGGCCAGCGCGCGGATTTGCGCGGCGGCGCCGTGGCAGATCACGACGCGGATGTTCAGTGAACGCAGGACGGCGACATCGAGCAGCGTGTTGGCGAAGTTCTCGTCGGTCACGACCGCGCCATCGAAGCTAAGGACAAAAGTCTTTTCCCGGAAGCGGGGGATGTATTGGAGAATCCCCCGAAGGTCAGTCGGTTTCACGGCGTTGTTGTCACGCTATTGTTGTGTCGCACGCGAAAATAAGTAGGGCGCGGCCGCGTGGATTCAACAGTTAATTTCATGAGGCGTTCCCGCGTCGGCCGCCTGAGGCGAACACGGCCGCGCGTGTCCCCGCGGCGAGCGCCGCCACGCGGACAGGCATCGGAAAATCGGAGGGCGCCTCGAGCGTGTAGCTCAACCGCGTCTGGTGTTGGATCAGGTAAAAGGCTTCGGGCCACTCTGGGCGCTGCGCTGGATCGAGCGTCGGCCGGATCAATCCGGCGCGCGCTTCGCGTCCGTCGATCACGCCGCTTTGGTCAATGGGACACGTCGTGGACGCGGCGGCGAGTATCTCCGTCGCGAGGGATGGACGATGGTCGGGATTCAACTCGTAGAGGTAGAAACCACCAGCCTCCCAGTCTTCGTGCAGGCAGAGGCAAAGATCGAACGACGCTTGCCGGCGAAGCCACGCGACGTGCGCGCGAATCTCGGCCGAGCGGAGGTGGCGGTAGTCTCGGTTGAGATCGTGTCCGTCCGGCGATTCACGCCTGTTAAACGGAAAGCCGGCCGGGTTCAGGCAAGGCAGCAAAGTGAGGCTGGCATCGTCGGGCCAGTGATCGGACTCGAGAAGAGCACGAATGGCGAGCGGCCCGGCGGGTTCGTCGGCATGGATGCCGGTGGAAACGTAGATTCGGCGCGTCGCGCCCGGGATGGCGCGGATGAAAACGGGAAGCTCAACGTCGCCGATGGATTCCGTGGACCAGGAATTCGCCGCCGCGAGCCGGCGGCAATCCGCGAGGACCGAGGCGATGTCAATGGTCTCGCCGCGGTAGCCGCCCAGATTGCGTCCCAGTTTTTGCACGTGTTGTTCCACGGCGGAACGCTATTCACCATGGAGCTGGGCGCAAGCGTCGTGACGCCGAATGCGCGATTCACCCACACGCCCTGTTTCGCGGGTGGAAGCGGGCAGGAGCGTGTCGGCGGACAGGCCGCCACAGCCTGGTTCGTTGGTCAGTCCCGATGCCCGCGCGGGTTGGCGGCCACCAGGACGATCACCATGAGTAACGGGAAAACGAAGACTCCAGTAATCATACACAAAAATTCACCCGCGTTTGGGAACGCTTCGGGTGAATGGAGACAACGGTAGTCCGCTAATCCTGATGTGCAACCGACGATGCGGCGCCGCTCCGGGTCACATTTCCATCCCGCCGTTCACCGCGAGGACGTGCCCGGTGATGAACGCCGCGCGCGGGCTGGCCAGAAAAGCGATCGCGTCGGCGATTTCCTGCGGATGCCCAAGCCGGCCAACCGGGGTCATCGCTTTCACCTGGTCGAGCCCAGTGGCGGGGATGGCTTTGAGCATGTCGGTCTCGATGAATCCGGGCGCGACGACGTTCGCGGTGACGCCCTTGCGCGCGACTTCGCGGGCGATGGTCTTGGTGAAGGCGATGGCGCCGCCCTTGGCCGCCGCGTAGTTCGCTTGGCCGAAATTCCCGATCTGGCCGACAATGGATGAGACGTTGATGATCCGGCCCCAGCCCGTCTGGATCATCCCGGGCAGGACCGCCTGGGTGACAATGAAGAGGCTGTCGAGGTTCACACGGATCACTTCATCCCACATCTCTCGCGTCATCTTGAGGAAAGATTTGTCGCGGGTGATGCCGGCGTTGTTGACCAGAATGGTCACTGTGCCCAGCTCGTTTTGTGCATCCGCAACCATCTTCTGAACCTCCTCCGTTGAGGCGCCGTTCGCTTGGAAACCGCGGGCACGAACGCCCTTCTCGCGCAGCAACGCCTCCAGTTCAACGGCCTGCTCGGCGGAGTGACGATAGCTGAAGACGACATCCGCGCCGGCATCGGCGAGTGTGAGGGCAGTGGCACGTCCAATCCCGCGGGTGGCGCCGGTGACCAGCGCCAGCTTTCCTTGCAGATCTTTCATTTGAGCCTTTCCCGATCCAGCAACGGGCGGTGAAAGGTCCATTCCTCCATCCTGACCCGCCGCCGAATGAGCAGGCTGAGTGAAGCAGACCGCCGGTCCAGCGGCTTTGACAACGGTCAAACAGCGCCGCGGGGTGGGCGGCGCCTCAGGCGGTGGGATGCCAGCCGGCGTCCGCCCAGAGCGAGCCGCTGACAGCGGCGTTGCTGATC
>CAYQWK010000295.1:0-8052 GCA_964420805.1 uncultured Bifidobacteriaceae bacterium | reverse complement strand
AGTACGGCACGCTCGACGATGCGCGCCTGTCGGCCAACGTCACGCGGCTGGGCTCGACCATCGAACCGAACGAACTGAGCAAGCCGTATCTGTCCGGCTCGATTTCGTCGGCCAAGCCGGAGACGGCGTTTGGGCGCATGTCCTATCCCGTGACCTTCGCCCAGCCGTTTGCCTCGACGCCGATTGTCACGCTGGGCCTGTCCTCCTCCGACTTCACCGCCCTGGAAACTTTGAAGGTGAGCGTCACCGAGAAAAGTCCGGCGGGCTTCACCGCCACCGCGCTCATGGCCGTCCCGAACGCCTCCTGGATGGACTACTACGGGATCGTCGAAGGAAGCGTGAGCGCCTTGTCCGTGCAGGGTGTTCCAGGAGTCTTCTATACGTCGCGGGGAGCGGGCACCAACACGATCCGCTTCCGCTCCTTGCTGCCGTCCGGGACGAACATCTACTGGCAGGGCATCGACGTGGTGACCAACACGCCCGCGTTCAACGGGATGTGCGGCGCGATGATCCAAGGTCGCCCGGCCCTGGTGTATCAGGACGAGGCGACGGCTTCGCTCCGGTTTATCCGGGCCACGACCTCGAATGGTTCGACTTGGGGATCCGCAGTGACCGCCGTGGCGGTCGCTGGAGGGTGGCCTCAACTGCTGGAAATCGGCCAACGTCCCGCCATCGCCTACATCGCCACCAACGGCCACCTGAAATACGTCCGCGCCAACGATGCGGCGGGAACCAGTTGGGGCAGCGGCGTGACGGTGGAACCCAGTTACAGCACTTATCTCGCGATTGCCGTCATCAACGGCAACCCGGCGGTTTGCTACCGGGGTGCAATTCCCCTTGGTCTTACCGGATTGTTGTATCGCCGCGCGACCGACGCGAACGGCACGGCTTGGGGACCGGCGGTGATGGTGCAGGCGGATGGCCCGGATGCCAGCGGCTACACCGTTTATCAAGGCTACTACCCGACCATGACCACAGTGAACGGACGCCCTGCCATCGCCTGCCAGAACGGCGTCAACACCATCGAAGTGCGCTCTCAGTACATCCGGGCCAACGACGCCAACGGCGACTCTTGGGGAACGCTCCGCCAGGTTTCTCCGCACTATGTGGATTACGGACGGGCAACATTGCTCGTCACCGACGGCCGACCCGCCGTGGTTTACCCCGGCGGGTACAGCCCGATGTTCACCCAAGCCGTGGACGCCGATGGGAACACTTGGATGCCGCCGGCGAACCTGGATTCCGAAGGTGGGTTCAATGCTCACAGAAGTTATGGATTCAGCCAGTTATCCGCCGTGATGGTTGGTGGGGATCCGTGGGTGTTCTTCCACAGCCGGACCGAGAGCGGCTCGATTTATCTCAAATCCAACCACCCCGTCGTACCGCAGTTCCAGATCGACTGGACGGCAGTAGCTCCGTGAAGTGACGAGCTTTCCACCTCGGAACATTCCTGACATGAAATCACTTCTTCGACTCCTGCCGATCGTCCTCGTCGGGCTGGCTGGCAGCGAAACGCACGCCCAAAGCCTCGCCATGCAGCGTCACGTCATCGCCGGAGGCGGCGGCTCCAGCGCGGGTGGAGCGTTCACCCTCAGCGGCACCGTGGGTCAGCCGGACGCCAGCACGCCGTTGACCGGCGGAGCCTTCTCGCTGACGGGCGGCTACTGGGCGCTGCCCGTGGCCGTGCAAACGCCGGGTGCGCCGCACTTGAGCGTCGGCTTCTCAAACGGCCTTGTCGTCGTTTCCTGGCCGTTGAATGTCGAGGGGTTCGTCCTCGACCGGAAATCCACCTTGAACACGGGCGTGATCCAGGATTTCTGGATTCAAGTGCCCTTCCCTTACCAGACCAACGCCACGCATGTCTTCGTGACCGAGACGCCGGGCAGCACCGGCTTCTATCGGTTGCGGCATCCGTGATGCCGGATGCCTGAGGACGCGGGGGCGTCAAGGTGCTTTAGGAAAGCCTGTTACGAGGCAATATGGTCCAGTTCCGAACTGAAACGTTGCAGTTCGGAACTTGGATATTGCACCTCGGAACTCGGGATTCACACCCTGAACCACCGATTTCGAAGCTCTGAACATCCCCTGCCGTGCTGTGAACACCGGCGGGCCACCTCGGAACACGGCCGCCGATGTTCTGTGCCGCCTTGGGGGTACTTGGAACTCGGACCGCCATGCCGCGGAATTCAACCGCCGAGTTTTGAACTGCGTTGTTTCAGTTCCACACTGCGACGATTCGTTTCATTTCGTTTCCGTGCTGCCGTGGCGTGCGCCTTGGTTTTACCCCCATGTCTTTACCCATAACCTTCGCCGCGGGGTGGAACTTGTCACGCTGCGAAAAGGAGCGGCGGCGCGTTAAAGCGGCGCATGAACGGACCGCCCGCTGAACGAGGGCTTTCTTTCGCAGCGCGATAAAACCCACGACCTCCCGCTGACGGCAGTCAAGAGATGTGGGTAATGACAAGGTTTCAATCCTCGTTCACGGAGGAATGGCAGCCGACCGGAAGGACGCGGATCGGCGCGCAGATTATTCCTGGATCCCGCCATCACGCGGCGGATTGGGCTGGGTTCTCCAACTGCCTCACCAACTCGATCCACACCCTGTGCGCGACTCGCACACCCCTGTGCGCGGGATGCACAGGCCACATGTGCGCCAGCCCGTGGTAAGACGCAACCCAGCAACACTGATTATGAACCTGAAGCCAAAAGACCAAACTGTCGGCACCCGAAGCAACCTGGTGTTCCGGCAACGGTCCGTCGCGAATATGGTCGCGGCGGCCATCCTCGCCCTCTTTGTCACGCTGTTACCCGCCCGCGCGGCGGTCACGCGTACGTGGGTTTGCAACTGGGCAAACAACAACTGGGGAACATCAACGAACTGGTCGCCCGCCGGTGTGCCGCAGAACGGGGATGATCTCGTGTTTGCATCCGGATATCGCTTCGATTCAGTGAACAACCTCGCCGCCTTCAAGGCCCGCGCGATTACCATCGCCAACGGCGCGCAGATTTCCGGCAACGGCTTCACCGTGTCCAACAGCATCGTCTGGACGGCGGGATCACTGTCCGATGTGTTCGCGCCCGTCACCCTCGGCGGCAATCTGACCTTCTCCGCCGCCACGGCCAATGTGCGGATGGTGGACATCAACCTCAACGGATTCGACCTCACGCTCGACTTCGGCAACAACATCGAGATCAATGGCAGCATCTCCGGCACGGGCGACGTGACGAAAAATGGCGCGGGCCGGCTGCTGCTTGGCGGCGCCGGCGACAACAGTTTCAACGGAACATTCTATCACTATGGCGGCGAATTGTGGGCGGCGAAGTCACCGAGCTTCCCCGGCCACTTCTTCTCCAGTGGGCACACGATCGTTTACAACGGCGGCGCGTTCTCGCCAAACCACGATATCGTGTTGCTGACCGGCGCGTTGCTGGAATGCGACTTTGAGATCACGAACACCTGCGCGAATCTCGTCATGGTCGGTGCGCGCATCGAAGCCTTCCCGATGACTCTCGGCGTTCGCACAAACTTGATCGTGCAGGCGTCGACCACGGTCTCGGAGGTCATCACGCACCTCGACCTCGGCAACACCGGTCATGTCTTCCAGATCGCCAACGGCGTGGCGGACCCGGACCTGAAGCTCACCGCCTCCTCCTTGCTCGGCGGGGCCAGCGCCGGTTTCACCAAGACCGGGACGGGCACGATTCGACTCGTCCAGACGGGCGGCACCTACGGCGGCAACACCGTCATCAGCAACGGAATGGTGGAACTTTACGACATCGGCAATTCGCTCGGAAACAACGTCGGCAAGACGATCGTTCATTCCAACGCGAACCTTCGCATCCTTGGCCCCGGCGGACTGGACGAGTCGCTCGAGCTGCATGGCACCGGAATCAACGGCACCAACGGAGCGTTGCACGCCGTCAACGGATTCTTGACGTTCCACGGCAGCATTACCGTGCCGGCCGGCGCCACCATTCGTTCCGATGCCACCCTTCATGCCCACAGCGTGCTGGCAGGCGCTGGCGACATTCGTTTCAGCGGAGCGGGCGAGTTTTGGAACCACGGCGCGGCCAACACGCTCACCGGCGACATCATCGTGGAAAGCGGTGTGTTCGTCCTGGACAAGGGCAACGGCGTCAGCGTCAACCCCAACTCGACGATACAGGTTGGCACCAACGGCATTTTCGGCGGCGGTGCAATTGCGACGCTCCTGAACTACGCCAGCAACCAGGTCACCGGTCCCGTCATCATCCGCAGCGGATCGCGATGGGAAATTGGTTCCGGCGCCTTCGAGGGCGCGCCCGATGTCACCATGCTCGGCAACGCGGAAATCCTCGCCGATGGCGGCACCTTCCAGCTCGACGGCACGTTGACCGTGCAACCGCAGATCGGCGGGAGCACCGCGCGCATTTACGGCGGCAACGTGAGCTTCGGCTCCGGCGCCACGCGCACCATCAACATTCAGGACATCGGCGGCTCGCCGGACAACATCGAGTTGCTCATCAATCCCGGTTCTCTGGCCGGCTCCGCGCCGGTGGTGAAGACTGGCTCCGGCGATCTCCGCCTCAGCGGCCAGTACGGATTCACCAGCCCCATCATTGTTGACGCGGGCGACCTGCGCGTGACCTCGATCGCGCCGCTTGGTTCAGGATCGGGCGGCACCATTGTCACCAACACCGGGCGCCTCATTCTCGAAGGTTCCACGTTCGATCAGGAGCCGCTCACGATCAAAGGCGGCGGCAGTCCGGAGACCGGCAACGTCTACATTGACTCCTCAAGCAGTTGGCGCGCGCCCATCACCCTCAACGCGCCCCTCCGCGCTTATCCGGACGCGGGCCAGACGTGGACGGTGAACGCCCCGATTTCCGGCATCGGCGCGTTCCTTGTCACCGGCCCCGGCCTCGTCGTCTTCGACTGGGACACGGTCAACAGCTACACCGGCGGCACTTGGGTGAAGGACGGCGAACTGCGTCTCAACCGCGTCGGCACCAACGTCTCGATTCCCGGCGACCTCACGATTGGCGACGGCACCGGTGCGGCCGGCAGCGCGCGTGTCGCCGAGAGCGCCTTCTCGTCGCAGATCGCCGACACGTCCGATGTGTACATCTACCCGGATGGACGCCTTATCATCACCAACCAGCCGGGCGTGGAAATCATCCGCACCCTGAACGGCTCGGGCGAGGTCATCGTGAGCAACGCGACGCTGCGCCTGAACGACAGCGGCAATGAGTCGACCTGGTCGGGCACGATTCGTGGCAACGGCGATTTCATCAAGGCCGGCTCCGGCACTCTGACCCTGGATGGCTCGTGCTTTTTGAATGGCGGCCTGGTCTCGATGTTCGGCGGCACGATGCTCGTCAACGGGCTGTTTGACGGCGCGCCCAATCCGACGCTCATCGATGCCTGGTCCGGCACTGTGCTGGGCGGCACCGGGACCGTGGAAGACGTGCGGGTGCGCTCCGGCGCGGTGCTCTCGCCGGGCAACAGCCCGGGCAAGTTCACCGCCAGCACGGTGACGCTCGACTCGGGCGCGAATCTCTTCCTCGAACTGCGCGGTGATCAACCCGGTGTCTCGCACGACCAGCTCGTGGTGAAGACCGACCTCAACTGCACCAACGCCGTGCTCACGCTCTCGGTCAATTTCCCGCCCACGGAGGGACAAGTCTTCCGCCTCGTGGATAACCAGGGCGCGAATCCGATCCACGGCATCTTCAGCGGCAAGCCCGAGGGAACGCTCATCAACATCAGCGGCAATCAGTTCGCCCTCAGTTACGTCGGCGGTTCCGGCAACGATCTCACGCTCACGGCCACGAACATGGAACTTGGTCTTCTTTCAGCCGTCATCCCGAACGGCAACGGCCTGGTGGATTCGGGCGAGTGCAACGAGCTGGTCGTGGTGCTCACCAACAAATCCGGCGGCTCGCTCTCCAGCGTCACCGCCACGCTCGATTCACTTTCGCCGGCCATTGCCGTGTCGCAGCAGAACGCGGCCTTCGCGAATTTCACCGCCAACAGCACCCGCACCAACCTCACGCCCTTCCGCATCAGCTCGCTGCCGGGCTTCGCCTGCGGCCAGCTTGTCGAGCTGCGCCTCACCGTGACCGTGCCCGGCGCTGGCACGTTCTCCATGCCGATCAAGCTCACCACCGGCCTTCCCGCCAGCACAGCCACCTTCAATTCGTCCGGAACCACCGCCATCCCCGACCTCGCCACCACCAATTCCACCATCAACGTCGCGTCCTTTCCCGCCTACGTGAGCAAGGTGGTGGTGTCTTTCCAAATCACTCACACGTTCGACGCGGACCTTGAGATCTCGCTCCAGTCGCCCTCCGGCAAGCTGGTCAAACTCGTGGCCGACCGCGGCAGTTCCGGTGACAACTTCGGCACGAACTGCTCGCCATCCTCGTCCCGCACCACGTTCGACGACAGCTCACGCAACGACATCGCGCTCGCCACCGCGCCGTTCGTGGGCACGTACTCGCCCGAGGAGCCGCTTACGAACCTCAAAGGCGAGTGGGGCAACGGCGCGTGGAAGCTGGTCATCACCGATGACGCCGGCGGCGACACCGGCACTCTGAACTGTTGGACGCTCACGCTCTACTACGCCGCGTGCGCCGCCGACGGAGGCTCGTCCTGTTCGCCTTGCGTATCGCAGGCGGCGGGCACGCTTAACGCGCAGTCACCCACCATGACGCAGCGCATGTTCCGGGACGCCAACCCGGCCATTTGCAGCGAGTCAAAAACCTGCCCCGGCGCGTCAACGGCCATCGGCAGTTTCCGTTATGGCACGCATACCTTCACCAACACCGGCGCGAGCGGCTGCATGACCGTGGTGTTGCGGGACCATTGCGGAAACTCTTCGCTCTTCGCTTCGGCGTATCTCGGCGCGTTTGACTCCGCCGACCTTTGTGCCGGTTACCTGGCTGACATCGGAACCAACGCGCTTGCCCCGAGCATGTCATTCTACGCCTACTCGAACACGGTGTTCACGGTCGTAGTCAACGAACTCGCTGCAGGCGTGGCCTGCTCCAGCTACCACTTGGAGATCTTCGGGCTGCCTTGTCCGCCGCCGCGCGTGCAGGTCGCGCCAGCGGCCGCCGGCAAGGTCCGGCTCTTCTGGAACGCACTTGGTGGCGACGGGTTCGATCTGCAATCCGCGCCCGTCGTCACTGGCGCCTTCACCAACGTGGGCATCGCTCCGGCCTTCCTCAACGGCACGCTTAACGTGACGAACGTCGCCAACCCGAACATGAAGTTCTTCCGGCTGAAGAAACCGTGAGCAGGGAGGCCGCCTGAAACGCGGCCTTCCAGCATGCCCTGGCGCGGTATGGACCGGAGCGAGCGGCGCGAACAGACCGGCCCGGGAAGCCGGGGGGCTTGCTGGAAACCGTGGCGGCGGTTTAGATGCGGCCCATGCGAATTCCACAATTCATCGCAGCCGCGTGGCTGCTCACGGCGCTTTCCGTCTCTGCCGCGGCGCGGCCGAACGTCGTGCTCATCCTTACGGACGACCAGCGCTGGGACGCCCTGAGTTGCCAGGGAAATCCACATCTCAAGACGCCAAACATCGACCGGCTGGCGGCGGAGGGCGCGCGGTTCAAGAATGCGTTTTGTACCACGTCGCTGTGTTCGCCCAGTCGCGCCTGCATGTTGAGTGGGCTTTACGCACACGCGCACAAGGTATTGAACAACTTCACAGAGTTTCCGGCGGCCTTGGACAGTTTCCCGAAGCGCCTTCAAGCGGCAGGCTACGCCACGGCCTACATCGGCAAGTGGCACATGGGCGAGGACAATGATGAGCCGCGCGCCGGGTTCGATTTCTGGGCGTCGCACAAGGGCCAGGGAAAATATTGGGGCACCGAGTTCAACGTGAACGGAAAGCGCTCGGTCTCGACGAACTATTACACGCACGAGGTCACGGAGCTGGCGCTGGGCTTCATCAGCAACAGCGTGGCGCGGAACATTAACAGCTTCGTTCCGCCGCGAGGCACCGGTTGGCTGCTTGCGCCGAAAGACAGGCCATTCTGCCTCGTGCTCGGCCACAAGGCGCC
>CAYQWK010000294.1:0-8132 GCA_964420805.1 uncultured Bifidobacteriaceae bacterium | reverse complement strand
AGGCGCCGGCGGTGTCGATAAGCGCAACCACGGGCAGATTAAATTTGTCGGCAAGGCGCATGAGGCGCAGGGCTTTCCGGTAGCCCTCGGGATGCGCGGACCCAAAGTTGCGCTTGATGTTCTCCTTGGTGTCCCGGCCCTTCTGGGTGCCGATCACCACGACTTTGTGCCCGCCAATTTTCGCGAAGCCCCCCACCACGGCACGATCCTCGGCAAACAGGCGGTCACCGTGCAGTTCGTTGAAATCCGAGAAGGCGGACGCGAGGTAATCGAGCGAAAAGGGGCGTTTAGGGTGGCGGGCCAGTTGCACGCGCTGCCAGGCGGTGAGATTCGAGTAAATGTGCCGGCGCGTTTCCTCGATCTTACGCTCCATGCGCGCCACCTCGTCATCGAGGTTCAAGCCCACGGATGCTCCGGCGTGCTTTTTCAGCTCCTCAAGCTTGCGCTGGAGCTCGATCACCGGCTTCTCGAAATCGAGCTGATGTTTCATGCGCCGGGAGAGTAGGGGCGCGCGCGCGGGACAGGCAACGGCGAATTCGGGGTGAAGTCTTGGCCATCCTGTTCCGGTTCTGTCGTGAAATTGTAAAGTATTCCGGCCGGCTTCTTCCCGTGGTTTGGCGACTAATTGAACATCACTCCATGCGACATCTCATTGCTTCCAGCGACGCATTCCTGCTCCCGTCTGTATTCGGCTGTTTCGCCCATTTGCCGTCGCCGGTTCCGTTGCATGACGATTTGCCTCCCAGTTGCGCGCCCGGACCTTGGGGTTTGCCATGATCAGGCGCCGTGCCGTGTTGGTTGCGTGGGTTGGCTGTCTTGTCCTCCACGCAGATCGGTCAGGCGTGCCATGGCGAGTGCTTCAATCGATCTCCGCTGTGCCAACGACCCGTTTGATTCGGATTCTGAATGAATCTGCGCTTCGTGGTCCCGATGGCACACTGCTGCATCGCAAAATTCCGCGCGCGGGACTCCGACCTCGTCCGTTCGTTCCTAAATCGGATCACGCGGAACATTCATCGGAACAACCATGTTCCGGTTACGAAGCAGCGTTCACTCGAAACCGTATGTTCGTGCTCCGCGCGCCGCCCGTGCAGTGGTGGCATCACGAGTGCTAGTGGCTCTCGCCACAACAACCGGCACAAAAATGCTGACACTGAACTACCGATTTCAAGGCGAGCAAACTGCGGTGGGTTACTGGCCCAGGACGGGCAACACATGTTTCGCGCACTTCGCCGGCGCGGCCACTTTCCCTGACCAGAACGAGAAGCGCGGCATCCTGCGGGTAACGTTGAAGTTTTTGCCTGCCGGCCGCAGCACCAAGGGTGCGGGAGGCGAGTGGTCGTTCACGGAAATCACGCTCGGCCAGCCTGGCTTCACCACCGGCGGGCGAATCAAGCCGGGTTTTCGGCTCGAGACGGACGACCTTGGCGCGCTCCTCCCGCGTACCATCGCGTTGCGAATGGAATCCGGTGACCCGTTGTGGCCGACCACCGTTGAATTGCGCGGCGAGGTTTCCAGCGACGATCCGCCGCGGTTGGAGGCAGAGGTGGCGTTGACCCACCCGCATGTTCCCGCCTCGATGGTGCGCTCCTGCAGCAAGGTAGCGGCATCGTGAAGACGCTCGCCACGCCACGGGGAGCGGCGTAGGGTCGGGCCTGCACATGCTTCCCGCGAAGGCAAACCAGCCGCGGCTCGCCGCATTTCTGGCCCTTGCCGGGGCCACGGCTCTCCTTGGTCTGGCCTTGATTGCGCATTCCGGCCCGCAAAACCCTCTGTTCGTTCGGACAAGCTATGACCTCTTGCATCGAATCGCGCCTGCGCCGCAAACGCCCTCAAACGGAACTCCCGTCGTCATCGTCTATCTCGACCTCCCTTCTTATATCAACGAACACGAGGATCCTGCGCGTCCGTGGCCACGGCAACTTCATGCACGCCTGCTTGACCGCTTGACGGCATCCGGCGCGCGCGCGGTCGTGTTCGACGTTGTCTTCGGCGGAGCGGGACCGGACACGACTGCGGATGACAGCCTGGTCGCCGCGATCCGACGCCACGGCCACGTTTTTCTTGCGGCTGAGTTTACCGGAAAGTCCGGCCGTGACACCGTCACCGACCGGTTCCGCGCCACAAAAGTTGTGCCGCCTTATGAACCGTTTGCTGATGCTGCTGCCGCATGGGGAATCGCGTCGCATGGTATCGATGATGACTACGTGGTCCGACGCCCTCTGGCTGCGCTTAACAGGGACAAGACCCCCTCTTTGACCTGGGCGGCGGCAACGCATTTGAGATTGCCGGTGACACAGCAACCTGATTCCGAGGAGGCTGCCCAGCGCGCGTGGCTCCGCTACCACGGGCCGCCGCTCACAGTCCCGTTTGTCAGTTACAGCGACGTGCTTTCGACAAACGGAGTGCCCGACGAGTTCTTTCGCGGCAGGATCGTGTTCATTGGCGCGCGCCCGATGACGGGACTTTTTGGCGCGCGGCAGGACGAGTTCCGCAGCCCCTTTCACAGTTGGGGCCACAAGGAACTGTTCATGCCCGGCGTCGAGGTTCACGCGACGCAGATGCTCAACCTTCTCGGCGGTGAATCGTTGCGTCGACTCGCGCCTGGCTGGGAGTTCGCGCTGGTGCTTCTCGCCGCAATGGGTGGCGGCGCATCGGTCTGGCTTCGGCCGAATCCAGCCTTCCTCGTGGCCGCTGCGGCTTCATTACTGGTCATCGCCCTCGCGGTGGTCTGCTTCGCGCATGGCACATGGTTTCCGTTTCTGGTGATCGCGGCGGCGCAAATCCCATTGGCGTTTGGAGGCTCCGTGCTTTTCAATTCCGTGGAGTGGCTCCTCACCCGCCGGCGCATGGAAGCCGCCAAGCGCGAGGCTGACGCGAAGATCCGCGAACAGGCCGCGCTGATCGACAAGGCGCACGATGCGATTCTGGTCCAGAACCTCGATGGAGCGATTCTCTACGCCAATCCCAGCGCTGAACGGCTTTACGGCTGGCCTGCAAACGGATGGCAGAATGGGCGCGCGCTGGAGGAACTTTTCTCTCCTGACCCCGCGTCCGCTGCGGCGGCCCGCAACGTTGTGATTGAGACCGGTGAATGGAATGGCGAACTTCGCCAGCAAACCCGCGCCGGGCGCATTGTTATCGCTGACAGCCGCTGGACACTCATCCGTGACGACGCTGGCCTGCCCAGGGCGTTGCTGCTCATCAGCAGCGATGTGACGGAGAAGAAGGAACTGGAGGCACAGTTTCTCCGTACGCAGCGCATGAACACCATTGGCACGCTGGCCGGTGGCATGGCGCACGACCTGAATAATGCGCTCGCTCCCATTCTTCTCGGTGTGCAGTTGCTTCGCCGCAAGCTAGGTGACGAAGAGTCCGCCCGCCTCCTTGGGCTCATGGAGAGCAGCACGAACCGCGGCGCGGACATGGTGCGCCAGATACTCCTCTTCGCCCGCGGCCGCGGCGGAGAGTTCAATCGTCTCGAACTGGCCCCGCTGGTGAAGGAGATCGAAAAGATGGTCCGTGAGACTTTTCCGAAGAACATCGCTGTCGAGACGTTCCTGCCTGCGGACCTTTGGCCGGTGCGCGGCAATCCGACGCAGCTTCATCAAGTGTTGTTGAACCTTTGCGTCAATGCCCGTGACGCCATGCCCTCGGGCGGCCGGCTTTCCTTTGCCGCGGACAATGTGGAACTCGGCTTGGACGAGGCGGCGGGAATTCCCGAGGGGAAGCCGGGCGCATACGTGTCGTTGCTTGTTTCCGACACCGGCTCTGGGATGCCTCCGGAAGTGCGTGCGCGCATTTTTGAGCCATTCTTCACGACCAAGGGCGAGGGTCGCGGTACCGGCATCGGTCTCGCCACGGTCATCCGAATTGTCCAGGCGCACGGCGGTTTCCTGCGCGTGGAGAGCGAACCGGGCCAGGGCACGACCTTTGAAGTATTCCTGCCGCGCGCTGTCGAGGATGAGGTGGCCGTTATTGCTGCTCCCAAGGCCGTGGTGCGCGGGAACGGGGAGTTGGTGCTCGCCGTCGATGACGAGCACGCCATTTGCGAATTGATCGAGGTCGGCCTTGGCGCAAATGGCTACCGCGTGTTGACCGCTGCTGACGGTGCGGAGGCGTTGCGCGTTTTCGGCCGGAACTCGTGCGACGTAAAGTTGATCATCACGGATGCGGCCATGCCCGGGATGGACGGGCTTGCGTTGGTGCGCCAACTCCGCGCTCAACGGCCCGACCTGCGCATCATCGTGGCCAGCGGCGAGCCGGTGACGATTGATCCGAACGAGGCGGGCGCGATCGGCTTTCTGCAGAAGCCTTTCACGCTAGATGAGCTTGGCGCCGCGGTGGCATGCGCGCTGGCTGGCGGCGCGAATAGTGGCCGGCCTTGAAGAAGCAAAAGCCGTTTTCATTGCGCATCCCTTTTTCAACGTTGAACCGATTTGAACCTGCTCCAAACTCGCCGCCAAGATGACCGCCATGAATGAACAGTGCTCCGCCCGGCAGCCGTTTTCCTGCCTGATTCTCGAGGATGATACGGCGTTTGCGTCGATGGCTGCCGAGATCATTCGTACCGAGGGAGGAGTGGTGACGGTGTGCGGTTCCATCGCGGCTGCCCGCGAAGCCGTGGCCGGCCGGCAGTTCGACCTTGCGTGCCTCGACAATCACCTGCCGGACGGCAAAGGCTACGACTTCTTTGACCAGCTTTCCCGCCGAAACCCGGATGCGCCCGCCATTATGATCACTGGCGCGCCGGACTTGGGTGAGGCGGTGACGCTCACGCGCAACGGTCTGTTTGATTACCTGACCAAGCCCTTGAACGCGGACGCACTGGTGGCCTGCGTCCGTCGTGCATTGCTACGTTTGCGCACCACGGCGGTGCCTGCGCCAACCACGGGGTGGTTTGGTGATTCGCCGGTGATGCGCGACGCGCTTCAGCAACTTCGGCAGGCCGCCCGCCACGCCACAACCACTGTGCTGCTCACCGGCGAGACGGGAACGGGCAAGGATGTCGCTGCGCAGATGCTGCATGCGTTGTCGCATCCGGATGGCAAGGCGCCATTCATTGCCATGAATTGTGCAGCCATGCCGGCGGAAATGTTCGAGGCCGAGCTTTTCGGGGCGGAACGGGGCGCCTACACCGGCGCGGACCGCAAGCGGGCCGGCCTCGCGGCAGCGGCGTCGGAAGGGACGTTGTTCCTCGACGAGATTGCCGAAGTGCCCCTGCCGTTACAGGCCAAGTTGCTCCGGTTGCTTGAGGCGCGTGAGTTTCGACCGCTTGGCGGGACGGAAACGCATCAATTCACAGGGCGTTTCGTGGCCGCCACGAACAAGTTGCTGGCTGAAGAGGTGAAAGCCGGCCGGTTTCGCGAGGATTTGCTCTACAGGCTTGATGTCTTCTCGCTTGAACTGCCGCCATTGCGCCAGCGCCGGACGGATATTCCCGGCCTAGCTGAATTGCTCCTGGCGCAACTGGCCGCGAAGTACGGACGTACCAAGCCGCTACTCAAGGAGGCGGACTTGGCCAGCCTCGCCGCCCATGATTTCCCCGGCAACGTGCGCGAACTGCGCAACGTGATTGAGCGGTCATTGCTCAAGACAGCCGACGAGGAACGTTGGCTCGCACTGGATGCAAACTGGCTGCAACGCCGTGCTGGCTCCAAGCACGCGCCGGTGGCTGCGCCCGCTGCGGCGCCGGTCGTTTCGGCCACTGCGCCGGAGATTCCCGCCAGCCGCCAACTCACGCCAATTGAGGCGCAGGAGTACCGGTTGATTGGCGAGGCCTTGCGCGAAGCAAAGGGCGGCATCCGCCGGGCGGCGGCAAAGCTCGGCATGTCTCCTCAAGCGCTGTTGCGCCGGCTGGAGAAGTGGCCGGAATTGCGCGGAACCGACGCCTGAGCAGTTTGGGTCCGCCAGACCGCCCGATCCGCCCGGGTCGCATTATATCCTCAATGGGTGTTTCGGAATCGGAACGCGCGTTCCGCTTTTTCCGGATGCCACCGCAATAAAGCCCCGGACTACGGGCTAATTTCCCCTATTTTCGTCTGTGGCATTGTCGTTGCTAAGAGCGTTTCAACCACGGTGGCGGTTCGCGGAATGATGCCCGGCGCTGCCGTTTGGACGAACAACCAAAGAAATACGGATACAGATATGAAGTTAACCAAAGCCATTTCACCTTTTAAGGGAAGATCTGGGCTCTCATCCCTTCTGGCCGCCTGCGCGCTTGCGCTCGGCACTGGCCCGGCGCGCGCCAGCATCGCTTGGGGCACGATTAACAACTTCGACACGGTCAACGACACCGGCCAGACCTGCCACGGCTTCGAGATCGAACTCGACGATTGCCAGAGCCGGAGCATTACCTATTGCTACAGCTACAATCATTACGGCACGCCCACGATCCGGGAGGACACCACATCGGTGCCGGGCCGCACAAACGTCATTATCCGCTATGCGGCGGTGCGCACGAATGGGGTGTGGTCGGCCTACACGGCGATTCCGAGCACCACCATCACGCCGACGGATGGTCATCGCTTCACGAATCCGGGCACGAACTTCGGCGGCGAGCATTTTGGCGTGGGCTATTACGGGCAGCCCAGCGCGATCAAATACAACTGGCTTGTGGACAATGGCGCGGGTGCGCTGGTGTATGGCGGGAACGTGCAGGTGTCCACGCCGTCGTTCACCTACTACGCGCCCGCCGCCGGCGCGCCCGCGCAGGTGCAGGCTGTCATCCCGGCCCCGCGCGAGAAGGTCGAGCCGGTCGAGGGCTTTGGCCCGGCCGTCTGGGTGAAATCCATCATCACCGTTTCGCACACCAACCGGCCGATCAAACTTCGCGAACTGGTTTCGGATGATCCGGATCATCCCGAGGACATTTCCTGGCGCAACGGCGAGCCGGACGAAGTCGAATCCGAATGGGATTTGTTGCAACAGGAGTACGGAGGTGGTGGAGGCGGCGGTGGTGGAAACGGTGGTAATGGCGGCAATGGCGGCAATGGGGGCAATGGCGGCAATGGGGGCGGTGGAGTGGCCGGCCAGGCCGAAGATCTGGACGAGGGCGATGAGGTCATTACGCGGCGCTACGAGTTCTACGCCTACGTCGGCCCGACCGATCCGGCGAATGGCGAGGCTTTGGCCAGCGGTGTTGGTCCCGACGGCATTCACGGCACGATGGAATATTCGAACACCGTGGTCGTCGGAGAATTTCTCGGCGCGCAAATGTCCGCGTTCGATCACGAACTGCCGATTGGCCTGACCGAGCACGTGGCGGACGGAAAGGTGAACACGAAGTACCCGACGCGCGCCATTGTCATTGCCGGCGTGCCGTTCACCTGCACAAACAGCGGTTCGCTGCCTGCTGGCATGACATTCAATCCTGCCACCGGCGAACTGTCCGGCACACCCACGCAAACCGGCGTGTTCACGTTCAAGGTCCGCGCCAGCACCACGAACCAGCCTGCCGTCGAGCGCTCCTACACCTTCGCGATCACCGCGGTGAACGTTGTTCTTCCGCCGCACAGCACGGTGGACACAGTGGCGCACCCGCTCGACACCGGCGACGCTGGCGGCACCGGCCTCTATACCAACGGCCATTCCTGCACCGTGACCGCCACGGCCAAACGCGGCTATCGTTTCAAAGGCTGGGAGGACAATGGCAAGGTGGTCAGCACCTCGAACAACTACACGTTCCCCGTGAATCTGAACCGTTCGCTGGTCGCAAAGTTCGTCCCCGGTCCGCCGGATGTGCGCCTGTCCCGCTTCAACGCCCAGTCACACAAGGTCGTCTGGGAGACGAATGCGACCGGCTGCGTGCTGGAGGAAACCTCGGACATCACCTCGACGAACTGGACGCCGGTCGCGGCGCCGGTCGCGGTGGTTGGCACGAACGCCGAGGTGACGCTGCCAGCACAGACGGGCGTGAGGTTCTTCCGCTTGCGCTCGCCGTGATGGGATTTCGCCTGGGTACGGAGAGCAAGCCGTGCCCAGGTGGAAGGCGGACGCCGGTGGAGCGCGGGTCGTTGCGTGCTTCGCCGGCGTTCAACCTTCGCGGCCGAAACGTGGCCGGCACGGATGAAGACGGCTTGCGGGAGTGGTTTCGGGAGGGCATCGTCATCGGATGCTTGGCCGCTCTGAAT
>CAYQWK010000293.1:0-8134 GCA_964420805.1 uncultured Bifidobacteriaceae bacterium | reverse complement strand
CAGCGGATCCGCGTAGATCGGCCAGCGCGAGGTGCGATTGGTCGTGTCCGCCGCGCTGACGTACCAGCGGATCATCTGGCCGGCCAGCGCGACATTGGATGGAATGCTCGCGCCGAAAACGCCGTCCCCCGCCCCGCCGTCGCCATGCGCGCCGTCGTCGAACATCGGTGCCTGCTGCACCGCGCCGAACATCACGCGCCAGTTCAACGTCACCGACGCCACCGGCGCGAGCGTGGGCAACACCCGCGCGGTGATCAGGATGGCGTCATTGGTTGTGGGCTGAACCGGCAGGGCAGGCGCGTTGCTGACCGAGGAAATGGCGGGGCCAAGCTCGGTCACGCCCACGCCGTTGGGCCGGCCCGGCGTGGTGGCGGTGAAGTAGCGGAAGTTCGTGCTGGTGGCCGAGACGACGCCCATCGTCAGCCCGGCGTGAATAAGGAAGTCGCCGTTGGTCGCGGCGTAATTCAAGCCGTGAATGGCGAGAACGTTCGCGCCCTGGCGCAGATAACTGCGGGCGTCGGAGATGTCGTAGGTCTCGGGGTTCAAGACCGGCTGGTTCATGCGCCAAGCCGTCGCGGCGGAGTCCCACGCGGGCGTTTCCGGCGCGTTCACGCCCACGAGAGCCTGGCCGTTGATGTAGGCGACAAAGCCATCGTCGTAGCGCATCCGCAAAGCCAGTTCGCTGACCTCGGCCACGTTGGTGATTTGGAATGGAATACGGATGAACACGCTGCTGTTCGAGTTCAACATCGAAGCCCCAACGTGGGTCCGGATCAGGCCGCTGTAATGGAAATTGGTCGCCATGACTGCCGCGCCATTGGTGGCGGCCTGGAAGAGCTGCAACACCTCGGTCCCGGAAAGCGCGCGGTTGAAGACCGCCGCCTCGTCCACGTCACCGGGGAAAAAGAAATTGCCCGTGCCCTCAGACGCGCCGGCGCCAATGCGCAGCGGGTTGGCGTTGTTCGGGGAAAACGCCGCGGCCCTGGAAACCACCAGCGCGCCGTTGACATAAAACGACTTGTTCGTGCCGTTCTGTGTCCCGACCAGATGAACCCACTGGCCGTTCGTCACCGTCGGCCCGTCCGCGACATCCCAGGTGCCCGCGCCGACGCCCGTGCCGGTCCAGAACGACCAGCGGTTGGCGTTGTTCGCGTAGAAGATGAACCCGCGCGTCGGCGAGTCCGCCCGCGAGGTGAGCGGCGAACGGAATGTTCCCGCGCCGCCGTTGCAGCGCGCCCAGAGGGACACGGTGAAATTCGTCGTGTTCAACGCCGCCGAATAGGGAACATCCAACTTGTCATCCACGCCATCGAAGGTTGCCGCGCGGTTGCCGGAATCGAAACCGGCGAACGACGGCGGTCGCGGTCCGGCGTTGCCCTGCGTGACGCCGTTCAAGTAAGAGCCATTGTGTGCCGGCCCGCCTGATCCTGCGTTCGCGGCCACAATGTTGTTGGATTCGTCGAGCCGCCAATACCCAACCGCGCCCGCCGAGAGCACCTGCCCCACCGCCGGGACGATCTCGCTCAAGCCCGTCTCGAAGCCGACTCCGTTGCTGCCCAGGCGCCACGCGGCATCGTCGAATTCCGGCAATGTCCACGCCGTTCCCAATGTACCGTCCGACGGCACGAAAACACGCAACGGGAAATTCGACTCGACGAGCGTGACTGAACGCAACTGCGACACCACACCATAGGAAACATCCGTCAATTGCGCCGGAAACGTGGGCGAGAATTGCGACACGACGGTCGAACCATTGGGCAGGACCAGCGCGAGGTACTCGGGCGGATTCGCGTCGAGTTTGAAATTGGTGTGCAGTTCGCGGCCTGGCGTCCGCCGGTTCTTGTTCGAGGCGAAGACGACGAGGTACTGGCCTGGCACGATGTTCGTGGCGGGAAACTTCCATTTGCCGAGGTTTGACGGGTTGTCGGTCAGCGACCAGTTCAGCAGGTTGATGGTGAACGGGCCGGGGTTGAAGATTTCGATCCAGTCCGAGAATTCGCCGTCCTCGTCCGCCAGCGTCGCGCTGTTCGCCGCCATGAACTCGGTGATGACCGGCAAATAGGGGCGAAACGCCGGGCACGCAAAGCCCGTGTCGAACACACTGACCCGCTGCCGTGCCGTTGTGGAATTCCCGTGCGTGTCCGTGACCGTCCAGTTCACCAGCGTCACGCCCACGGAGAACACGGCCGGCGCGTCGTTGCTGACCGAGGCGATGGCGCAATTATCCGTCGCGGAGGGGCTGCCGAGCGCAATGCCGGAAGCAAAGCAACTCCCGGTCGGCGCGTTCACCAGCACGTCCGCCGGACCGACCACGAGCGGCGGCTGCTGATCCAGCACGGTCACGACCTGCGTGGCGCTGAACACGTCGCCATTCGTCGCCGCGAGCGTCCAAACCACTGGCGTGATCCCGACCTGGAACAGCGCGGGCGCGTTGTTGCTGAAGGCGTTGAAGACGACGTTCGGGACAGCCACGCCAAGCGCGACGTTGGTCGAAGAACACTGGCCGGGATCAGCCGCCACGACGACATCCGGCGGCAGCGCGATCGGCGGACGCGGCAGCGCGTCGAAATCGATCGACCAACTCACCAACGTGCACACGGCCCCGCCCGCCACATCCGCGATGAACAAGGTCCACGTTCCGTTCAGGTCCAAGTTGGTGAACGAGTTCAACAGCGCCACGCGGCTGTTGGTGCCGTCGTTGACCGTGGCTGGATTCTCGAACCGCCCGTCCGCGGCAAACACGCCGGCCAGCGCGGAGCCCGGCGCGTTCGTGGCCGCGAGATGAATGTCATCGCCGGAAAGGGCGAAGGTCACATCCACGCCGCTGCCGGCGGAGCCATCCGGATTTGCGACCGTCCGGCCAACGCGGTTGAGCAGCACGGCGAACCCGCTGCGGCCCGCCACGTCGCGATGAACCAGCGTGGCGTAGAGGTCGCCATTGAAACCGCCGGCGGTCTGAACCCGCACCTGCATGTCCTGGATTGGCCCCACCGTTGGCGCGTACGCAACGATGGAGCGACTTACGCCTTCCGGCGCGTTGTCCAGCACCGGAAGGTTCAGGTTGGTTTCGCCAATTGAGACGTTCCACGCCGCGCTGGCGAGAAACGGCGCACTCGCGACCGCGATCACCGACAGTAGTTTGCGCATACGCAATCGAATCAGAGCGGATCAGTAAGCCGGATAAACCGTGCGATAGAACCGCTGCGTGGCCACGCCAGTCGGCTCGATGAACTCGAAGATGCCGATGCCCGCGCCGAGGTCATTCGTCGGGGCCATGATGTTCGTCGCCTTGAGCCAGGTCGGCGGCAGGCTTTCCGTCGCCTCGATGGTGTAGGTGTAGGCGGGAATGCCGGCGAAGCGGACCATGAAATTCCCGTTCGTGATCACCGGCCCGAAAACGACGTTCAACGAGACCGCGTTGCTGGGCGTTACGGACACAATCACGTTGCCAGCCGCCGTCGCCGCGTAGCCGTCCGTCACCGTGTAGGTGAACAGGTCCGTGCCGGTGAAGCCCGCCACCGGCGTGTAAGTGACGACGCCGCCGGCCAGGCTGACCGTCCCGCCATTCGTGCTGGCGGAACCAACGGCGATGACAGCGATCGAATCGCCGTCCGCATCTGTGTCATTCGAAGCCAGCTTCGACGCACCAATGGTCGCGACGCCGCCCTGCCGCACCGAGGCGTCGTCTGCGACTGCCACGGGCGCGGAGTTGTTGAACCGCGCGCGGCCGGCGGAGTAATGCGACGCGACCCGCGAAGCGGAAAGCGCGGTGGGCAATACCACAACCTCGTCCACGTCGCCGGGGAAATAGAAATTCCCGGTCGCCAGATCCGTGGCTCCAGCCCCGATGCGCAGCGGCCGATCCGGGTTGGGCGCGAACGCCACCGCGGCCGAGGCCACGAGCAGGCCGTTCACATAGAAGCGTTTGGTTGTGCCATCAAACGTGCCGACCAGATGCGCCCATTGCCCGTCCGCAACCGGCGAACCAAGCATCGTGTGCCATGTGCCGGCGGGGCCGCCGGTGCCGGTCCAGAATTCCCAAACGTTGGCCGGGCTGGCGTAGAAAATGTAACCACGCGTGTTCCCGTCGGCGCGCGAGGTGACGGGCGACCGGTGCGTTCCAGCCCCGCCGGTGACGCGCGCCCAGCATTCGACGGTGAAGTTCGTCCCGTTCAAGGCCGCGGCCCACGGCACGTCGGCCTTGGCGCTCACACCGTCGAACCGCGCGGCGGTGTTGGCGTCATTGGTCAACGCGCCGGTGACACCGAGCACCACGGCGTTGGAATACCCGCCGTCGTTCCCGCCGATCGAATCAAACGCAAATGGCCCGGTGGCCTCGCCAACGCGCCAGTAACCCGCCGGCGCATCCGCAAGAATGTTGCTGGCGTAAGTGTTCGCCGCCGGGGCGAGGACTGTCAGCACCGCCACCGCACTCGTGCTGTTCCCGGACTCATTGCCAACCACAGCCTGATAAGAGCCGCCGCTCTGCCCGGTGGTGAGATTGCTGAGAACCAGCGTGGCGTTGGTCTCCGCCGGCAATGGCGCGCCATCCAACAGCCAGAGCCACGTCAGGCGCGGATACGGCGCGGCCTGCACGACGAACCGCGCCATGCCACCGCTGAACACGGTGCGCGACGCGGGATGCAGCACGATCGCTGGCGGGTTGGTCGGAATCACCGCGCGCTGCACCGTGTCGCTGAAGAGGCTGCCCACGAAGTTCGACACCCGCACGCGATACGCCGCCTCGTCGGAAGGTGCGATGGGGCTAAAGGCAAGCGTGCTGTTCGTGGCGTTCGGGATGTCCGCGCCATTCTTCTGCCACTGATAATTGAGCGGCACGCTGCCCGTCGCGGAAACCGACAGCGTCACGGTGTCGCCCTCGAAGTTCGTTCCCGGCACCGGCTGCGTCGTAATGACCGGTGGCACATAAAGCACCGCGACCGCGCTGGTGATCGCGCCACCGGAGTTGTTGATCACCACATCGTAATTGCCGGCATCGGCACCTTGCACGCTGACGATGGACAGCCCCGCATTGGTCTGGTCCGCGATTGGCGCGCCGTTCAGCCGCCATTGATATGTGAATGGCAGCGTGCCGCCGGAAATCACGGCGAAGGAAGCGGCCGTGCCGACCACATTCGTCCGCGTGGCCGGCGCGCGCAGAACTGTCGGCGCGACCGCCGCCGGAAGCACGCCCGAGGCGTTCGTGTAATGCGCGAAGATGCGGTCCTGCGAGAGCGCGCGGCCGTAATACGCCACCTCGTCCACGTCGCCGTTGAAGAAGAAACTGCCGGGATTCGATTCATTCTGGCCCGCGCCGATGCGCAGAGGCCGCGCCGCGTTCGGTGCGAAGGGCGTCGCGAGAACGCCATATAGAACGCCGTTCACGTAGAACCACTTGTTCGTGCCGTCGTAAATCGCGACCAGGTGAACCCACTGCCCGAGCGTGACCGCCGGCCCGGTCACCGGCGCCCAACCGCTGCCGCCCACGCCGCTCCAGAACTCCCAAAGGTTCGCGGCCGATGCGTAGAGAATGTAGCCGTAGGTCGTGCCCGGCCCGACGTCGTTGCGGGCGCTGATCGCGGCGCGGTAAGTACCCGCGCCGCCGCTCGCCTTGGCCCAGCATTCCACTGTGAAAATGTTCGAGTTCAACATCGCCGAATACGGCACCTCGCCCTTGGTCCCGGTCACGCCATCCCAACGCGCGGCGGTGTTGGCGTCGTTCGTCAAAGCGCCGGTCACACCGAACACAATGTTGTTCGAGGCCCAGCCGTTGTTGAAACCCCAGCGGTCGCGGATCATCGGGCCGGCAGTCTCGTCGAGCCGGTAGTAGGCCACCGGGCCGTCGGCGTACACGTTCGCCTCGTAATTGTCGCCGGATGGCGTGACCACCGTGAGGATGGCGGATGCGTTCGTGGTGCCGCCATTGTTGGTCACAATCACGGTGTAGGTTCCGGCGTTGGAAGATTGGACGTTCGCGATGGCAAGCGAGGCGTTGGTCGCGCCGGGAATATCCACGGCGTTGAACTGCCATTGGTAGCCCATGCGCACGCTGCCCGTCGCCACGCAACTGAACGCCGCCGTGCCACCGGGATACACCGTGAGCGCTTGCGGCAACGCCACGAAGCCCGGCGCCGACGACGGCGTGACCAGCACCTGCGCCACCGTGCTGGTGACCGTTCCGGCGGCATTGCTGACCACGACATAATACGACCCGCTGTCCACGCCGAAGACGATGTTCGAGAGCGTGAGCGTGGTGTTCGTCCGGTCCGCCAGCGGGCTGTTGTTGAAATACCATTGGTAGCGGAAAGGCACGCCGCCCACGTTGCGCACGGACATCGAGATGGTGGAATCCTCGACATTCGTCACACCCACGGGCTGCTGCGTGATCGTGGCCACGACAGGCGCGGGATTCGTGCCGCGCGCCGCGACGAAGTGCGCCGCCACCGCGTCCGGCGAAAGCGCCCGGCCGTAAACCGCCACTTCGTCAATGTCGCCGTTGAAAAAGAAATTCGGGTTGCCCTCGTTCTGGCCCGCGCCGATGCGCAACGGCCGCGTGCTGTTCGTCACGACGCTTTGCACCGTGGAGGTCACCAGTTCGCCATTCACGTAGAACGACTTGTTCGTGCCGTCGTACGCGGCAACCAGATGCACCCACTCATTCAGAACCACCGGCCGGCCCACGGCGGTGTCCCAGGCTCCCGCCGAGCCGTTGCCATTCCAAAACTCCCAGTTGTTGCCGGCAGATGCGTAAAGAATGTAACCGCGCGTGTTGCCCGAGCTATCCCGCGCGCTCACCGGCGAGCGGTAGGAACCTGCTCCGCCCATTGGCCGCGCCCAGCACTCCACCGAGAACTTGTTGCTGTTCAGCGCCGCCAGCCACGGAATCTGCACCCGCGCATCCAGTCCGTTGAAGCCCGCCGCCGTGTTCGCGTCGCCGATCAACGCGCCCGGCCGCGCGTTCGTGGGCACGCCGAGCCACGAACCATTCGCCGCCGCGCCCAGGCTGCCGCTGTTCACCGCGGTCGGCGCGCTTTCATTCATGCGCCAGTAACCGATCGGGCTGTCGGCCAGGACCACATCCTGATAATTCGTCCCGCGCGCCGCGTTGGTGCCGTTTGCGTAATGCGCAAAAAGCTGCGCGGCCGAAAGTGCGGTCGAATACACCGCCGCCTCGTCCACCAGACCGTCGAACGCCTCGGCGCCGGAATCGAAATCCGGGTTGCGCCCGATTTGCAGCGGGCGCGGACTGCTGTTCAGCCCGCCGATGGCCACCGTTCCGCCCAAGGCCACGCCGTTGGTGTAAAACTGCAACGTCGCGCCGTTGCGCACCACCGCGATGTGATACCAGGTGCCATTGGCAAACGACGCCACCGGCGAATTGATATCCGCGACACCGTAGGTCGTGACGCGAAGGTTTGTCGTGTTCAAGAACCCGAAACCATAACCCGCCGCGCCGCCGCCGGCCGGAGTGCGGCGATTCGAGAAGATGCGCTGCGCGCCACTCAACGCGTTCGGCCGCGCCCAGGCTTCCAGCGTGAAGTTGCCCGTCGTGAAGGCGAACGCGGCGGCGTTCCCGGCCACCACGCGATTGCTGCCCGAGGAAATGAACTGCATCGCCGTGTCGGCACTGCCGGCCAAAGCGCCCGTGGCTCCGAACAACCCGCCGAGGTTGGTCGCATCAGCTGACGAACCGAGGGTGCCTTTGTTCGTGAGCAACGGGTAAGCAGGATTCTCATCCAGCCGCCAGTAACCCAGCGGATTGTCCGCAAGCACCACCGTGGAATACTGGGCCTGCGAATTCAGCACCGCCGCGGCCACGCAGGCGACAAGCAACAACACCAACCGACCAACACGCATCTTCATTCAGTTCTCCTGTGACAACCCCGGGCCAGCCGCGGATTCACCAATGCCACGAAACAACCTGCACCCGGATGAGGTTCCCCGGTTCTACCAGCCAGTCCGGGTTCCGGGCACGGAAAAACTCCCATGGGAGACGAACGAGTGCATCTCAGTTTCTCCAAAACACGCTCCCTCCCCAATCTGGTTGACCTTTCTTCCCCGCTCACCGTCATTTTGCCACCATCATTCCGCCCTCAGCCACGGGACTCGGTGAGGGTTGCGGCTGCGCGGGCCC
>CAYQWK010000292.1:0-8141 GCA_964420805.1 uncultured Bifidobacteriaceae bacterium | reverse complement strand
ATCGCACATGCGATCCAGCAGGCTTTCAACATGCCGCTGGCCGAACGTCGCGAGGACATCCCGTTCCTTGCCGAACGGTTCATGCAGCGGTTCATCCGCAAACACGGCGTGCGCGTGGCCGGTCTTTCCCGCGAGGCGCTGGCCTCGTTGAACGCCCACTCCTGGCCCGGCAACGTGCGCGAACTTCAGAACGTCATCGAACGCGCGGTGATCCTATGCGGCGACGGCGAGAGCATCGGCATCGAGCACGTTGGATTTTCCGGCTCCGCGCCAGCCGCTGGTTCCGCCGTGGCCGCGGCGGTGACGGATTCCGGCCCTTGTACGCTGGCCGACCTCGAACGCCGCCACATCCTCGCCGCGTTGGAACGCTGCCAGGGCAACCGGACGCACGCCGCCGACCAACTCGGCATCAGCGTCCGCACCCTGCGCAACAAGCTGAACGAATACTCCGGCAAAACCACACCGGAGGAGGGCGAGGAACCGGTCGCGGCGGCGGGTTGAACGCCCGCCCGGCGGCATCTCACACCCGCCGTCCCGAAATATCCGTGTGGACTCGAACCCATCGGCAACGGCCCCTTGCATCATTCCCCATTTTGAATCCCGCAGGACAGTCCCTGCCGAACTGAAGCCCCTCATGCGGAGCCGAAACACCTTCCCGGCCCGGCAGAAACACCATTTTCAGGTCCACAGACCCCATCCCGCTGAAGAAAAGTGCCCTCTGCGGACCAGAAAGCCCGCTTCCGCCCGGCAGAAACACCATTTCCAGGTCCACAGACCCCATCCTGCTTAAGAAAAGTGCCCTCTGTGGTACCGAAAACTCAATCCCGCCGAACAGGAGTGACATTTTCTGGCGTGTTTTGCCCTTCTTGGCGAACGGGGATGCGCCATTTTGGCGCAAACCAGCAAAACAGGAACAATTTCTCTGAAACCGAATACGCAATGCTGGAACAATGCATTTGATCCCGGGGGAATGGCCCACCGGACCGTTCTCGGCGGCAACTAGCCGCCGAGGGGCGCGCATCGGCAGCGCTCGCACTTCCAGACCCGCATGGTCCGCATGACTGTCGGGCGAGTCGCCCGCCAGAACGGGCCAGTGGCCCGTTCCACCCGGAGTTCAACCGCATCGTTCCGGATAAGGCTCTTGAACGAGTTGTGTGAAGTTCACCTGATTGGTCATGGCGAGGGTTGGGAGATCGGCCCTCTGGGGCCAGTGTCAGAAGACTGGCGCGCGCCGCCGTCGTCGAGCGCGATTGCAGGGCGGCCTATGCGTTCGCCGGGTGTTTGTGAAAAGAAATCGGGCCGGGATTGCTCCCGGCCCGAGGCGTTTTCAAGTTTGGTTCAATCCGCGCGCGGTCACGGCGTGACCACGCGGTAGAAGGCCTGGCCGGGCGGCGGCGAGGAATCGGTGATGGCAATGATGCCGCTGGGGTTCACCGTCTGCGTCGAGATATCCGTCCATGGCCCGGTGATGACGGTCGCGCGCTGGATGCGGTAGGTCGTGCCGGGGGTGCCCTGGAAGGTGACGGTGTAGTTGCCGCCGCCGGAACGGATGGCCACGCTGTTCACGCCAGGAACCGGGCCGTCGGTGACATAGACGTAAACGTCCGCCGTGGTCGTGGCGCCGCAGGCATCCACCACGGTGTAGGTGAAGAGGTCGGGACCGGTGTAATTGGTCGCCGGCGCGTAGGTCACGTCGAGCAGACCGAGCGTGACGGTTCCGCCGTTGGTGCTGGTGGCACTGACGGCGCTGAAGGAAACCGGGCCGCCGTCGGGGTCAGTGTCGCCGAGCAGCAAAGCGGCGATGGTGATGACGGCGGAGGTGTTCTTGGGCGTGGCCAGACCATTGGGTGTGGCCGTGGGGGCGGTGTTGGTCACGTCGATTGAGAGGTTGGTGCTCAACCCGCTGAAGGAGACGGTGATGGTGGCCGAACCGGTGGACAGCGCATGGACCGCACCCGGAGCGCCATTGGAAACCACGGAGGAGGCGCTGGACTGGTAGCTGAGGCATCCGGAAGCGGTGAGGTTGACGTTGGAGGCGTTCTGGAAGTCCACCGTGACGGTGAGGCCACCAGACTGGCCGCAGGCCAACCCGGACGGTCCGGTAACGTGGATGGCGAGGGGCTGGCCGTAGTTGTTGTCCGGGCCGACGGATTGGTTGATGGCCATGTCCGTGGCGGTGAGGATGCGGTTGTAGGAGCGGAACTCGTCGAACTCTCCCTGCAGGTTCTCGTCCACGGTCCAATTGGAGCGGCCGAGCCAGACGTTCACGTCGTTAATTTCGCTCATGGCGGCGACAGTGTTCAGGGTGGTGACCTGCACACCGTTTTCGTAGGTGCGAATCTGGCCGGTAGCCTCGTCCCAGGTCACCACGAAGTAGATGTCCTGGCCGAAATTGGTCGGGTTGTATCTGACCCAGCCAGCACCGTGGTCCGACTGGTCGCGGTTGGCGATTTCAAGCTGCCGGATTCCGGTATCGGTGCCCATTTGAGCGGAGAGGAAGAAATAGTCCGCGCCTTCCTCGCCGTTGCTGGGGGCGAATACTTCATGTCCCGGCACGTTCGCGGGGCCGGTCGAGCCGAAGTCGAAGATGCGGGACCAGGAGCGGTTGCCGGTGATCTTGACCCAGCCTTCCACGGAGAACTTGCCGGAGCCACCGTTGTTGGTGGAGTTGGCGGAGAGGAGGCCGTTGGGCAGGTCAACATAGGCCGCGGTGGCGGCGCCGCCGCCGTCGATCTGCACGCGATTGCCGGTGAAGCGCGCCGGGCTGCCGAGGACGACGCCGTTGGAGCCGCCGGCCACGGAGTCGAGCACGGTCACACCGCTGGCGGCAGCGTTGGTGATGTTGTTGAAGCTGTAGCGGTGCTTCAGGCTCGTGGGCTGGAGATGCATGAACGAGGCATATCCGTCGTTCATGGTGTTCCCGACCGGGTCCTGGATGAACATGGCGTGGACGGTGATGTATTCGCAGGGCAGGTCACTGGTCGTGGTGATCACCACGCGGGCTGAATCCGCACTGACGAGTTCCGCGCCAGCGAGGTCGATGGCGCCCGCCGCGCTGGAGATTTCGTAGTTCAGCAGTTCCTCGGCGCTGGGTTCATAGAGGGTTTCATTGAACACGAGTTCGATGTGCCGCGGACCAACCGCCCGGGCGCTCAACAGGACCGGCGCCGTGCTGTCCTCGGTGACGGTGATCGTGGCCGTATCAGAAATGCCACCAAACGAGGCGGTCACCGTCGCAGTGCCGGCGTTGTGGGCGCGAAGCACGCCATCGGGAGTGATTTCCGCGACGGTCGGGTCGGTGCTGGAGTAGGTGACGCAGTTCACGCCGGCCACGTTCTGGGTGCCGACGTTGGCGAAGTGAACAAGGATCGGCACAGTGAGCACGGTGTTGGTGACCATGGTCGTGTTGGTGTAGGCGATCTCCATCCCGAGCGGCGCGCCAAAGCTGGCGTCAGCACCGCCCAGGCGGCTGAAGGCCCGCTCGGCCGGAGTAAGGATGCGGTTGTAGATGCGGAACTCGTCGAACTCGCCCTGCATGTTGGCATCAACGGTCCAGGTCGAGCGGCCAAGCCAGACGTTCACGTCGTTGATCTCGCTCATGGCGGCAACAGTGGTGACGGACATCATCTGCGCGCCGTTCTCGTGGACGGTGATGACGCCGGTTTCCTCGTCCCAGGTCACCACGAAATGCACATCCTGGTTGAAGTTGCCGACATTCCATTCATTGCCGGCCGTGCCATGGCCACCTTGATCGCGGTTGGTGAGGTCAATACGGCGGCGGCCGGTGTTGCCGCCGACTTGCGCCGAATAGAAAAGGTAATCAATTCCTTCCTCACCGCCGCTCGGGCCAAAGACCTCGTGGCCAGGCGTGTTGTCACCAACACCAGTGGAGCCGAAGTCGAAGATGCGGGACCATGAGTTGTTGCCGGTGACCTTGACCCAGCCTTCGAAGGACACCTTGCCGCTGCCGCCGTTGTTGGTGCTGTTGATGGAAAGGAGGCCATTGGGCAGGTCGCCGTAGGAACCATAGCTGCCGCTGCCGCCGCTCAGAGTGAGCCGGCTACCGGTGAAGAGAGCCGGGCCGCCACCGGAACGAACGATGCCATCCGCCCCGGCCACAATATCCACCAGCGTCGCATTGGAGGCGTTGCCCGCAACGCTGTTGAAGGTGTAGCGGTGGGTGATGCCGTCCGGCGTGTAGTTCCAGAAGCCCGTCGAACTTCCGGGGGGGATCACGTTCGCAGAGATAGAGACGTCGTGGATGTTCGAGACGGCCAAGGTGTAAAAGCCGCAGAGGAGGTTGCTGCCAAGGGTGAGAACCACGCGGTCAGAAGAAAGGACGGTGGCGGCGGAGACGGGAAGTCCGCCTTCGGTGCCCGTGACGGCATAGTTGAGCACGTCGCCGGCGTCGGTGGCATTGACGCCCTCGGTGAAGACGACTTCCACCTTGTTGGTGCCGGCCACGCGGGCCAGGACGAGTCCCGGCGCATTGGTGTCGCCAAGCACGGTGAGCGTGGCAATCGCGCTGGTGGCGTAGTATGCCGTGCCGCTGATGTTGTTGGAGGCGATGCACCGCACCTGAAGGCCGCTGAGGGCTGGAACAACGGAGTTCAAAGTCACGCTCGAAGCGGTCGCGCCGGTCATCTCCACGCCGTTGGTGTACCACTGGTAGGCGATGGGCAGCAGACCCTCGACAGTGATCGAAAAGGTGGGGGAGGAGAGTTCCGGGACGGTCTGGTCGCCGGTTTGTGAGAGGAGGGTTACAGGCTGCGCGTACGGCAGGAAGTTCGGACCCGTGGCGAAAGAGGAATGAACCTGCGCTGGAGTCAGCACATGGTTATAGATGCGGAACTCGTCGAACTCACCCTGCATGTTGTTGTCCCCCGTCCAGTTCGAGCGACCCAGCCAGACATTCACGTCGTTCAACGCGCTAATCGGCATGGTGCCGGGAGCGTTCATGGAGGCGACGCGCGTGCCGTTCTCGTAGCAGATGATTTCGCCGGTGCTTTCCTTCCAAGTCAGGACGATATGGATGTCCTTGTTGTAGGTGGCGCGGGAAGACGTGTAGTGGTCCACGGTCGCGATGCCGCCGCCGCCCGGGTCTTCGTTGCGCAATTCAACGCGCTGGTTGTTCGCATCCGTGTTGATGGTCGCGGACCACATCAGGTAGTCCTTGCCTTCACCACCGCCACCGGGACCGGGCACTTCGACAAATGCCGAAGAACCAATGTCAAAAATTCGGCCCCAAGCCGGGCTGCCGGTCACCTTGACCCAGGCCTCGATAGAGACTTCGCCTGAACCGGCATTCGCCACGCCGTTCGTGGAGATGAGGCGGTTCGGCAGATCGCCGTAGGCCTGCGTGCCCGAGCCGCCGCCGGGCAACACCAGGCGGGTGCCGCTGAAAGTGCCGCCCGCGCCAAGCACCACGCCGTGCGCGCCGCCCTCGGAATCGGTGAGCACCGAGCCGCTAGTGGCCGCGCCAGCCGAATTGTTGAAGCTGTAGCGATGCTTCGGGCGGAAGCTCATCAACTCGCCGCCGTTCGAAATCGAACTGGCCTCGTAGGTGTAGTTACTCCCGATCTGGGCCGCATTGAGCGCCTCATCGTGAATGCGCAGTTTCGCCACGCTCAACGAGCCGCGCAGGCCCGCGGTTACGGTTGTGCCGTCGCTGTCGAGTTGCGCGCCCAAGTTTATCGAAGTCGCGGCAATGTTCAGACCAACAACCTCGGTGGCCTTGAGCACACCGTCGGAATAAACATTCTGCGTGGTGCCATCGAAGGTGTAAACCAAGTGGTGCCAGACACCGGGTGAAGGCGTTCCAGTCGAGTAAACATCACCGCCGCCATTCTCCCAGCCGAGGTCCGGTCCGCCCCAGTGGCCCATCGCGCCGTACGCGCCGCTCCAGCCGTAGTTGAACGAGCAATTACCGCCCACGTCCGGTCCTCGCTTGCCCCAGGAAACAACTGTCTCCTCCTGCGAAATCACCGGATTCAACACCCATGCTTCGATGGTATAGGTCGGGTTGACACCTACGATGCCGGCGGACGGCGGAATCAACGCACCGCCAACCGAAGCGACGAGCTGCATGTAATCGCCGCCATCCATCTGGATGCCAAGCGTGCCGTTGCCATGCACGTTGGCCAACACCGGCACGGTGGCCCCACCGCCGCGCGCCTCGAACAAGCCGCCTAGCGTACCATTGTTAGTGATGCTGGTGAGCGTGCCGGGGGTGCCGGTCGTGGCATCGACATCGACCAACAGCGATCCACCCACGTGCAGTTGCGCGTGACTGATCGCAGTCGAGCCGGCAATGACGCCGGCGATGGCGAGGAGGTAGTTGAGTCTGCTTCTGGTGTTCATGGAACGTCAGTTTGTGTGTGTCGGGTTGGGTTGAGGTTGCCGGCGGCGCGTGAGGAAACAAAAGCCCACCGTGCATGATGAATACACTTGCACGGACGCATGAGGCAAAAATGTTCGCTCCACGTTGGTCATGGGTATGGTGTTTATTTAGCCAGCGCGAAACACACCGTCCATGAGGTTTTCCGTTTTTGTCTTGTGTAAATGCGTCAACGCTTCGCCGACGCGGCTTCCGCGCAGGACAATCAAGAAATGGTACAACCTCGCCAAGCCGCGTGTGGTTTCGAACCGAGAGGTTTGCCAAAACTTCAACTGTGAGGCGGCGCACATGCGCCATGAAAAAGAACTCTGGAATGGGGCCAGCCGGCAACGGCGGCACAAATGAGACAAGAGCGGCGAAAGCCGCGACGACCGTTTTGATGAAAGCACTCCTCCTGGGGTGCTTTTGTTTTTTGGGGGCGGCGGCCCTGGCGGCGGACAAGAAGCCCGAGAAGATCACCAACGCCGACTGCCTCGACTGCCACACTGATCCAAACAACACCAAGAAGGTCAATGGCCAGACCGTCCCCGTCGGCATCTTTCCGACAAACGTCTTCGCGAAATCCATCCACGCGAAGCTCGACTGCATTGATTGCCATGTGGGCATCAAGGA
This sequence comes from uncultured Bifidobacteriaceae bacterium, assembly GCA_964420805.1. GTDB lineage: Bacteria > Verrucomicrobiota > Verrucomicrobiia > Limisphaerales > SIBH01 > JANNGC01. Next base: position 1,132 of record CAYQWK010000292.1, on the reverse strand, counting down.
CATGGTCCACGAGAGCAAGCTGCCGCAACCGCAGTGCGTGACCTGCCACGAGACCCGTGCCGACCACACCAACGCCGTCGCCCAGTACGCCACCAGCATCCACGGCGTGAGCCACAAGCTCGGTGCCAGCGGCGCGGCGAACTGCTGGGACTGCCATGGCACACACGACATGTTGTCGCACAAGGATGGCCTGTCGAAGGTCTTCAAGCTGAATCTTCCCAGGACCTGCGCCACCTGCCACACCAATTCGAAGATCACCGCCGAGTACAAGATGAAGTACCCGGATGTGGCCTCCCAGTTCAACGACTCGATCCACGGACGGGCGTTATTGAAAATGGGCCTGATCGTCGCGCCGTCCTGCAACGATTGCCACGGCGTGCATGACATCAAGCGGGGTGTGGACCGCGACTCACCGATCAACCACGCGAACGTGGCCAAGACCTGCGGCAAATGCCATGTGAAGGTCGAGGAAATCTACAACCAGAGCGTCCACGGTCAGTTGCTCGCCAAGGGTGACCCCAAAGGCCCGGTCTGCACCGACTGCCACTCCGCCCACGAGGTTGAGACGCCCAAGAACGGCCACTTCAAGATGGCCAGCGACGCACGATGCGGGAAATGTCACAAGGACCGGCTAGAGCATTACCGCGACACTTACCACGGCAAGGCCATGGCGCTGGGCAAACCCACGGTGGCCTCCGAGGTCGCTGCCTGTTACGACTGCCACGGCCACCACGACGTGCTGCCGGCGGCCAATCCCGCGTCGCGTCTCTCGAAAACGAACATCGTCGCCACCTGCCAGCAATGTCACGCCGGAGCCAACGCGGCCTTCGCGGATTACAAGCCGCACGCGAACCCCATGGACGGCAAAAACTACCCGGCATTGCATGCCGTCTTCCTGTTCATGACCTCCCTGCTCATTGGAGTCTTCGCGTTCTTTGGCGGGCACACCGTGGCCTGGCTGGGACGCGCGATCTGGCTCTACCTCCATGACTCGAAGAAATTTCGCGAAGCAAAGATCAGCACGCAGAATGGTGGCGAATGGTTCACGCGGTTCGTGCCCTTCGAGCGGTTTCTGCACTTCCTCGTGGTCACCAGCTTCCTGCTTCTGGTCATCACCGGCATGCCGCTCAAG
>CAYQWK010000291.1:0-8144 GCA_964420805.1 uncultured Bifidobacteriaceae bacterium | reverse complement strand
CGCGGCAGCGGCCTGTGCGGCTGCGATCCAGTTGCTGGCCTCGACGGAGAGCGAGTTGGTGCCGGCGGTGTAGCCCACCTCAAACGGCGGCGGCGCGGGCGTGGGAACCAGGCCGACGAGTTCGCGCCCGATCTTCGTGTCAGCGTTCGTGGTCGAGATGTCGAAGTGTTCCTCCATGCCCACAACCACGAGCGGATGACGGGTGTCGATGGACAACGCGCGCAGAGGGGCGCTCGTCGAGACGATTGAGGCGTTGGTGAGATTTGTTGCGCCCGCGTAGCCAAGCAGCGCGCCGGGGAACTGGTATGCGCGCAGCACCGTGCCGGTGGCCGCAATGGTGTGCCGCGACGCGACGCCGTCGTACGGCAGCGGCGTGGCGATGACATCGAAGGAGCCTTGCAGGTCGAGCCGGGTGTAGGTGGCCACATGGTTCGTCGGCGTGTCGGTGTTGAGCGTGGGATCGGAGCCGGCCAGCAGTTCGTCGAGATCGGAGTAGCCGTCACCGTCGCTGTCCGGGCCTTTTGTCGGATCAAGGCCTTTTGAGGTCTCCACGAAGTCCGGCACGCCGTCGCGGTCTGAGTCGATCTTCGTGGTGCCGGTGTCGAACGTGTAGGCGGCGGAGCGGATGCTGGAATTCGAGCCGGTGAGCGAGCGCGCGTAGTAGTTCACCGTGGTGTTCGAGAACACGATGAACGGCGCGATGTAATTCGACCACGAGCCGGACTGGTTGAAGCGGAAGAAGACGCTGGCATTTGTGCTGGCGGTAAAGCTCACCGAGATGGCCGTGGCATAAGCGCCGGGCGCGGGCGAAATCGAGACCTCGGCGGGGGCGTCGCCGACGGCGGGCGAGAAGCTGAAGATGGAAATCTGGTTCGAGTATTGGTTGGCCAGTGCGTAGGCGGCTGATGGTGGCGCGGTCCCGAGCGCATTGGTCACGGGACTACCGAGGCCGTTCGTGGTGCCGAGGAAGCGTTCCTTGCGCGCAGACACAACCGGCGGAGCACCGGTGAACGCCACGCTGGAGGACCAGTCGGCGGCGCTGAGGGTTTTGAGCAGGCCAGGGTTGTCGTTGACCATCGGCTCGGCGCGAAAGAGGAGGACGTTGCCAGCGAGGTTTGCGCTGGTGAGCGAGGGCAGGGTGGTGCGCGGGCCGGCGGTGTAGGTGACGCCGTTCCAGTTCATGGCGCGCGAGTCGGTTGTCCGGCCTGAACCGTCGCGACTGCTCAGGCTTTGGAAGCTGCCGCCGCCCGTCGGGAACGCTCCGGTGAATTGCTCGCCTGGGTCGGCGGAAATTTCCTGCACGAACACCGGCGCGTTCGAGCCATCGAACAAGTACACGCGCTGCTTCACCGGTGGTTCGAGCAGCACGAGGAGTTTCACGGCGTTGGTGTCTGGCAGGGTGACGACTTCGCGGATGGCGACGCCGAGGTTGAAGGAAGTCGCTGCCGAGAATGTGAACGTGTTCGTGGCCGGTTCCTGCACGGCGCGCAGGACGAGGTTTGAAGTGGACGGCACGTAAAAGAGGAACTGCGCGAGGGTGAGCGCGGGATTGAAATTGGCGAAGACGTAGGTCGAGTTCACGGGCAGCCCGAGTTGCGACAGGAGCGGGATGGTCGTGCCGTTGCCTGTCCAGGCGGCGGCAAAGGTGTCGCTCGCGCCGTTGCGTGCAACTGCCGCGACGAGGTTGGTGTGAGAAGTCCGGGCATGGATGCGGTTCGCCGAGGCGGCGGGTCCGCTCAGGGTGTTCGTGAACACTTCTAAGAAGTTCGTTCCTTGGCTGCGCGAGAGGCCGATGCGGTTTGGCGTGCCGCTGTTCCACAGGCTGAAGATCGCGAGGTCGTCGTGCGCGGTGTTGCCCGCGCCGCCCACATCGATGGCGACGACGGCGTTTGGACCGAGGCCGCCGGAGAAGGCCGAGACGGGCACCGGCGTGGCACCGGGCGAAGTGAGATCGAAGAGGTTCACGCGGTTGGCCTCGGGGCTGGTGAGCGCAAGGGCACGCTGCCCGGGCGTGAGCACCGCGCCGACGCTCAGGCTGGAGGCGTTGGTCACGCCGCTGCCGTGCGGGCCGTACCAGGCGTAGGTGCCGGGAACGAATTGATACGCCAGTCGGATCGCGCCGGACTGGCGGTCCACGATGATCATGTCGGCGCGGCCATCGCCATCAAGGTCGGTGTATTCGTGGAGTTCGAGCGGTGTGTACGCCACGAAGGCGCGGGCCAGGGAAGTGGTGAGGAGAACGAGCGCGAGCGGGAGGTGGAAAGCTCCAGGCTTAAAGCTCAACGCTCCGGGGAGGCTCCAGGAGCCGCACATCAAGCTGGCGATCCGTCGCAGGAAGGGAGCGCGGAAATTCCGTTCGCGCTCCGATGGGATCGGAGCCTGGTTCCTGGAGCTTTTCTGGAACTTCGAGCTTTGAGCCTGCAGCTCTTTCTTCGGCTTCTTCATACGCGTCTCTCCACTCATGGCACGGGAAAAATTCACGGCACCACCTCGACTTCTCCGGCCGGGATGACCTGGTCTATCTCGTGGTTCGTCTTGAAGCGCACGAGCAAGTATCTGTAGCGCGCACCGGCGACGACCGGTTGGGTGTCGGCCAGGTAAAGGTCGCTGTTGCCGCTGTTGTCCTGGCGTTGCACGAGTTGCACGAATGGATCGCGGATGACGATTGAGTTGGTGCCGGCGACGCCGTAGGCGATTTCCTCCATAAGCGGCGAAACCTGGATGAGGTCGCCAGAGGTGACGGCGTAATTGGTGTTTGGAACCTGATAGCGATAGGCGGCGAGCGGAAGGATGGTGGAGCCATTGGTGCCGACATAGAGGTAATCAGTGGTGCTCTTAACTCCATAGACCTGTACGGCGAAGTTTGTGAGGTAGTTCAGGTCCGCGTGGTATTCGCCAATGTGAATGCCGATGCCGCGCCAGGGAACAGGGCCGGAGTTCACGGTGAGTTGCGTGACGTTCAGGCTGGAGTGGAAGACAGAATTGGTCAGCGGCAATCCGCGCGCCGGCCACGGCACGGGGTCGGAATAAGTGAGATTGGTGGCCACGGGCGCGTATTGGAATGACTCGATGTTTGAGGCGTCACCGAGGCTGGTGCCGTGGTTGCCGATGGCTTTCACGAACACGAAGTATTGCCGCCCGGACTCGACATCGATGCAGGTCGAGAAACTCGCGTTCGATCCGAAGGCCGGACCGACGAAAAGTGTTTTGTAGCCGCGGAAGCTCAGGTTCGAGCTCACGCCGCTGATCGTCACGGTGGCGTTCTCGCTGAGGATTTCGCCGGAGTTTGTGTTGATGCCCAGCCCCTTCACACCACTGAACGGCGCGGTGGGGCTCGCGACGTAGATGCGGAACCGTTCGACACCGTAGGGCGAGCAGACCCAGGAAACTTTCATTTGCGTGAGGGCCGAGTTGGTCGAGCACGCGTCGAGCTTCGAGAGCATCGGGACCGGCAGCGGCGCGGCGATGTCGATGCACTCGGTGCGTGTGAGCGGGCCGGAGTTGCCGTTGCGGTCGAAGCACTGCACGTAATAGCAAACCGTGCAGGGCGTGGACGGCATGGTGTCATCATAACAGGTGCCGGTGAGCACGCCGGTGAAATGCGTCTCGTCCGCCTGGCAGATCATGGTGAGCGGGCCTTCGTTGATGCGGCGATAGACCTTATACTCCGCCGTGCCCGCCGGCAGCGTGAGGTCGAGCTTGATGCCGCTGATGGAACTGGTGGCGGACCCGCTCCCGAGGCCGGAGGGCAGGGTGACCGTGTGGGTGCGGCAATCGTCGCCGGCCTTGCCTTGCGTCACGATGAGGTCGCCCGTGAAACGAACGACCTCGAAATACGGTCCCTGAAACACAGGCGCGATTCCGGAGGCGAAGGTCGAGACGCGGCCGTCCGCGGTGCCGACGCGGCAGAGGAACTCGCGGCCGTTGTCGTTGCCGGTGTTCTTGGGCAGGGCGACATCAATCGAGGCGCGGTTGGTGCCCGGAGGGATGGTGACTGTTCCGACCAGGCCTGGCCCCGCGGGCGAATTGGTGAAGAACTCGGCCCATTGAATTTCCAGGCGAAGCCGCTGGATGCCCAGGCGGTAGTTGTCGAGGCCGGGAACAATCGTTCCGTTCGATGAGAGCGTGGCCGGCGGAACATAGGCCGCGATGGGCCGCACGCACCGGAGGTTCACGGTCACCGTCGGCGAACCGGGTCCGTAACGGTTGCGCAGCACGCCCCACGCTGGCGCGCTGTGGGCGGAGAGGTTGTTGCCGCAATAGCCGTTGTCGGCCACGCGCACCGTGTACCAGAAGGCCTTGTCCGCGTCCGCCGGCAGCGCCGGTGAACCGGCGGCGCTGTCGAGGAAACTGTAGCGGGTCACGCCGTTGGTATGCGTGACGGCGCCGATGAGGTGCGCGCCGGGGCTGACGCCGAGCGTGTGCATTTGCGGAATGTTGTCCCAGCGATAGATGTAATACGCGGAAGGCGTTTCTGCGGCGTCCTGCGCGTTGGCCTCCCAATCCACGCGCAGCTTCTGCACGCCGGTGGCGTTGTACTCGTAGTTGTTACGCACATGCACACGGCGCGGGGCATTGGGCGGCATGCGGTCGCAAATGGTGATGAGCTTGCCCTTCGAGACCTGGCCGTCGCGCCCGAGCAGGTCGCGCGCGGTGACGAAATAGCAGACGGACTGTCCGTCCGCGAAGGACGAGCCGCCGGCGCGGAAGGCGTCGTTGTTGTCGATGACGAAGAAGGTGTTCGTGTCACCGCTGGCGGAGAAATTCGTGACGCTGGAGGCGTCGAAGTCCTTCGTCGCCATGATGGGCAGCGCGTTCACGCGGCGAACGGCGTTGGTGGCGTACATCGCGGCGAGTTGAGCCCGCGTGGGCGGCGTCGCCACGAATCCGCCCGCGATGGCCGCCGCGCCGTCCATGCGCCAGATGTTGAAACCGTGGCCGAGCAGCGAGAGCCGGCGCAGCGCGTCAGGCGTGGACCAGCGAAGCTTCGCGTTCAAGTGCCCCTTGGCGGAGGTGTCGGTGTATTCGGCGATGTCGCCGGGTGCGGGGAGGATGGTTGGTTGGTTCGCAGTCACGGTGACGCGGCCAATGACGCGCCGGTCGCGCATGGCCACCGGGTCCCATTCACGAATCTCAAAGGTCGTCTGCGTGCCTGCGGGGCCGGGCACCACTTCCGCGTAACCGATGCCCAGCGCCAGCGCCACGGATGAATGGAGGCGCGAGAGCAGGATGAGATTCTGGTAATGCCGCGCATCGCCGGATGCACCGCGCAGGACGGCGGATAGTTTCTCCGCGAGCGTGATGGTGCCGGCGGGAATGAGGTTCTCGAAGAGTTTCTCGAGGTCGGCTTGAAGCGTCGCCGCGTCGTCGCCGAGGTTCACGCCGCGATTCACCAGGGGATCAATCACGCGGACGTCCGCTTGCCGCGCGATGATCGCCGTGCGGGCGAACGGGGAAGCGGACGACGCGCCACCGCTCTTAACGTAGATGGCGAACTGCCGCCCGAGCAGGATGTCGCTCGAAGTGGCGTTCCAATAGAGGTAGGCCCACTCGCGCGCGTGCGTGTCTGTGTAGGTGGTGCCGACGGTAAAGAGTAGATCGCCGAGCGAATCCTGGGCGCGGGCGGGCGGGAGCGCGGTTGTGACGAGGGAGAGAGCAGCGCCAAGGACGAATGTCGAATGTCGAATGATGGAAGCAATCCGGCCCAGGCCAAACTGTTGGAGGAAGTTCATACGCTGTGTGGTTGAAATCGGTTTGCGTCGCATGGCTCAGAAATCCACGTCCCAGCCGTTGGATTTGTCGTACTTCACATCGACGGTGAGCTTGCCTTCGAGACAGAAGGGGCATTTGCCGGCCTTGCCTTCGATTATACCTTGGCCCTTGAAGGTGAAGTCGTCGCCTTTCTTAACGCCGGCCATGGTGATGGTCGCGGAACCTTCCGCGATGCAGAGAACCTTACCGCTCGCACCAAGTTTCATCTTGCCGAGGTATGTCGGGCCTTCGGTGAAGTAGCCGACGCCGAGGCCGACGGTCGCGGTGATGTCGAACATGCAGCTTGATGGCACGCCGATGACCTGGTTGAGCGGGAACGAACACTCGGCGTAACCGTAGGCACCGGTGAACTGGCCGTCGCCGAGAATCTCCGCCACGAACGGATCCCACATTTTGATCGGGTCGATGGTGCAGGTGCGTCCGAAGAACAATCCTCCGAATGCCGCGTAGGAATCGAACTTCAACCCCGCCGCCGCGCTGAGATAATTTTCCGATTTCCCGAAGCCGATCGACGCACCGAGGTAGGTGCATTCGAAGCTCTCGAATTTCGGCCCGCCCTCCAGTTCGAATGAACCCGCCACGCCAATCAGCTTCACGCCGCTGCTGGTGTCGAAAGCGAACTTCATCCCGGCGCTGGCCGTCATGCCGGTGCTGATCCAGAGGATGGGCACGTCGATGGCGCCGAACTTCACCTCGGTGGCGCTGCTGCTCGCGCCGTAGCAGCCCGCGCCGGTGTCCGAGTTCAACTCGCGAATCTGGATGTAGGCCTGGAGTTCCATCGGGTCGGGCACCTTGAGCTGGGCTTTGATGTCCATGCGCGCCTCGGTGAGCGTGTCGCCGTTGATGTGCGCATAGCCGTCTATGCTGCCCGCACCGATGACCTCGTTGACGTCGTCCAGCATCCCGGCGATTTCCTTGTCGAGTTCGGCCAGTTCCTCGCCGATGAAGTCACGCAGGATGGCGTTCACCTGTCCGAAGGCGTTGTCGATGGATTCGCGCATCTCCGAGTCGAGGTCGTAGAGGCGTTCCTTGAAGATTCCGGTGATCTCAGCGGCAACCTGCTTCGAGAGGAAATCATCGACTATTGCCCGGTGGATCATGTCCACAAACTCCGCCTCGGTGTAGAGCGTGAAGGGGTCTTCGTAGGAGACCTCGGCCTGCGCGAGTGAGTTGGTGACCAGCCACATGCCGTTCGAGACGGCGAGGCCGATGTCATTGGTGGCGGTTGCGAGCTTGTTGGTGATCTCCCGGAGCATGCCAGTGGTGTTGGTGACCTCAGCGCGCAAGGTGACCACGGTGCCGTCGATGTTGGTGAGGGCGATGTAGATCTGGTCGAACTCGGCGTCGTACTTCTTGATGAATCCCACCAGTTTGTCGCCGAGTGTGGTGGCGATCTCCGGAACCTTTTTGCCTACGTAAGCGTCGCAAATCGTCTTCACCACCTGGCGTTCACCGTTCGTGTCCTCGGCCAGGAACGGAATAACGTTCGTCAGGCCCTGATGCGTCTTGTCCAGGCCGTCAGTGATTTGCTTGAGGATGCCGATGCCGTTTGTGGCGGACTGGCCGGCGGTGACGAGGATGCTGTTGATGTTCGTGATGACACCGCCGCCACCGCCCCAGAAGTAGGTGTTGATGTAGTTCGTCGCCAGCGCCATGAGCAACACCTGCCGGTTGGTGGTCACGTTCGTGGCGATGACGCTGTGATACTCGTTACTGAAGTAGCGGTAAAAGCTGACCAGCGTCGGGTCCATCGTGCTCTTGAACACCGGGTCGAGCACCGTGCCGAGGTTGGCGCTCAGGAAGTCCTGCATCGCCTCGTTGGCGCCGTTGATGGCGTCGGACTCCGCCTGGCCGAGCGCGTTGGTGAGCAACTGGTAGAGCAGCGAGTTCGTGCCCGTCAGCATCTCGGAGAGGCTGAATCCCGCGATGTTCCCGTATTGCGCGCCGAACTTGATGTTGGCGTTCTTGGCCGAGAGGTACTGGAGCTGGTGCGAGGTGCGGACAATCAGGAAGTTGTTCGAGATGGGGCCGAGGCCGCCGAAGGAGCGCGCGGAATTAGTCCACAGCATCGGGTAATCGAATTCCACGACTTCGAGCCAGCTTCGCTGCGCGCGGGGGTTGTAGATTTCGGTCGAGTTGTCGCGGTAGGTCGTGAGCGCGACGCCGGTGGGCACGATGACGTGGCGCTTCTCGGGTACGACGAGCGCGCAGCTCGCCTACACCTACGAGGGGCGCACGGTCACGAAGAACGTCGTGCGGCAGGACTTCGCCTCGCCCGTGCCCTCGTGCTCGCCCACGACGGCCTCGCGCGCCTCGGAGTCCAACTACCAGGATCTCTGGTGGGGCGGCGCGTCCGAGAGCGGCTGGGGCAT
>CAYQWK010000290.1:5550-8152 GCA_964420805.1 uncultured Bifidobacteriaceae bacterium | reverse complement strand
TCCCGAGGAATGGCACGCGGTTGATGGGGTGACGGTGTCCAAGACCTCGCTGCCCGGCGATCCGCTGGGCAGCACGCACGTGCGATTGAATGAGGCCAGCGAGTTCGTCGGTTTCCGCGGGGAAGGGCAGCTTTACGGGGCGTCGTACGACATGGCGGAAACCAACGCGCGTCATCGCGGCACAAGCCACGAGTATCTCCTGTGCCGCACGCCGATGGACGCCGACGTGCTGATCAATCTGCCGAAGCTCAAGACGCACAAGAAGGTGGGCCTGACCTGCGCGCTGAAGAATCTCGTCGGCATCAACGCGAACAAGAACTGGCTGCCGCATCACACCGAGGGCACGCCAGAAACAGGCGGCGATCAGTTTCCCGCCGCGACCTCGAAGGCGCGGCTGGAACGCTCGCTGATGGGCACAGCCAAGCGCTGGTTGAAGAACCGGCCCGCGCTGTCGCGGCTGTTCGTGCCATTGAAGAAGGTCGGCCGCGTCTTCTTTGGCGACACGCAGAAAGTGGTGCGCTCGGGCAACTGGCATGGCAACGACACTTGCTGGCGCATGGTACTCGACCTGAACAAGTGCCTGTTCTTCTTCGACGGCGCAGGCCGCCGGCGCGAGCGGCCGCTGCGTTATCTTGCTGTGGTCGATGGCGTCATCGGCGGCGAGGGCAACGGCCCGATGGCCCCGGACGCAGCACCGTGCGGCGTGATTCTGGCTGGCACGCATCCGCTGGCGGTGGATTGCGCGGGGGCGACGGTGATGGGTTTCGATTGGCGGAAGTTGCGCCTGTTGAAGAACGGATTTGCGATGCGCGATATGAATTTCGTGCCCTTCCAGCCCGGCGAAGTCGAGGTGGCTTCCAATGTGGCGGCGTGGTCGGGGCGGCTGGACGCGATGCGCGAGGTGTTTCAATTCCGTCCGCATTTCGGCTGGACCGGAGCGATCGAGCGCCGCGAACAGGCGGAGCGGTGAGCCTCACCGTTCCTCGCCCAGGCGGCGCAGTTCGGCTGGATCCCAGAACGCCCCCGTTTTGAGCAAAGCGGCGAGTTCATCCGTGCGACGCAGCGTCGCTTCCTCGGCCAGGTGGTATTCCGTGTCCGCGAAATTGCGCGCGTCCGAGTCCACGCCCAGCTTCGGGTCTTTCAACACCGGCACGAGAGTGGCGACCTCGGCCAGCCAGCGGGCGTGCTGGCGGCGTTGCACGGTTTCGCGAGCCGGCGGCGTGTAGCCCAGCGGAATCGAGTAGAGCACGGCGACATGATTGGTGCGGCCCCAGTCTGCGATGGCGCGCAGGAGCGCGCGTCCATCCGGCGACATCGGCTCGGGGCTGGGAATCGTGTTCAAAGGGACGCGCACCGACGTCTTGCCCCATCCGCTGCGATGCGTGTCCTCGATTTGGTAACGGAAGAGCGGCTTCCGGCCGGCCAGCTTCGCCGCCAGGGTGAACAGCGGGCGGCCGCCGGGCCGGAGTTCGATAAGCGCGCGGGCTTGGTGGTACGGCGCCTGTCCGGGAAACGGAACCAGCCATTCCCGATGGCCGGCCGCGTAACTGAAATGCACGCCGGTGGCGACGGACTCGGACGATTCGAGCAACAGGCCCGGCTCAAGGGCGATCACCAGGGTGTCACCGGGGCGCGTGTGTTGCATGGCGCAGCGAGTCAGCACCACCGGACCCATGCCCGCGCCAAGGCCCATGTTGACCGCGGGCATCCCGTGTGTCTCAAGCATCCGGTTCGGCGCGATGGAGAAATCACAGCTTGATCCACCGAAGAACACTGTCTTGTTGGAATGCGCCTGTGCGATCTCCGCGGCCCATGCTGATTTCACCGCGTATGACGCCTTGAAGAAGCGGATTTCCGGGCTCCATCGGATAGTGAACAACGCGCCGAGCCCCCAGGCCAACATCGCGGTCACAAGCAGGGCCAGAGTCAGGCGGGGCCACCGCGATTTAGAATGCGAAATAGATGAAGGCATTGTTCTTTCCCGGTGCCAGCAGCACCGTCAGCACCACCAGCACGGCGAGAACGCCCGGCCGGCGCAACAAGTGGAACGGCGCGTCATGCTTGCGCACGGAACGCCATTCGAGAAGCAGTTCAACCGCGGCCAGCCCGAGGAAGCACGCCAGCACGTAACCGCCGGTTGTGGCGTAAGCCGACACCATCTCGCGCAGCGCCGCCGGGTTGTAGCTCGCCGGATTGAGCACGGTGCGGAGCTTCTGCATCAGCACGCCGGTCCGCGTTTCGTAAAAGCAAAGCCACGCCACGAACGTTCCCAACATGGTCAGGAACCACGCCAGCGCGTCCGGAATTCTCAGACGGGGTGCGGTCAGGCGGAGCACGATCAGGTAAAGCCCGTTGAGCGCGCCCCAGAGTATGAAGTTCCAACCCGCGCCGTGCCAGATGCCGGAAACCACGAACACCAGCATCGCGTTGAACCACCATAGCTGCGTCCGGTTTCCGCCCAAGGGCACATAGACGTAATCGCGGAACCACTGGCTCAACGTGATGTGCCAGCGCCGCCAGAATTCGCCGATGTTTCGCGAGCAGTACGGGCTGGCGAAGTTCAGCGTCAGCTTCACGCCGAGGCAGCGCGCGATTCCAATCG
>CAYQWK010000290.1:0-5540 GCA_964420805.1 uncultured Bifidobacteriaceae bacterium | reverse complement strand
CACGGCCGGCGTGTCCCAGCCCCGGCCGGGGCCCTCCTGCAGCCCGAACACGACATTCGCCATCCAGATCAGGAACGGATTGGTCGTCGAGGAGCCGTTGAAATAGGCCGCCAAGTTGTCCGCCAGGCCCATTTTCAGGAACAAGCCCACGACGATCCACGACACACCGTCATCAATGTCCGCCGCATTCCAGCGCCAGCGGAAGGACTCCATTTGCGGCAGCAGATCGCGCCGGCGTTCGATGGGGCCGGCGACGATTTGCGGGAAGAACCCGGCGAAGTTCATGAAGTCGAGAAAGCGCGGCAGCGGCTCTTTGAAGGCCAGCGTATCCACGAGGAACGCCACCGCCTGGAACGTGTAGAATGAGATGCCCACCGGAATCACCACGTCCCGCCAGGTGTCCCAGTGCAACCCCAGCACTTCGTTCCCGATGAACCGTGAATATTTGTAGTAAAACAGCGGAGCCATCACCCACGGAATCAACACCGCCAGATAGCGCCGCCTTCCGCGCGCCCGGCCCAGAATCCATTTCAAGCCGAAGTAGCTGCTGATCTTTACCGTAAGGAAGATCACAAACGTCAGCCATCCCACTGCCAGCAGCAGTGACCAGCCCAGCAGCAACAGCCCGCAGCGATCAGCCAATGCGAGCGATTGCGGACGCAGCCGCGCCACCATGAAGCGGAGCAGAAGAATCACCGACAGCCCCGCTCCAAGCAGCCCCCAGAAGCGCAACTCGGCGAAATTCATGCGGGCAGGGGACGGCCGCCCGGGGGCGGCTCGTGCCGCGGTCCGGGATGTGCGCGCGGTCGCGTGGAGAGGCGTTGGGCTTTTGACACGATGCGCGGGACGCTCGCGACAGTTGTTTTTCTTTGCAAGGAATTATCGCTTCCCGGAAGGTGCGCCCGATGAAATCCACCGCGCCAGACGTTCCCTGCGTGAACGCCGCATGAGTCTCGAGGACCGCCTCTATCCGCTTCTGTCCGTTTATGAGCGGCTGCCCGTCGGCCTCAAACGGACCGCCGGCACCGCCTACCGGATGATTCCCCGCCGGTTCCGCCTGGGGGCCAAGTTCGCCGAGTTCGAGCGGGCCGCGCGCGAATGCGAGGAATGGTCCATCGAGGAAATCCAGCGGTATCAGTTCAAGCAGCTTCGCGCCACGCTCATCCAGGCCGGGAATTACTGCCCGCTATATCAGGAACGTTTCGCCCGTGCGCAGTTTCGACCGGAGGAATTGCGCGAGTTCGACGACCTGCGCCGCGCGCCGTTTCTGGAGAAGCGCGACCTCATCGACCACCTTCCGCAGCTGGTCTCGACCGCGCTGCCGGCCAGCGCCCGGCTTTACATCACCACGGGTGGCTCCACCGGAGTGCCGGTGGGATTTTATCTGCAAAAGGGCGTGAGCCGGCCCAAGGAACAGGCATTTCTCGAAGCGCAATGGCGGCGGGCGGGGTACGAGAACGGCGCGCGGCTCGCCGTCATTCGCGGGCATGTCACCAGCGACAAGGCCGGCGGGCGCATCGCCAGCTACGATGCCACGCGCGACTGGCTGATGCTTTCCTCCTACCATCTCACCGAGCCGCGCCTCGCTGAATATCTCGAAGAGCTGGAGAAATTTCGCCCCGACATTCTGCACGCTTATCCGAGCGCCGCGTTGCAACTGGCGGAGTTCCTGGAACGCGCCGGTCAGTCTTGGCGGCTGCCGCTGCGCTGCGTGCTTTGCGGCTCGGAACGGCTCACGCTGCCGCAAAAGCGATTGCTGGAACGAACCTTCAAGGCCCGCGTTTATCGGTGGTATGGCCATTCCGAACGCGTCGTGCTCGCGGGCGAGGGTCGGGAGTCCGAGTTGTTCTATTTCTGGCCGACCTACGGACACGTCGAGTTCGGCGAACCGGATGCCGAGGGATTTCGCGAGGTAATCGGCACGTCATTCCACAACTTCGCCATGCCGCTGGTCCGGTATCGCACCGGCGATTACGTGAAGCTCGCGGACCCGGTGGCGGACACGCGGTTGGAATTTCCGTGGCCGGCCGTCTCCGAGATTTCCGGGCGCGAGCAGGAGTTCCTGGTCAGCCGCACCGGCCGGCGGATTTCGCTCACCGCCTTCAACATGCACGATGCGATCTTCGACGACCTTTACGCGGTGCAGTTCTTTCAGGAGGAGCCGGGGCGCGCGGAATTTCGCTACGTGCCCGGCGCGAAGTTCCATCGTTCCCGCTTGCGCCACATCGAGGAAGGCATCCGCCGCAAACTGGGTGACGACTTCGATCTTGTGCTGCGCGAGGTTGCTGAGACTGAGAAGACCGCGCGGGGCAAACACCGCTGGCTGGTCAGCCGCCTGGACGCGGAGTCTAAAACCGCACGCTGACGGCCGCGCGCAGACGCCAGTCGGGAACCAGTTGCACCGCCGTGTTGTCGAGCAGCACCGGGAAGTCCGCGCCGAGTTGCGCGCCGAGGCGGTCGGTGAAGGTGACGTTCAACTGCGGCCCGAGAAACACGCTGGTGATCCCCGTGTCCGTCGCGGATTTGCCGTGGAATTCATCAAGTCCCTTGTCCTCGCCAGACACGACGGCCTGAAGCGCGAGGGTGGTTTTTTCGCTCATCAGGATGAAAACACCGGGGCCGCCGATCCACGTGAGGTCGTCGGCGTAGCGATAGTGGTAATCACCCACGGAACGGATGGCGTATTGGAAGCTGGCGTTGAGGAACAGCCTTTCCCACCGCGTGAACACGCCGCTGCCCACAATGCCATCGAACGAGCCTGAGCCGAGTGCCAGGTCGTGCCCATGCACGCCGCTGGGCCATCCCTCCTCTTCGCCATCTTCGTGGTGCAACGTCGGGCCACGGATTCCGCGCATCGCCTCGTGATGTCCGTTGTGCGCGGCTTCTTCCCGAATGCGGCGGCTGTCGCCAGTTGGGAACTTAACCCCGCCGAACACGCTCCAGGTGAATGTCGCGTTCATTTCCTCCCAGCGCACCGGCACAACCGTTCCCACCAGGGAGATGTCGCCCAAGCCGGATTCGGAGCCGCGGTCGATCTTGAATCCGTCGGCCCGGCGGAATTCCCGGTCAATCACCGGGAGGTTGAACTGCACGCCGACGCGCGTGTTGATGTTGTAGCTCGCGAACACCTGCGAGATGGCGCTGTTCATCCGCTGATGCGCCGGGTCGGCGATGCGTTTGCCGTCGCGTTGCAATGTCTCGAACCGTGTGAACTGCCCGGCCACGCCCGCCGTGAACCCCGGATCAGCCACGCCCCGGGCCGCGGTGACATTATAAACCGCGCACAAATCGCACGCCGCCGCCGGCATCACCGCGATGAGGGCGGGCACTGCCGGAATCAACGTCACGATCCATTTGCCACAGCGTTGGAGCATGGGCGGAGCGTAGGTATGGCTTTGGATGCCGGTCAACAAGACAGCGGGTTCATTGCCTTTGGCGGGCAGAAAACTCGTTGCGCCGCAGCCTGCGAGCCGGAAAACTCCCGGCTCGTTTCGATGGACTACAAGAACACCTTGAACCTGCCGCGCACGGACTTCCCGATGAAGGCCGACCTCGTCGCGCGCGAACCGCAGCGCCTCCAGAAATGGGAGCAGGCCGGGCTTTACGGACGCATTCAAACCGCCCGTGCCAGCGCAAAGAAATTTGTCCTGCACGACGGCCCGCCCTTCGCCAATGGCGATGTCCACATCGGCACCGCGTTGAACAAGATCCTCAAGGACATCGTGGTGAAGTACAAGTCGGCGCGGGGTTTCAGCGCGCCGTATGTGCCGGGCTGGGACTGCCACGGCTTGCCCATCGAACACAAAGTCTCGCAGGAACTCCGCAAGGCTGGTGCAGCCGCTGGTGGCGCGACGACCTTCGACGCTGCCATCATCCGCAACGCTTGCGACGCCTACGCGCGCAAATACATCGACATCCAGCGCACGCAGTTCAAGCGGTTGGGGGTTCTGGGTGATTGGGAGAATCCGTATCTCACGTTGAACAAGGAATACGAGGCCGACGAGTTGCGTCTGTTCGCGGACATCGTTGAGAAGGGCTTCGTGTATCGTGGCAAGAAGCCGGTGTATTGGAGCATCCCGTGCCGGACCGCGCTCGCCGAGGCGGAGGTCGAATACCAGGAGCACATCAGCCCGAGCGTGTTCGTGAAGTTCCGCGTGAAGGGTGAACCGAACACCTTCATCCTCATCTGGACCACCACGCCGTGGACGCTTCCCGCGAATCTCGCCGTCGCATTCAATTCCACCTTCAGCTACTCGCTCGTTCACGTGGGAACCACCGGTGAGAGTTACATCGTCTCCACCATGTTGCTCGGCGCGCTGGCGGAAAAATGCGGTTGGGATTACCAGATCGTTCGCTCAATCGAGGGCGCGGAACTCGCCGGCTGCGAATACGAACACCCGTTCTGCAACCGCATCGGCAAGCTCTTCGCCGGCGACACGTTCGTGACCAACGACACCGGCACCGGCTTCGTTCACGTCGCGCCGGGCCACGGCATGGAGGACTACAACCTCGGCCGCCAGGTGGGATTGCCCATCTATTCGCCGGTCGATGACGATGGCCGGCTTGCCACCAACAACGATCTGCCGCTCGACCAGCAGATCGGCGCGGAACTCATCGGCAAATCCATCCTTGAAAAGGGCGACGGCAAGAGCGAGGCGAACGAGGCCGTGCTGGCCTTGCTGCGCGAGAAGGAACGGCTGGTTCACTCCGAGCCGTACGCGCACAGCTATCCCTTCTGCTGGCGCAGCAAAACGCCGGTCATTTTCCGCGCCATGGACCAATGGTTCATCAAGATCGACCACGCCGGATTTCGCGGCCAGGCGCTGGCTGAGATCGACCGCGTGAAATGGGTTCCCGACTGGGGCGTGAACCGCATCAAGGGCGCGGTTGAATCCCGCCCCGACTGGTGCATCTCGCGTCAACGCACCTGGGGCGTGCCCATCCCGGCGTTCTACGACGCGCAGGGCAGCCCGATCCTCGACGCCGCCGTGGTCCGCAATGTCGCCGCGCTCGTCGAGCAGCATGGCTCGAACGTGTGGTTCGAGAAACCGGCCGCCGAGCTTTGGTCGCTGGTGCGGCCGGCGAACTGGTCCGGCCCCGAGGCCGCTGCCAAGTCGCAGGACACGCTCGACGTGTGGATCGACTCCGGCAGTTCCAGCCGCTCGGTGCTGATGCGCCGCCCGGAGCTTTCCCATTCCGCATCCCGCACTCCGCATTCCGCATTCGACTGGCAGGCCGACGTGTATCTCGAAGGTTCGGACCAGCATCGCGGCTGGTTCCAATCCTCGCTGTTGCTCTCGCTGGCCGGCAACGGCGCGGCGCCTTACCGGACCGTGCTCACCCACGGTTTCATGGTCGATGCCGACCGCGAGAAAATCTCCAAGAGCAAGCAGTCCGGCTACGAGAAGCCCCAGACAGCCGAATCCTACGTGAAGAAAAACGGCGCGGAAATCCTGCGGCTCTGGGTCTCCTCGCAGGATTAACGCAGCGACATCGTGTAGAGCGAGGAACGCATCAACAAGGTGGGCGAGACGTACCGC
>CAYQWK010000289.1:0-8161 GCA_964420805.1 uncultured Bifidobacteriaceae bacterium | reverse complement strand
CACCTACGGCGCGCTCGACGGCCGCACGACCGCCGGCCCGCTGACGTACGGCCGGATCACCACGGCCGATGCCGAGGGCAGAATCCGTTGCTACGTCGGCGAGGGTGAACTCACGAACGACAAACTCGACACCTTCGGCAACCGCGCGGTGGCCAAAGTGCCGAATTTGCAACGCGTACTGCGCCACGTCTGCGAAAACGGTTTCGAGCATCACGTCGTCATGACGCAATCGCACTCGGCGGAGATTTTGGCGGAGGCGTTCGGCAACTATTTCGGGTGGGACGTGAAACATCACGGCCGTCCGCACTGTTGATACGCCAGCGGGAGGCGTTAGTCGCAGCCGGAACGGCCAGGTATTGAATGCGGGCCGCCAGACCGTTCCATCCGCTCTGCGCAGAAGGGGTGGTCGCCCGTCCTCCGTAGCAAGACTGGGGAGGCGGACAGCTTGGCAATCGCCGCCGGCAGGAAGACGAGTTGCAACCGCGGGCGGTGAGGCCCGCTTTTTCCGTTTGCTCGCCCGGTGTTTGCGGCTTAAATCCCGCGCGTGATTCGTCGCCTTATCCAATTCGCCTGTGCAGTCGTTGCGCTGCTGGCGTTTGCCCCGCGTTCGTTCGCCCCGCTCATCTACAAGCCGGGCGAAGGCTGGACTTATGAGTCGCCGGGCGAGACCGGTTCGTGGACGCGCGGACGCGCCAAGGACCAGCTCGCGGTGGCGGAGGAGGCGTTCGGGAAAAAGGATTTCGATCTCGCGCTCAAGGCCGCGCGACGAACAGTGAACTCCTGGCCGTTCTCGGATTACGCGCCGCAGGCCCAGTATCTCGTGGGGCGGTGTTACGAGGCCAAACAGCAGGATGAAAAGGCGTTCAAGCAATATCAGACGCTGCTGGAGAAATACCCGCGCATCACGAACGCCAACGAGGTGCTCACCCGCCAGTTCGAGATCGCCAACCGCTTCCTCGACGGTCAGTGGGGCCGCCTCTGGGGTTACATTCCCACGCCGCCCTCAATGGACCGGACCGCCGAGATGTACGAGAAGGTCATCAAGAACGGGCCGTACAGCGATGTCGGCCCGCTGGCGCAAATGAACATCGGCGCGGCGCGGGAGAAGCAGTCGGATTATCCGCAGGCGGTGAAGGCGTATGAACGCGCGGCGGATCGTTACGCGGACCGCGAGAAGATCGCCAGCGACGCGATGTACAAGGCGGGCCTGGCCTATTACAAGGAGGCGAAGACCTCGGAGTACGACCAGACCGTGGCGTCGAGAGCCATCGCCACCTTTAGTGATTTCGCCACGTTGCATCCGGACGACAAGCGGATCAGCGAATCGCAGAAGAAGATCGACGCGCTGCGGACCGAGCAGGCGCGCGGGAGTTTTGAGACCGCGAAATTCTACGAGAAGCGCGGCAAGTGGAGCGCGGCATTGATCTATTACAACGAGGTGCTGCTGAAGGATCCCAGCTCGTCCTACGCGGACCTGGCCCGCAAGCGGATTGAGGAGATCAAGAAGCGCACCGAGGCCCCGAAATGAACCTGCGCCGGCTTATCCCGCTCGCCGTGTTGCCGCTGCTGCTGGCGGGTTGCGCTGGCTACAAGCTCGGCCCGAGCAACGGGCTCGAGGCCGGCTCACGCAGCATCCAGATTCTACCGCCGCAAAACGAGACGCTCGAACCACGGGTCAGCGATGCCTTCTCCCACGCGTTGCGGAAGCAGATCCAGCGCGACGGCACCTTCCGGCTGCGCACCAGCGGCGAGGGTGACGTGGTCGTGACCACCACCATCAGGCGTTATCACCGGCAGGGCCTGACCTTTCAGCGTGGCGACACGCTGACGGTGCGGGATTACAACATCCAATTGTTCGCCCATGTCCGCGCGTTTGACCGGGTGACGGGCCGGAACATCGTGAACCGCGAGTTTCAGGGCCGCACCACCGTCCGCGTTGGCAACGACCAGGCCAGCGCCGAGCGCCAGGCGTTGCCGCTGCTGGCCGAGGAACTCGCCCACAACGTCGCTTCTGCCATCGCGGACGGCGAATGGTGAGTCGAGCGGTGGCGCCCGGCACGCCGCATACCAATTTCATGAACACCAATGACGAATGCCGAAGGACGAATGACCAGGAATCCGGATGCTCCGCGCGCGGGCGGCTTCGTCATGCGTCATTCGTCTTTCGCCGTTTGTCATTCGCGCTCCTGGCCTGCGCCTTGTCGGCGGGCCTGACGGCTGCGGACTGGCCGCAATGGCGTGGCCCCAACCGCGACGGCCACGCGCCGGGAGCCACGCTGCTCACGCTGCCTAAGGACCTGAAACCTGCCTGGAAGATCGACACCGGCCCGGGTTTCTCGTCGCCAGTAGTCAGCGCCGGATCCGTGATTTACCTCGATGAGCAGGACAAGAAAGAGGTCGCCCACCGCATTGACGCCGCCACCGGAAAGGAAATCTGGAGTGCGCCCATTGCCGACGCGGCGGGGGATGAATGGGGCACCGGCCCACGCAGCACGCCGTTCGTGGATGGCGATCGCGTTTACGTGCAGTCGATCAATGGCGAGTTCCGCTGCCTGAATTTCGCGGACGGCAAGGTGCGTTGGGGAGTTTCCTTCAAGGATTTCGGCATCGCATTCCAAGGCAGCAAGGCGAATGACGGAACGGCCTCCCGGCGCGGAAACAACGGCAGCGGGGTGGTGGACGGAGACCATGTTTACATCCCGGTGGGCGCGCGCGGCGCGAGCGTGGTCTGCCTCGACAAGCTCACCGGCAAGACGGTGTGGAAATCCCTCAATGACGAGGCCGCCTACTCGTCCTTCCTCGTCGCGACCCTGGCGGGCACGCGGCAACTGGTCGCGTTCACCGCCGACGCGCTGGCCGGGCTGGACCTCCAGACCGGCAGGCAGCTCTGGCGCGTGCCGTACCGCACCGGTGCCAAGCGCCACGCCGCCACGCCCATCGTCAACGGCGACCTTGTTTCCGTGAACTCACAAACCATCGGCATGGTGGCTTCGAGAATTGCGAAGGATGGCGACGCCTTCACCGCCACCGAGCAATGGCTCAACAAGCCGCTCACCGTGAACCTCGCGACGCCGGTGCTGGTGGACGGCCACCTTTATTCCTACGGCCCCATTCGCACCAAGGACTACGTGTGCGTGGACGCGAAGACGGGCGTGACGAAATGGACGCAAGGCGGCTTCGGCATCGGCAAGGACCAGACCGATTACGCCTCGACCATCGCCGTCGGCAAGTCGTTGCTCATTCTCACCTACGACGGCCAACTCGTGTTGATCGCGGCGAATCCGGCGAAATACACCGAACTGGCCCGCCGGCAGGCCTGCGGCAAGACCTGGAGCCATCCCGCCTACGCCGACGGCAAACTCTATGTCCGCGACGGGTTGCAGAACGGACACTCGCTGCGCTGCCTCGATCTCGGTGGGAAATAGACCATGTGCCGGCCAGCCGATCGCACTGGTAGGCCACTTTGCACGCCATGCCAGAAACCGACCCCAACGAGTTCACCGACCGCGAACAGTTCATTCTGAGCTACTATCGTGACCGCGACCTTTCTGCTGCCAGACGAATGACCGTTTACGACATCATCGTCGTTACAGCATCCATCGGGTGCCTTATCTTGGCAGCCGTTCGGGAGGATGCTGCACTTGGCTTCGTAGCCTATGCGCTTGTCCTCGGCCGGTTGGGCTACATCGTCGTCGAGGGTGGCAAGTGGTCGAGAGACTTCCAGAGCATTTTCCGGAAGTATGACGCCAAGCTGAAAGCCGCAGAAGATGCACAAAAGAAGGGGAGTCGTGATGGCGCGGCATAGCCATGCGTTGGTCGTTGAAAATCGTGCCTGATGAAGGATAGCCCTCTGACCGTTCCCATCCAGACCAGCGCCGGCACCTTTACCGCGACGTTCACGGAACGCGGAATCGCCGCCTTGGATTTCCCATCAGCCCGGCGGGCGGCGCAACCTGCCGTGCGGCCCGATGACGATCTCGCGCGGCTGGTCCGCCTGACCCGCGATGCGCTTGAGGCCGTGCTATCCGGCCAGGCACCACGGCAGTTGCCCCCGCTCGACTGGACTGGTGCCACGGAATTTCGCCGGCGCGTCTGGACAGTTTTGCTCCGCATACCGCCAGGCAAGACGCTCACCTACGCGCAAGTGGCGGTGCAACTCGGCGCCGCCCGCGCCACCCGCGCCGTGGGCGGTGCCTGCGGGGCGAACCCGATACCGGTCCTCGTGCCCTGCCATCGCGTCGTTGCCACGGGCGGCGGAATGGGCGGCTTTTCCGGCGGACTGGATTGGAAGCGAAAGCTGCTCGCGGTCGAGGCGGGAGGCGGTTCCAAGCGTTCGTGAGCCTTGCCGGAAAACTTCCTGTGGCAATCTCCGTCCGCCCGCGTAATCTCCCGCCACAATTTTTATGAGCGCAAATGTTCCCGGTGATTTGAAATACGCGAAGTCGCACGAATGGGTCCGCGTCAGCGGCGGCGTGGCCACGGTGGGCATCACCGACCACGCTCAGCACGAGTTGACCGACATCGTCTTCGTCGAACTACCCAAGGTCGGCCGCCAGTTGAAGGCCGGCGAAACCTGCGCCGTGGTCGAATCCGTGAAGACGGCCAGCGACATCTACACGCCGGTTTCCGGCGAAGTCGTGGCCATCAACCAGCCCGTGGTGGACAACCCGGGACTCGCCAACGACAAGCCCTACGGCGACGGCTGGTTCTTCCAGGTGAAACTTGCCGACGCGAACGAACTGAACAGTCTGCTCACGCCGGACGCCTACAAGGCGCAGATTGGCGGCTGAAGGCCGAATCGTTACTGTTTCATTGGTTACGTTCCGAATCCCGCCGGGGCGGTGATTCGTAAGACAATGAAACTGAATTGCCACCGTCATGATTCGAGACGCATCACTCGACGATCTGCTCCAGCGGACCTGGGATGGCGCGCGCATTGACGCAGCGGACGCGCGGCGGCTTTACGGGCTTTCGCTGGAGGAACTCGGTGCCCTGGCCGACCACCGCCGACAGCTCGCAAAGAAGGACGACTTCGCCGGGCGCGGGAACGACATCGTCACCTACATCATCGACCGCAACGTCAACTACACGAACGTCTGCAACGTGTATTGCAAGTTCTGTGCGTTCTACCGCACGGAGAAGGACGCAGATTCCTACGTCATCACCGAGGCGGAGATGGACCAGAAGATCGAGGAGACCATCGCGCTGGGTGGCACGCAGATTTTGATGCAGGGCGGGCATCATCCCAAGCTGACCAAGCAGTGGTATCTCGACCTGCTCGCGCACATGAAGGCGAAGTTCCCGCAGGTCAACATCCACGGGTTCAGCCCCAGCGAGTTCATTCATTTCCAGGAAGTCTTCAACGAACCCGTCGAGACGATCATCCGTGACTTCGTGAAGGCCGGCCTTGGCTCGATCCCCGGCGGCGGCGGCGAAATTCTCGTGGACCGCGTCCGCAAACGCATCTCTCCGCTCAAGGCCATGAGCGACGACTGGATCAGCGTGATGGACACCGCGCATCGTCTTGGCCTTTCGTCGAGCGCCACGATGATGTTCGGTCATGTCGAGACGCTCGACGACCGAATCGAACACCTTGAACGCCTGCGTGCGCAGCAGGACAAATCGCGGCGTTACGGCGGCACCGGATTCACGGCGTTCATCGCGTGGACCTTCCAGGCCGAGAACACGATGCTCAAGGCTCCAACCGTCGGCGCGCACGAATACCTGCGGATGCAGGCCCTCAGCCGCATCTACCTCGACAACTTCCGCAACGTGCAAAGCTCGTGGGTGACGCAGGGCCTCGACATCGGCCAGGTGGCGTTGAAGCACGGCGCGAACGACCTCGGCAGCATCATGATCGAGGAAAACGTCGTCAGCCAGGCCGGCGCAACCTTCCGCATGACAGTCGATGACATGCGCCGCCTCATTTCGGAACTCGGCTACGAACCGCGCCAGCGTGACAACTGGTACCAGTTGGTGAATTGAGCCGGGGGCGCATCGCACTTTCTTGCAGGTAGTGGTTGTCGCGCTGCAACAACCCCGTCCGCGCAGAGCGGACGGAAAGGAGGGCGTGAAGCCGTCCGTTGCGGCGCTGGACCCGGCGCACTCGTCGAAGCGCGATGGGTTCCATCATCAAGAAGTGCGTATGCTGCAAGAAACTGAGATGCAACTTTGAGCCGGCCCGACGCCGCGCTCGACGATTTCTCCCCGCGTGGCATCATCCGGCGCATGGACTCCATGCCGCCAGAAACGCCGCGTCCGCCGGATGCGCATCGTAAGCTGCTGTGGTGGACGTTCTGGCTGCTCTTCCTGAGCACGCCCGTGCTGGCCATTGCCGGGCCGGCGCTGATACCAAAGTTCCTTGGCGTACGCATGGGACCGATGATCGGACGTTTCGGGCTCATCGGTCTTGTGGGCGGAATCTTGGGCGGCGGATTTGGCGCGGGTTTCGTGCTGGCAAAACTCTACAGCGCCAATACCGCCGAGATGATCCGGCGCGGCATCGCCTTTGGAATGGCCATCCTTGCCACCTACGGCGTCATTGCCGGGGTTGGCTGCGCGTTTCTCTTATCTGCTTACCGATGACCCTCCCTTTCCCGTTCGCGCTCATGGAGTGGCGGCCGCATCTCGGTCCGCTGTGGTGCGGGCTGTTGATTCTCGCGGCGGCGGCGTGGGTCTGGCTGGTCCGGCGGCGGATGTTGACGCGCATGGACGCCCCGCGCGCGCGGGTGCTGCTCGCGCCCAAGGTGCTCGTGCTGCTCCTGCTGTTGCTCGCGATCTTCGAGCCGGTCTGGACGGTCGAGACGCATGAGCCGGCGCGCGGAAAACTGCTCGCGCTGCTGGACTCCTCGTCGTCCATGGACGTGGCGGACGATGGAAAGTCCCCGCGGGCCGCGCGCGCGAAACTGGCGCTCGAACGCCTGCGCAATGAACTGCCCACCGGGATCAGCATTGAGACGATGGAGTTCGACACCGCGCTGCGCGGGGCGAATGACAAGGCGCGCCCAGATCCCGTGCGCGCCACGGACCTCGGCGGCGCGCTTGTCGCCCTTGGCGAGCGCAAGGACATTTCCGCGTGCCTTGGCGCGGTGTTGTTCACTGATGGCGGCGATGATCCGGCCGTCAACCCGCTGCTTCCGCCGGTGCCGCTTCATGCGCTCGGGTTTGGCGCGAATCCCGAGTCCTGGAACGATGTCGCCATAGCCGCCGTGGAGGTTCCGGCGACGGCGGAGAAAGACGTGGAGACCGAGGTGAACGTGGACCTGCTCGCGCGCACGGGTGGCGGCGGCGGATTCGCGGCGAAGCTCGGCCGCGTGGCCGTATCGATCGAGGAGGAACGCGCCGGCAAGTGGACCCCGGTTGAGACGAAGACCGTCTCGCTTGCGAACCAGCGGGCACGCGTGCAGTTCGCGTTGCCGAACAAGGAGCTGGGGCTGCGGCGTCATCGCGTGGTGGCGGATGCGTTGAACGGTGAGCTTTCAAGCCTGAACAACGCGCGGACCTTCGCCATCGAGGTGCGGAAGAAATCGTTGCATGTGCTCTACTTCACGCGCGAGCTGGGTATGGATTTCAAGATGTTGCGCGGCGAGCTGGCGCGGGACCCCGGCATAGCATTCACGGCCCTTTTCCGCACGTTGAGCGAACGGTTCACGTTGCAGGGGGACCGCCTGGCCGGCGACGAGGAACTGGAGGCTGGCTTCCCGGCGAACGAGAAAACGCTGGGCCTTTACGAGTGCATCATTCTCGGCTCGTTCCCGGCGGAGGAATGGTCGGCGGCGCAACTGACCGCGCTGGTGAAATACGTCGAGAACGGCGGCGCGCTGGTGTTGCTGGGTGGAGAGAAGTCGTTCGGCCGCGGCGGTTACGCGCCAACACCGCTGGCCGCCGTGATGCCGTGGCAGATCAACGATGCCGAGGGTGAGCCTGCCGCCGGCACGTTCGTCGTGAAGACGCCGCCCGCCGCGACGGGCCACCCGGTGATGAGCGGCGTCGAGGATTTGCTCGTCCGGCAGGGCGCAACCATCGAGAGCCTGAATCCGGTGGGGGCGCTCAAGCTGGGCGCCACCGCGTTGATGGAGGCGCGCGCCGGCGACCGTGGCGTGGCGGTGGTGGCAATGATGCCGTTCGGCAAGGGCCGGGTGTTGGGCGTGGCCTGCAACAC
>CAYQWK010000288.1:0-8206 GCA_964420805.1 uncultured Bifidobacteriaceae bacterium | reverse complement strand
GGCAACACAACCCCAACCCACCAGCGTCGATTAGCGGTTTCAACTTCGGAATTCGGGCTAAAGTAGCCTTCTCTGCGGTGGATTGAGGCTTCCTTTTCCTCAAAAATGGCCGAACCGGTAGATTTCCGGCGTAAATGGCGTCTCAATCGTGACCGGGAAGATGGGCCGGGCTTGGTCAGAACCGGGAGAATGCCCAAGGCGGGCAGCTTCGGTGAACCGGCCGGCCAGGCCGCTGGTTTCCGACACTCGCCACCGTTTTTCGGACCCCGCAGCACGGAGGGATCGGTTTGGCACCTTTTTTCCGCCCCTTTTCCGCCCAGAAGCGCCGCCGGGCCGCCCAAAATCAGCGGCGAATTTTCCCAATCACCTCACGGACGCAAACGGAAGAACCGGTGCCCGGTGCCGGGATTGGTGACCGACAAGCTCCACCAGTAACCGTCGCCAACCGCTCCGTTGGTGGCCGTCGTCCAGACCGCTGGCGGGGCGAGGTTGGTGGTTTCTTCAAGCCGGCTCGCGGGAGCCAGCGCGGACCAGCGGAGCATCCACTGCCCATTGGTCGCCCAGAATGCCATCTGCGAATCGGGCTGCAGGACAGTGCCGAGCAGTTCGAGGTCGAATCCAATGTCGTTGTCGGTCGCGGTGCGATTGTGAATCTCGACGGCGAGAATGTTGGTGCCGGCGAGCACGAGACCCGGCGCAAGATTGCTCTGAAGGAATGTGTTCTCCGCCGGCGCGGCGAGCGAGGACGACGCGGCCGTGTTGTAGGCAATCGACCCGGCGGGAAGGTTGTCGCGCAGCACTATCGCGCCGTTCAGCCAGACGATCACACCGTCGTCGCGCAACACACGCAATGTCACGGCGGTGAGTGGTGACGGCGACGGGTTCACGAACACGCGCCGGAAATAGGTGGTGATCTGCCGGTTGCTCTTTACGGTCGTGGCCTCATCACCGTCTCCGAACCCGAGTTGCGCCACTCCGTTCGACCAACTGCTGTCATCGTAAGCCAGCGCAATCCAACTGTTGCTGAGATTCAGCCCCTTGTCATTGAAACGCCAACTGGAGCCGGCGGCGACAATGGGGAAATTCGTGAACACCATGGCGCGCAAGGTGAAAACCACGGGCGCCGACTCGGAGAAATTAAACCCGTTATCCCGCGCCCGCGCGGTGAGCGTGTGCGTGCCAATCGGCGGATTCGTCCATACGAAGCTGAACGGCGCGTTGGTGGACTCGCCGAGCTTCGTCCCGCCGTTGAAATACTCGACGCGCGTCACGAAGCCGTCGGCGTCGGACACCGCCACGAACAGCGTCAGGGAATTCGAGGCGTAAAGCAGTGCGCCGTTCACCGGCGAGGTGATGGCCGCGAAAGGCGGCTGGCTCCAGGCGTTCTGCGCGCCAGGCGTGATGCCGCTGGCAAACCAGTTCGTGGGTTCATCGCCGTAACCCGACGAGACCAGCCGTTGCAGCGACGCGCCCTCGCCGTCCGCGGCGGAAGGCCACGGCGCCTTGTCGTTGTAACGGACGGCATCGACGGTGACCCACAAAACGCCGTTGGTGTCAGGCGTCTCGGGACGCTGCAATTCAAGCCGTTCGCCGCTGTCCTGCAAATCGCCGTTCATCGGACCGAAGATCGGAATGTGCGCCGGGATGGCGTACTTCGCGCGAAACACGGCGGCAGTGAGAACCGTGACAATGGCGTAGCCGCCCGAATCGAGCGTGACGTTGGTCGGGAACGAGAAGTCCGCGCCATTGATGCGCCAGGTGTTGCTCGGAAAGGCCGGATCAAACAACGGCACCGGCGACGCGGTAATGTTGCGCAACTCGATGAACTCGTCGTGTTCAATGGCCGGATGGTAATGAACCTCGTTGATGACCACCGGACCGAAGCGTGGCCCGGCATTGGCGGAGCCAAAAGAGGTCGCGATCTGCGCCGGGAATTGCTCCTCACCCGCGCTGTTCACATGACGGCCAAAACTGACACCCTCCGCCGCGCCATCGAACACAAAGCCGTGGCTGTGGCCGGTGAGGTTCGTATTCGCGTTGCCGGAGAAAAGAAACACGCCGTCGCCGCGCATCCCGAAGGCGAAACTGTTGTTCGTGCCTGGCGTGGGATTAAACTGCGTCTCATCAACCGCGATGAAACCACCGGCGGGAATCACCGTGCCGGGAGGGAAGCGGAACTTCATGGGCGTGCCCGCGTCGTCAGTCAGAAACCAGCCGCTGATGTCCACCGACGATGCCGTGGGATTGGCGATTTCGACGGTGTCGAGGCCCGGCAACACCGGCCGCGAGAGCACCTCGTTGACGACCACATTGGGAATGGTGGCGGGCGGATCGTCCGCGCCCGGCGAACCGCCGGGATTCGAGCTGGCGCGCCAGTGCCGCGGATCGCTGTCCTGCGATGGCATCGCGCCGGAGGGCACGAGCGAAAACCCGAATCCATTCGCCGCCAACGGCCACGGCACGGTGTCCGCGTAAGCCACGTTGAAGACGGTGTTGGAGAGCGAGGTCGAGAGCGTGATCGTCTCGCCATTGTCGGCGAGGTTTCCCGTGAAGACGCCGTGCCAGGCCACGCCGGGGTATTTGACCGCAAACTGCGGCGGGTTCCGCACCAGCAGCCAGAAAGCACCGGGCGCGAGCCGGGTGTTGTTGGTGAAGGCGAAGTTGATGCCGCCGGTGAAGGCAAGGCCGGTCAGGTCAATCTGCGTCGCGCCGGTGTTTTTGAGTTCGAGAAACTCAACCTCGTCGCCATCCACCAGGCCGAAGCGCGGCGGGTCGTACATGATTTCGGTCACGCGCAGCCCGCTCAAATCCTGCGGCGGGAGCAGGACCGCAGCGACCAGCGCACTCCAGTTCGCGCCGTTGCGGACACGCGCGCGGACGACCGTGGGGCCGTTGATGACAATCGGCGAAGCATAGCTCTGCGCCAGCGGCGAGACGTTGCCACCCCGCAGGCGCGGGTCGCTGCCGTCGAGCGTGAACCAGATCGTGCCGGAGGCGTTGGTGTGCGAGAGGACGAGCGGATAGGCCGCCGGCACCGCGCCGCCAAGCTGGCTGAAGTTCGGCGCGGACACGGCCGGGTAGAGGCCGCGGTTGCGCAGTTGTTGCAGAACGATCCCGGTGCGCTGAGGGAAGTAGCTGTTGATGAGGCCGCTGACCGCGATGATCCAGTTGGACTGGGTGATGGGCGGCTCGCGCTGCGCGTCGCCCCAGCGCGCGGACTCGCCAACCATGCCAGGTGATAACTCGTTGGTGCGCGCGGCGTACCGCGCGATGCACGCCGCGGGCGTGAACGGGCCGTTGTTGAAGAACAACTGCTGGGCGCGATCCGCGGTGCGCAGCCGGAATTCGGCATTGGCCCAGAGCCGCTGCCAGATGTATTGCGGGTTGCTTTCGCTGAAACTGCTTCCGGCGTTCGGATCGCCGACCGTGATCGTCGTGGTGCGGTCGTAATTCACGTTGTCGATGGCCAGTTCGGCGTCGTGCGTGAAGAAGCGAAACCCGTCGCGATTGCCGCGGTTGCGGACCGCATAAAAGTTGTTCGGGAAGTTGTCGAGATACACCGGCCCGTCGTAGTTCCCGGCAAAGATGGTCAGGAGCATGTAGTCGATCAGGTTGTCCATATCGAGCAACACCTCGAAGGCGTCGTTCGGCGTGCCGTCGGGATTGTTGCCCTGGACCTTCTCGTAGTCCGCGTCCGCGGAGAATCCGGCGACCGCGGCGTCCCACACGCGGTGCCACGCATCGAGAGTGCCCTCGGTCGCCACCACATCGTAGATACCAGCCTCAACCTTGATGACATCATAGTCCTCCGGCACGCCGCCGAAATAACTCGATGCGTAGCTGCCTTCCGGCCGTTCCTCAGTGTTGTACACGCCCCAATAAACGCCGTTGATGTAAAGGTTATACCAGTCGCCGCGGGTGGAGGGACGACCCATCGCGCCGTGGGTGTCGCGCACGAAAGTGTCGGCGAGAAAGGTGCCGTTGGGGTCACCCTGAAAGGCCCACGAGTTATCCTGCGCGGTGCGCAAGTCCACCTTGTCGAAACTCGAAGCGCCGGTCGGCCCAAAGAGCGGATAGCGCAGCTTCCCCGCGCCGTATTCCTCGCGGAAGATGAAGCGGAACGAATGTTTTGGGTTGCTGGTGGTGCGGCTGAAACCGCCGCGGAGGCGAATGCCCGCCGGTGATTGGAAGCCGTCGGAATTGTCACCGTGGATTAGTTCAAGCGAAGTCTGCCGTTCCCAGGCCAGGCCATCGTTGCCGGGATTCGCGTAAATGCCCGTCGAGGCGTTGAACAAATCCGCCAGCGGCATGACGAGGCAAAGACTGGGCAGCTTGCGCAAGTTGGTCTGGATCACGCCGGAATAGCGCCCGTCGTTCACCACGTTCGGGTCCATGCCATAATCCACCGCGTTCGCCCCCCAACTCGCCGGCCAGCCCGGCGGCGCGGTGCCGGTGGGCGACTGCCGGACGATATCGCGCGTGAACAGAAACGTGTGGGTGTGGATGTCACTGGAGAGGAGATTCGACATGAACGCCGCGGCGCGGAAGATGCGCGTGTTCGTGACCGTGATGGGCGCGGAGTAAAGCACACCGTTGGTCGGCGAAGGTTGCGTGCCGTTGGTGGTGAAATAAATCGACGCCCCGGCCGTCTCGCTCGTCAGCGCTTGTGGCTGAAGCCCGGCGCGTCCACCCGCCCGGCAAATTGCAGCGCGTTGTTCGTGGCCGGAGTCGGAGCACCGAAGTAGCCGAAGTTGTTGGAAAGGAATCCGTAGCTGATGTCGGGAAACTGCGACGGGTAATTGGTGTAAGCATGAACCAGGTTCGTCTCCGCGTCGAACAGGCCGAGATAACCGCCTCCGCTGTCGAGCCGGAAATTCGTGTGCAACGGCGTGGCGGAATTGGTCCGGTTCTTCGCCGACGCCCACACGAGCCGGTATTTGCCCGCGAGGAGAGTCACCGCAGGGAACCGCCATTTGGCAGGCGTCGATTCCTCGTCGGTCAGGAACCAGCCGTTGAGATTCACCGAGCTTGCGCCGTAATTGTGCAGCTCGATCCAGTCGTTGCGCTCGCCGTCCTCATCCATCACCGAGTTGTTGTTCGCGGCCAGGAACTCGGAGATGCGGACGGACGCCGGCGGCAGGTTCGGGTTGAGCGTGTTGAACCAGAGCATGTTGTCCAGCGGGTTCGCAGCGTGGTCGCGAATGCCGTGCCCGGACGAGATGGTCATGGTCACCGAACCAGTCGGCGGTTGTGCGAACAGAAAGCGATATTGCAGCGGCGACAGCACGATGAGGTTCGTGGCCGGCGTCCCATTCACGCGCAGGTCCGCCGCATCCACGTTGACCACCGGCTCCGAGAACGTGATTTCCACCGAAGTCAGCGAGTGTACCGCGGCACCACCAGCCGGGAAGATCGAGATCGCGGCCGGCGCGTTCGTGTCCGGGCTGCCGGAGAGCGTGGCGTTGAACAGGATGTCATCCGAGTTCAACGCGGCGTTGAAGACCTGCACCGCGATGGCGTTCGTGCCATCCACCAGAAACGACAACGGAGCAACCAGGCTCAAGTTCGTGTATGGAACCGGCTCCGCCACCGCGGACAGTGCCAACCCGCCAAACGGCACGGCCCCGGCAGGCACGTTGTAACGCGCCACCTCGACGCCGTTGATCCACACGATGCAGCCGTCGTCGCACGCGAGCGCCAGCGTGGCGGCGCCAAACTCGGCCGCGTTGGTGAGCACGAATTTTCGCCGCAGGAACACGCTGCTGTACGAGCCCTGCATGTCCCCCAGCACGGTGCCGGACAGTGCTTCGCCATAGAAGAACGGCGCCGTACCGGAGGCCCAAGCTGAGTCATCGAAGTTCACCGCGCGCCACGCCGTGCTGTCCGGGACCGAGGCCTCGGTCGTGCCTTTGAAATACCGCCAGGCCGCATTGGTCGAAAACGCCACGGCGGCCCGGACAGCGGAAACGCCGCACAGGCCCGACATGATAAGCAAGAGAAGGAGAGATCCCGGTCTGAACATTCGGGCGCACGCTACACGATTTCTTTCCGTACTGAAACAACGATTCTCCCCTCTTGCCTCACTCCTGCGTCTCCAAGATGCTGCGGCACGTGAACCCGGAATCCACTTCCGCCCAACCCGCCACGACACCGGCGGTGGAGCCGAAGACCTTCGTGATTCAGGATCTTGGCCCGGCGCACAAGGAATGGCGCATCACCTGTCATCCCTCGCACCTGGCCCTTGCGGACGCGCCCGATGCACAGCCCTACGTGATCCTCCGCGATGAAATGATGAAGACCGTCACGTTGATCGAAGGAATGCGCGCGCTCGTGTTCGTCAAGCCAGTTAAGATCACGCTGAAACTCCCGCCCGAGGCGGCCGCAGCCGTCGCTGAGTGGATCGGCAAGGCCTTGCTGGCGCGATACTATTTGCGCCGCCGCTATGGCTGGGTTTTGCCGGTCGCCGTGATCTGGCTGCTCGGTTCGCTGCCCATTCCCGGAGAGGCGACGAGGCCGGCCGTTCCCTTCGATCCCATCGGCTTAGGTCTCGGCATCGTGCTGATTGGCTCGTGGGGCCTGGCGAAATGGCGCCCGCATCCGGCGTTGTTCCTGGTGGACTCGCTTTGGTTTCTCGCCATCGGCGCGCAACTCGCCTGGCAGGTGACGCACGGGCGCAGCAAGGCCTGGCTGGTGCTGATCCCACTTCTTTTCTGGGCGGTGATCACCGGGTGCAAACACTTCGTCCGATTCCGTGGCACAGACCTTTCGCAACCAGATTCAAATCCATGATCCGGCTCATACTCATCATTGCGATCGCGTTCCTGTTCTTCGTCAGCGGCGTCGCCGTGGCGTTGCATCATTTCTTCGGATGGAAGGGTCTCATCGCCTTTCCCTTCATCGCACTGGCGCTACTGTGGCTGGCCAAGATCATCGTCACCCGCCTGGTCAAGCGGATGATGCTGGGCTTGTTCTCAATGAAAGCAGGCGCGTTGCGCGGAGCCGTGGTCGCGGTGCATTCCATCACCGCTGTGGCCGCGCCGGAAACCGTGGCGGAGGACAATTCATCGAGCAGCGGGGAAGAAAACGTACCGGATGAACCGCGCCATTACTTCGCCGTGGACATGACTATCACGCCAAAGGACGCCGGCGAGGCGAATATCTGGGAACCGGGCGAATTGATCCTTGCAAGCCGGCGCCTCGCCAAGCTTGAGGAATTAGGAGACACCGAAGTTGCAGTCGGTTCCACGGAGCAGGTCGAGATCTGGACCGGCACGGATTTCGGGCCGGACGATCCCGGCAAGTATCCTGGCGCGCAGCGCATCAAATCCACCTTCGCTGTGCAAGGTGGCGCCACGCGAGTCTGGCTGCATTACTACGACGAATGCCTCGGCCCGCTGGAACTGCCCGCGTGGACGCCCTCGTGATTTTCGCATGCTGAACCGCTCCGATACGATGAAGGGAAATGCAAAAGCCCAGGCACGCCGTCCAGCCTTGTCGGTGCCCGCGGATCTCGCCCGGGCGCTACGCGCCGACGCAGGGGCGGAGAAGAATTTTGCGCGGCTCCCGCCATCCTGCCGCCGCGAATACATCAAGTGGATCGCGGAGGCAAAGAAACCGGAGACACGCGCCCGCCGGATCAACTCCGCCATCGCGATGTTGCGCGAGGGCCGTCGCCACGGCGAATCTGCGCCGCGATGATTCAGATTGAAACCGCGCGACCGGCCGGCCAACCGTCGCTGTTCGTGCGCCTTGGCGGAATCGAGGGGATCCGGCGGCTCATTCACCCTTTCTACGCGGACGTGCGGCAACACGCCGTGCTCGGCCCGATCTTCAACGAACGCATCCACGATTGGGCGGCGCATCAGGCGAACATCGCCGAATTTTGGGCGCTTCAAACCGGCGGACCATCGAAGTACTCAGGCGGCTTCGTGGGCGCGCACCTCCCGTTGCAACTTCGCTCCGAACACTTCGCGCACTGGCTGGAGCTATGGGAATGCAACTGTCGCCGCCACCTTCGCGAGCCGGAGTCCACCGAGATGATCGCCCTCGCGCACGAGTTCGGCCGACGCCTTCAAAACGTCGTTCTTCTCCAGCGCCGATCAACCTGAACCCGCGCCCCATTTCACGCATCACGCAGTGCTCAGACAACCTGGGGCGCATCTCAACTTTTGAACAGATAAGAGGAAGGGGTTGTGATAAGAGAGAG
>CAYQWK010000287.1:0-8209 GCA_964420805.1 uncultured Bifidobacteriaceae bacterium | reverse complement strand
ACGCTACGCCCCGAACCAAGGCCGCAGAAATTGCCATCCCCGCCGATGATTGCAAACGAATTCTCCGGGGAATTCGCGCGCAAAAACAAGCGACCCCGTCGAACGCACAAGGCGGACGACGGGGTCGTGGTTGGTTTGGATTCCGGGCGCTGCATGCGCGCCCGCAAGCGCTATTGATTGTAGGTCGAAGTCACCGAGCCGACCCAATTGTTCTTTTTCTTGAAGCGGAAAAGTGTGACTTCAGTGTGATGACCGACACCTTCGGGATCGCCGAAGGTCAGGTCTAGGTGGACGATATTGTCGTCATCATCGCAAATTTCATCGTCGTCGCCGGCCGAAATCCGCAAATAGAAGGTCCGGGAGCCTCCGTCCTCGTTGACCGCTCGGCCGGCAACGGGGAGTTCCACGCCGCTGGAGTTGATGATCCGCCAACCACCCGAGGTGCCGTCGCGATAGAGCGTCATGTTGTCTGTCCGGGCGACGTTTGCATCGTTAACATCGGTGCTGGTGAGGCGGCGCATCACGAGGCCAGATGGGCCGGTGGAGGGAGGCGTGCCCGAGTGCAGAAGTCCATTCACCTTTAGGTCGCCGTTGGCGGTGATCTGTCCGGCGCTGCTAATGCTCAGGCGTGACGCGCCGCCGGTGAAGAAGTCTAGGCCGTTCTGGTTTCCACCTTCGTTTCGTTTTGAAGCAATGCCTTCGCTGCCGCCGCCCCCAAAGGTGAGCGCCGCAGCCAATGTTCCGTCGTTTGCACCAGAGGCATCCACGGCCAGACCGCCAGAAACCGCCGAGCCAGTGGTGTCGATGCGAAAGCGTTCTCCGAACAAGCCGCTGTAGATTTTGAACTCCTCCGGCTTGGCCGCCACGTCCCACCATTGGTTTCCACCTTCGTTTCCGGCCAGGCGAAGAACCGAGTAGCTGCCCGGCTCGGTTTGTGTGAGGCGCAACTGCGGAACACCCGCACCACCGGCGATGTCGAGCAGCGACCACGGATTGGTGGTGCCTATGCCGACGTGCCCGGCGGTGTAGCTGATGTTCCATCCATTGCGATCCCAAACAGCGGCGTTGGTGGCGAGATGGATCGTGGAAATGATACCGGGCGCAATGGCGTTGGCGTCAACCGCGCCTGGGGCAAAATGCCAGGATTGCACCGCGCCGGGCGCGAGTTTGGGGGCGGTGACAGAGGCATCAAACAATTTCTCAGTTGTTACAGCGCCGGGAAGAATGTGATCGGTGTAAATCGAGTTGGCGGCAATCTTTGGGCCATTCACCGCGCCATCCGCCAATTTGCCATTGAGCACTGATCCTTCCGCGATGGCGCTGGGTGTCACGGCCGCCGGGCCAATTTTGCTGGCGATCACCGCGCCGTCGGCGAGTTCGCCCGATGTAATCGAGCCGTCCAATATTTCCGTACTCGTTACGGCGTCGGGTGCAATCTTCACCTTGGTCACGGCCCCGGACGCAAGTTGGTTGGTTCCCACCGTTCCCCAGGCGATCTTCCCGCCGTCGATCACCGCTTCCGCGATGTCGAGTTCAAGCTGTGCGGCGTAGCCGAGGCTCGAACCTTCCTTGGAACTGATGAGCACGCTGGCTCCGGACGAGGCGATGCTAAGGCCGAAATTGGCCGTGCCTTGAAGCCAGGCCTGCACAGCCGGTGTCACGTTCACCACCGCGAAATTCCGCCCGACGACATCTGCGGCAGGAATGGTTGCGACCACCGCAGGATCGCGCGGGGGGATGGACTGCGTGCCGGCCGCGCCTTCATGCCAGTCTGAGGTCACGAGATGGATGGTCAGGTCGCCACCGGCCAGAACCTTGGTGAAATACACCGTGAGGCGGGCGGCGGAGAGGTTGGAAAGGGTCAGCGACTCCGGCGCGGCGGACAGGCTGAACTTCACAAAAGCCGCCCGTGCCGGGGTCACGGCGAGTGACGCGGATTTGCCGGTTGCGGCGGACAACGCGCCGGCGGCGGTCGATGAAGTGTCCTCCGTGACGGGCAGCACCACCGCAAGGGCGGCAGCCGGCACGAGGGAAACCGCCAAGGCGGCAAAACGACGGAGGGCGATTCTTTTCATGGCAATAAAACGGTCATTCCTGGCTTCTGAATTTCCTGTTCGCGCCGCAGACATCTCGCAGGCTGGAAAACCTGCGCAATTTCACGGCTACGTTGGCGGGGTTTTTCGGCGAACGTGGTCGATTTTACAAGCGCATTCTTGGTGTTTTGTCCGTGTGGCTATGATTCGAAATCCCGCGCCAGCCGGCATTTCGGGAATCGTCATCCGGCCGGTGCCACCGACTTCACATGGAGGGTTTGCGTCGGGAAGGCGAAATCAATGCCCTCCCGGTCGAAACGTTCCTTCACCCGCAGGTTCAATTCCTGCAGGCCTTGCAGGTACACTTTCTGATCCGTGCCGTTCCACCAGTGGGCCACCTCGATGTTCAACGCCGATTCGGTGAACCGGTTGAACGTGATGACCACGTCTTTGGTCATGGGATCGCCGCGGAAAATCTCGTTCAGCACCTCAGTGGCCCGGCGGAGCTTCTCCACCGGCGTGTCGTAGGTGATGCCGATGTTCATTACCGTCCGAATGTGCGGGCGGCGGGCGATGTTCGTGATCGTGGCGTTGCCGACGGTCTTGTTTGGAATGCTGACGAGATGACCGTCGAGCGTCCGCACCCGCGTGCTGCGCATGCCGATTTGCTCCACGTCTCCCTCCACCGCATCGAGCTTGATGCGGTCACCCACCTTGAATGGCTTATCCACCAGCACCGCCACCGCTCCGAACAGATTGCCCAGCGTGTCCTGGGCTGCGAGGCCGACCGCGAGGCCGCCCACCGACAGCGAGGCAATGAGGCCGGTGATCTTCACCCCCAGCGTTTCGCAGGTTAGCAGAACAGCGACAACCACGACGAATGCCTTGGCGATGTTCCGCACGAAGGGAATCAACTGATCCCGCAGCGCCCGATCCTCGGCCGTCGCTCGCTGCCGCCAGTAGTTGAACAGCACATCCACCACCTTCACCGCCACGTAAGTGAGAGAAAGCGCCACCACCACTTGCAGGCCCTTGCTGATAAATCGCTCCGCCGTTTCCGGCCACGGATACAGCCGCAGCCCGATGTGCAGGAAAATGACGAACCCGATCACCTTGATCGGCCCGCCCAGCAAATCCAGCAGGATGTCGTCGAGGTGGTTCTCCGTTTTCGCGACCAACTGCCGTAGCTTGGCGCGGATGAGCCAGTTGAGGAGCCCCGCCACCACGAATGCCAGCACCACATAGATCAACGAAGCGAGGTACTGCCACAACGGCACGCCCATGAACGGCGTTTGCAGCGCTTGGACCTGGTTCAGCCCGAACGTCAGCGGCGTCGGGTCATCCAGCAGTGCTGCCACCGCCGCGGTCGGACGTGCGGCCGGTTTGGCTGTTGCGGCGTTGGTTTCCTGCGCGCTGGCCCAGAAACTCCAGAGCAGCAAACCCAGCAGCACGGCCACGTAGATTTTGAACAATGCTTCGAGACGCATCCTCGTCATGGCTGGCGAAATTACCGTCCGCGTCCCGCCAGACAAGCGAAACGAACAACACCCGGGAGGAACGCGCCCGCACCGGCCCTTGACTCCGCCCGTCAAACCGCCCGCGGTTCACGCCGCCGTCGATCAATCATCATCGTCATCGTCCACGAGCTTCACTGCCCACTCGGGGTACGGCGCGTCCGGGCCTTTCATGGCGCGCCAGAGGATGCGGTTGAGCGTGTCCTCGGGAGCCTTGTCCATTTCGTCGAGGTTCAGCCGCGCGGACATCTCGGCATCTTTGCGCATGGCCTTGTTCGGAATCTTCCTGGGGTTGGGATTGATCAGGTCGAGCGGCACGCGGTTCGTCACGCTGTCGAACGGCGTGTAATCCGGCGTGTCGGCGAAACAGTCGCCCATCGGCGTGGCCGTGGCGTCCATCTGGTTCATGGGCGGCAGGCCGAGGATGAGTTCCATGGTGCGGACCACGGAGACCTGATTGAACTGCGTGCTGATGGTTTGCCGGCGTTTCGTGTAAGGACTCACCACATAACACGTCGTGCGATAACCGCTCACATGATCCCAGCCCGCTTGAGGGTCGTCCTCGATGGCGAAGATGACCGTATTCGACCAAAAGCGGCTGCGGGAAACGGCCTCCACAATTTTGCCAAAGGCGAGGTCGTTGTCCGCCACCTGCGCGCCGGGCGTGGGGTAACGCTCCTTGGTGCCGCCGGTGTGGTCGTTGGGCAGAAACAACAATGTGAAGTCGGGGAAACCGCCGTTGGTTTCAAACTGTTTGAGTTCCTTGATGAAGAAGGCCGCGCGCATCACGTCCGGCACGTGCAAATCCCAGCCGACCGTGTTGGTGGGACTGTGTTTGCGAAGCGTTTCGATGCCGGGGCGCGAGCGCAACCGGATGCGGTTGGTGGTCAGCCCGTTATGCTCCTTCCAGAAATCAAGCCACGCCACGTTCGTCTTGCCGTGCTTCGAGCGATCCTTCCAGCCCGCCTCGGTGATCATCCATTCGCCGTAATTGCGGAAGCTCTTCTTGTGGGCAATGGCGTTGTCCCAGATGAACCCGGAGGACGACCACGCCAGCGCGTCCAGCCCGCCCTCCTCCTTGCCGCCAGGATAACTGCGCGGCCAGCCCGCGGTGAGCTGGCGCTCGACGTATTCGTTGGCAATGGCGCTGTCGGTCCATTGATGGCCGTCGGCGCTTTGCACTCCGGCGCAATACGTGTTGTCCAGCAACACGAACTCGCGGGCGATCTTGTGCTGGTTGGGGGTGTACTTCTCGCCGAAGACGCAGAGATTCGTGTCGCCGTTGCCCTCCGTCATGTCGCCGAGGATTTGATCGTAAGTGCGGTTCTCTTTAATGACGTAGATGACATGCTTGAACACGCTCGGCTCGCCGACCCGCTCCGGCACTGGACGCGCCGCAACGCCGGGGCGTGGCGGCTGCGCCGACTCCGCCAGCAGCGGATAACGCATGTTTGCCAGCGCCACCGCCGTGTGCGCGGCCAGCGCCTTCGTCGAAGGCACCGGCACCAGCGAAAGCGCGCCCCAATAATCCTTGCTCGAAAGTTTTGTCGGTGCCTCCTCCTTGAACAACCGGGCCACGCCGATCCCCTTGATGTTCGCCACGCACAACCGGTCGTTGCGCGAGTCGTACGCGATCGCGCCGGGGAACCATCCCGTCGGGATGAGGCCGATCACCTTCGAGGCCCGGTCCTCCGGCTCGAATGCGACCACCGCCACCGCGTTCTGCGTGCCGTTGCACACGTAAAGCCGCTTCCCGTTCTCATCGAATGCCAGCGCATTGGGCTGGGCGCCGAACAAATCCGCCGGCGTCTGCCGCGCCCAGATCTTCTCCACCACCGTGTCCGTGCGCGTGTCGATCACCGTCAACGTGTCCGCGCCCGTGTTGCACACCACCACGTAACGCTTGTTCGGCGACACCGCCATGGCCGACGCATGCGGCCCCATCACGATCTCCGCCTTCACCAGATCCTCCGTCAGGTCGATCACCGTCACCGAGCCTTCCTCGGGAATATTCCGCACCGGATCCACGCGCACGCTCGAACCGCGGCCCGTCGGCGCCTTGGCCGTGAAATTCGTCCCCGCGCGTCGCCCGCCGAGATTACTCACGTAAGCCTTGTCCCCGACCAACACCACGTCAAACGGCGCCGTGCCCGTGTCCCACGACCGCTGCACCTTGCCCGTGTAAGCCGCGATCTCATGCAACTTGTTCCCGACATTACCCACCGCGTAAATCGTCTCGCTGTCCGCCGACACCGCGATGCCCGCGGCGATCTCCCGCTTCGACTTCCCGCCGCGCACCTCCGGCAATGGAATCGAAACCGGCGAACCCACGAAGCCCTTCTTGCCGATCGGGAACGCCCGCACCGACCCGCTGGCCGTGGCCAGATAAATCCGCTGCCCATCCGGCGCGAACGCCAGACCCGTCAACCCCACCTGCGTCGAACTCGGCGCCGGCGCGTTCGTCTTCTTCACCTCCGACTCCGTTTGCTCCAATTGGGCCGTCTCCGCCTTCTCCTTCTCCTCGTCCGCCTTCGCCGCGGCCTTTGCCTCAGCCTTATTCGTCGAGAGCGGCACCCCTTGAAGGATTTCCCCCGTGGACGGATTGATGATGATCAGCACATTCGACTTGCCCGCTGTGGCAAGCAGCCGGC
Source organism: uncultured Bifidobacteriaceae bacterium (assembly GCA_964420805.1). Lineage (GTDB taxonomy): Bacteria > Verrucomicrobiota > Verrucomicrobiia > Limisphaerales > SIBH01 > JANNGC01. The sequence goes on along the minus strand of CAYQWK010000287.1, from coordinate 2,011 downwards.
CATCCGGGCTGAGGGCCAGCATCTGCGGGCGCATTCCCGGCAGCATCACCTGTTTGCCCGCCGGCGTGAGAATCTGGCCCGTGGGCGTCACGTAACGATCCGCCGCCACCCGGCCCACCGCGTTCGACGCCGCCATGCGAATATCTGGCGGCGCCTTCGCGGCCGGCAACACCGGAACCACCACCACGGTCAACACCACAGCCAGCGCGCGGACGAACGGACAGACAAAGGGACATTTCATTCCAACGGAGGCTAGGGTTTTGGCCAACGGCCCGTCAATGGATGCCGCGCCTGCCGCCAATTGACCCGCCGCCGCCCTCCCGCTAACCTCCGCCCCCATGCCACGGAAGAAGGAAGCACCGGCCACCGCGCCAGAGGCGCGCGGCGTTCACGCCGCTTCAACACCCTCAGTTCCTGCCGCGTCGAAGCGGGCTAAAGCCCGCGCCCCGGAATCCGCCGCTCCTGCCGCCCCCTCCGGACGCCCCAGCCCGCTCCTCGACACCCGCGTCGTCTATTGCGGCGACAACCTCGAACAGTTGAAGAAGCTCCCGCCCGGCTGCGTGGACCTCATCTACATCGACCCGCCCTTCAACTCCAACCGCAACTACGAAGTCTTCTGGGGCGAGACCAAGGAAAAGCGCGCCTTCGAGGACCGCCACGAGAGCACCCAGGCTTACATCGACTACATGCGCCCCCGCTGCGTCGAACTCGCCCGCGTCCTCAAACCCTCCGGCTCCTTCTACTACCACTGCAACTGGCACGCCTCCCACTACGTCAAGGTCATGCTCGACCAGATTTTTGGGGAAAATGAACTACTTCACGAACCATTGTGAGGTATGTGGCGGCGGCGTTGAATTCCCGGCAAACGGCGTCGGTGAAAAGATCGAGTGTCCTCACTGCCACAAACAAATCAGGCTCGAATTTCCGAACGACACGAATGTGAGTCCTGATGAACAGTTAAATGCTTTCTTGGCAGAATCCGTTTTTCCGACCACACGTGACGAATTGATTGTCCTCGAGCGGTTTCTTGGGCCGAGAGACCCATCAACCGTAGAAGCAGAAGAACTCATTACGAGATTTTCAACAGAGGGATTCCTCGAAGCAGCCGATCCCGTTTCGATTTTGCAACTCAAGTCGAGCAATGACCTCAAACAATTGGCCAAAGATAAAGGTGTGGCTTCGTCTGGCACCAAAGAAGTTCTTGCCAAGCGGTTGTTGAAAGCAGACCCGGAGGGAATAGCACGCATTACCTCAGAAAGACGCTATCTAGTTTGTTCTGATAAGAGCAAAATGCTCGTCGAGAAACTTCGCGAAGCACAACGGTTCGCTAAATCCGCAGCCGAAAACGACTGCTTGCAGATGCTCAACGAACGACGGCTTCGCGATGCTTGCTTTGTAGTTTCAAAGTACGAAGCCAAGCAACCGTTCTCACGCGGCCTCGGACTGGATTGGAAAAACTACGATTGTGGGCATGACCTCAGCATCCTCGAAGGTATTTTCGGACCTCGTCTCTCGCGCCATGCGAACCTTGCCGATGACGAATTGCGGCTAATCCAAATCGCGGCAGGAATGTTGAATCTTTGGGGCGAGAATAATCCATCTCGCTGGTTATCCAACCGAACTGATTTACGAAACGAAGTGATGATGCTTCTATTCCATGCCAGCCATCAGACGCGTATCACGGAGATGAAAGATGCCGGAATTAAATGGGTGACAATGCTTCCTCCCAATGACAGCGATGTTTGCCCAGTATGTCGTTCACAAAGAGAAAAGAAGTATTCGATCGACGCCGTGCCTGATATTCCATGTGAGGGTTGCACCTGTGAAACCGGATGTCGTTGCATTGCACTCGCGACAAAATAGCTCAGGCACTTTCGCCTGCCGCGTGATGGCGAAGCGTTTGAAAGACAAAAACGTCTGCGCCCTCCCGAAAGCGAACCCCTCTGGAAGACCGGCCGCGGCTTCGTCGTCCGCGACCTCCCGTGGACGGCGGACAAACTGCGCGCCATCC
>CAYQWK010000286.1:0-8219 GCA_964420805.1 uncultured Bifidobacteriaceae bacterium | reverse complement strand
GGTCCATGGGGTTGGTGCCGGCAAGGTATTCGTCCTTGTCCGTCATGCCATCGTGGTCGTAATCGCCACTGGCGGTGAGCGTGGCGAGATCGCCGGCCTGGCTGCGTTCCCAGGCGTCAGAGAATCCGTCGCCGTCGGTATCGAGGATGGCGATGGACGCGGTGGCGAGGCGTGAGTTGCCGAGGTTGATCCAGCCGCAACTGGCGCTCCACGCGTAGCCGAAGAAGAACCCGTTGTAGAGGTTCAAGCGTGGACGGAAGACGTTGGTGGCGGCGGCCCAGCCGAAGTTGATCCAGCCGGTGCTCTCGCTCCAAGCCAGGCCGGAGAGATTGCCATCCACGTCCACGTTCACGCCGAAGTCAATGGCGTCGGTGTTCGCGTAGCGGATGGCGTTGACCGGCGTGCCGTCGCCGAGGTTGATCCAACCAGTGTTGGCGCTCCACGCGTAGCCGGAGAGCACGGAATCACGCACCCGCACGCCGTCTCCGGGGCTGGGCCGTTCGGCGCGAAAATCAATCCAGCCGGCGTTACCGCTCCACGCGTAGTGGAAATTCGTGCTGATGGTGGACTGCGCGCGAGCGGGTCGGGCCAGGAGTACGAAGAGAATTGCCAGGAGGGCGATGGTGAGAAGCTTGGATTTCATGTGCTTCCTCTCAAAGGATATTAGAACGAGTTGACGTTGTGGCTGGTGCTGATCGCCGTGCCGCTGGTGTAGATGACGCCGCGGCAACTGTTGGCGATGAAGGCGTAAAGGGCGGTGCCGGTGTAAGTAGATCCTCGGCAGCCGATGGCGATGTCTTCCGCGTAGATGCCGAAGCCATTGAAACACTCGCCCACGCAATTCTGGGCGATTACCGTGTAAAGGGCGTGTCCGCCGGAGGATTTGCCGTAACAATTCACGGCGGTCTTGGCATAGAGACCCACAGCGAAGAAGTCGCTGCTCAACGACTCACCGCGGGAATCCGACACCTGGCTGCCAGTGATGCCCCCCGTCCCGCAATCCGTGGCGGAACAATTCTTCACCACGGTGGCCAGGATGCCCTCGCCACCCGCCTTGCTCACCGTGCAGGACTCGACCACGGTTGAACCCGAGGTGTCGAGGTAGATGCCTTCTCCCAGGCAGCCTGAAACAGAAACCCGAGACACCAGCACATTCGCCGCCTGGTTGGGCAGCGAGAGTATCCCATAGGCAAATCCCTTGCCGCTGAACACGGCCCCGTTGTTCGTCACGCCGCCGCTGATGTGGCCGTTCTGGATGGTGATGCCGTTGATGTTGGGGGTGAGCAGGATGGCCGAGCCGCCGTTGGTCGCATTGGCGACGGTCGAGAAAATCGTGAAGCCGGCCAGATCCAGTGTCACGCCGTTGGTGGCGATGACGATGGCGTTGCTCACGGCAGTCGTCACATTCGTGGTGAGGTAGTAGGAGCCGGCGTTGGTGATGGTAATCGGCACCGCGGAGATGGGCGTGCGCGGCTCGATCTGGGCCAGCGACTTCATCACCGGCGCGGGCGCGCCGGCGGGCGGCGTGAGCGAGCCTTGGGCGAAGGCGGAATGATGAATGATGAAAGATGAAACGAACGCGGCGAGGATGAGCTTGGTTTTCATAACTATTTGGTCCGGGTCGTGTTGGTGGTTTCAGTCCAAAATCAGAAATCCAGAATGGTTTCAGAACGAATTGAGGTTGTGCGTCACGCTCAAGGAAGAGCCGGAGCAGGAATTGGCGATGAACGCCGCCAGCCCCGTGCCGGAGTTGCTGCTGCCATGGCAGCCGCTGGCTGTCTTGAAGACGAAGATGCCGGTGCCGCTGCCGCTATAACCGACACAGTTTTGCGCGATGGTGGCAACAATGCCGTTGTGGCTGCCGGAATCCCCGTACGAATCCGAGACCAGACTACCGCCGAGGGCATCATTCCAGCAGCCGACGGCGGAGCAGCCCCGGATGACCGAAGCCGAGATGCCGTAACCGCCGACCGTTTGAACCGTGCAGGCTTCAACCACCGTGCCGCCTGAGAGATTCAAAAAGATGCCGTGGTTCAGGCATCGGGAAACCGTGACATGGGAAACCAGCACATTCTGCGGCTCGTTGCCGGAATACATGATGCCATAGGCGAAACCGGCGCCGCCAAAAACGCCCGCGCCGTTGTTCGTGACGCCGCCCCGGATGTGGCCGTTGCGGATGGTGAGGTCGCTCAAGCTGCCGGCCAGCGAAATAGCATGGCCCGTGGCGCTGGCGGCGGTCGAGCGGATGGTGAAGCCGTTCAAGTCCAGCGTCACACCGTTGGTGGTGATGTTGATGCCGTTACCCGTGCTGACGGTCAGGTTCCCGGTGAGGTAGTAGGAGCCGGGCTGTGAAATGGTGACGAGACTGCTGGTGTTGGTGATGGCCGTGCGCGCCTCCACCTGGTCGAGCGTCTTCATCGTCGCCATCGGCGCGCCGGCGGGCGGCGTGAGCGAGCCTTGGGCGAACACAGTTGAGAGTTGAGTTGAGAGCGCCATCGCGAGGGTGGCGACGGCGAGAATCGGACGATGTGTTATTCTAAACATGTTCGTGAGTGAGTTGTTGGTTTCGTTCTGTGCGGTGGCAGTGATACCGCCGAAACCGTCGGGCCGGAATACGTCAACCCGCGTACGTCCGGACGGCGCGAACTGCCGGGTTGTAAATCCGCGCGCGAATGTCACGCTGGCCAAACCTCCATGAAGAAGCTGCTGGGATTGATCTGGAGCGTCCTCGCGATGGCTGTTGCCTCCGCGCAAACGACGCAACTGGTGGACATGTTCAACCAGTCCTGGCGCTACCAGGCCGGCGGGGTTGACCTTGGCACCGCCTGGCGCGGCACGAATTACGACGACTCGGCGTGGCCTTCCGGCACGGGCCTGCTTGGCTTGGAAAACAATCCGGCCGTGTCAGGCCTGATCCACACCAGCCTCCCGCTCAACGGTCCCGGCGGGGCGATTGCCACCTATTACTTCCGAACGCACTTCAACTACAACGGAGCCGTCGCCAACCCGTTCTTGATGATCTCGAACTACGTGGATGACGGGGCGGTCTTTTACCTCAACGGCGTCGAGTTTGGTCGCGTTCTCATGCCGGGAGGGCCGGTTGCCTACAGCGACCTGGCGATGGTCGTCTCCGAGGAGGGAACGTTCACCGTGGTCGAGAAGCGGGCCACGAATCTGGTCATCGGTGACAACGTGCTTGCGGTCGAAGTGCATCAACAGGCGCTCAACAGCAGCGACGTGGTGTTCGGCGCGGCCGTCATGGTCGAACCGGGCACGGCCACCACGAACGCCGGCACGATGGAGTATTCTTTCGATCCGATTGTGAACAACTACGTCCGCGCCGCGGTGCCGCTTACCAACCACCAGTTCCTGATTGGCGGCGGGTTTAGTCTCAGCGGTGGCAACCGCACGGCCGGCGGGATCGCCAGGATTGATCGCTCGGGCAACCCCGTGCCCGGCTTCAACGGCGGCACCAACCTTGGAACCGGAGCGGTCGGATCGTTTGACGTTTATGCGCTGGCCGTCGCCAACGGACTCATCCACGTCGGTGGGAGTTTCAACGGACTCCAGCGCACCAATCTCGCACGGCTGAACTGGGACGGCTCGCTGGACACGACCTTTGTGCCCGCCCTGCCCAACGCCCGCGTGCGCGCCGTGCTGCCGCAGGCGGACGGAAAGGTGATCATCGCGGGCGAATTCAATTTCGCGGGCGGCGTGGGGCGCGGATACATCGCCCGTCTTCTGCCCAATGGCGCGCTCGATCCGGATTACGCCACCGCCGGCGGGGCAAACAACATCATCCGAGCAATCACGCCGCTCGATGACGGACGACTGCTCGTCGGTGGTGCGTTCACCACCTTTGACGGGGCGTCCCGAAGCTACATTGCGCGCCTCGACACGAATGGCGTTCGCGACGCCACGTTCACGAACACCGTCAACGGCGAGGTTTATTGCTTCACCAAGTCGGGCTCCAATTTTTACGTGGGCGGCAAGTTCACAACCTGCAACGGCCTGGCCGCGCCCGCACTGATGCGCATTGACGGCTCCGGTCGCTCCGACGCCAGTTTCAACATCGGGCCGGGATTCAGCGGCGGCGCGGTCTATACCATCACCGAGCAATACGACGGCAGGTTGATCGTTGGAGGCGAGTTCACCAGCGCGTTTGGCAATGCCGCCTACGCCTATCTCACGCGGATCCTGCCCGACGGGAGCCATGATTCTCTCTTCAATGTGAACGTGCCTGCGGCGGGTTACGGCCTCATCACTGTGCTGGCTCCAGACGGTGATGTGCTCGTCGGAGGAAATTTTCTGTTTCAGTTCAACCGGCGCTACGCGCGGGGCCTGACGATGCTTCACGCGGACGGGCCGCCGACAACCACCGTGTCGCGAAATGGCGGCGGCATTTCGCTCTCGTGGCCTGATATAGCGCGCGGGTTTACCTTCGAAGAAGCCGGCAACCCGTCTGGGCCTTGGACAAACTCGTCGCTTCCTTTCGCTCTCGCCGGAAGACGCTTTACGGCAACCAACGCGACCGTGAGTGGCGCGCAGTTCTACCGGCTGCGATCACAGTGAGCGTGACGGGCTTCAAAAGCCGCCAATGTTCCAGCCCGCCCGATAGGAGCGCCGCAGCATTTTGTTCGCGGCGGCGTGGCCGCTGAATTTCATATCGGCGTGGTTCCACACGAGCCGTTCGTCCGGGTTCCGGATGGCCACGGTGCCAAGGAGGATGGCCTCGGTCATCGGGCCCGTTTGCGCAAAGTGCGATTCATTCTTCACCAGTCCGAGACAGGCATCGACGAAGTGGTGGTAGTGGTCGCGCGGCTCGAACTTGCGGCGCTCGAGCTTCTCGAATTTGTTCTCCGGCAGCAGAATGGGCGGGCGGCCAAGTTGATGCAGCAGCGCGCCCTCCGTTCCGATGAGCATGGCGGATTCCGGCGGGTAGTCGTCCAGCGAGTGGAGCGCGCGGATTTCCTTCGGCGGGTAGAACGCACCATCAAACCACTCGACCGTCAGTTCCTTGCCCTCTGTGAGCGTGTTGCCGGGGAAGGTCCAGGTGATGTGATCGCCCTGGGGCCAAACGTCGGCACGGCGCGCGGGTGAGTTCTTCCACGAGTCCTGCACCTCGGCCTGCACGGTCAGGGGAGGCTGGAGGCCAAGGCCCTTCCATGTCGCATCGAAGATGTGGCAGCCGATGTCGCCGGACCACCCGGTGCCGAAATCAAGCCACGCGCGCCATTTCACGGAGTGGTAAATTCCCGGCGCGAACGGGCGTTCAGGCGCGGTGCCAAGCCAGAGATCCCATTTCAAATTTGCGGGCGGCGGCTGGCCCGTCGCGGGCCGCGGGCCGACGAGCCGGTAGTTCTCCACCGCGCCGGGACGGTTCGAGCAAAGATAGGCGTGCTTGATCTTGCCGATCGCGCCGTCCCGGAGCAGTTGCACCGTGGCGCGGTCGCCGTGGCTGGCGGCGAACTGTGTGCCGAGCTGGGTCACCACACCCTTGCTGGTCGCGGCCTTGGTGAGCGCGCGCACCTCCGCGACGTCGTGACAGAGCGGCTTCTGGCAATAGACGTGTTTACCCCGCTGGATGGCCGAGTAGGAAATGGGAAAGTGCATGTGGTCCGGCACGGCGGCGTTGATCGAATCCACCTTGTCACCTTCCTTCTCCAGCAGTTCGCGCCAGTCGGTGTAAAGCCGCGCGCCCGGCGCGGCTTTCGCCGCCTTGTCGAGCGTGCCCGTGTCCACGTCGCACAACGCGACAACTTGCACGCGGGGATGCCGCAGAAAGGATTGCAGGTCGTTCGCCCCCATCCCGCCGACGCCGATGCAGGCGTGGTTCAGTTTCGTGTTCGCGGCCCCGGCAGCGCGGACCAGCGACGGGAACACCACCGGCGTGGCGCAGCCGGCAAGAGCGATGTCGCGCAAAAAGCGGCGGCGGTTCAGAGCGGGGTGGGGGGCCGGGGTGGTTTTCATGCAGTTAAAGTGACGGACCACAGGCGGCTGAATTCAAAGCCGGCGGTGCGTCCTGAAGTTGTTGGTGGAACTCGTCGCGCTGCGACGAGTGGCGCCGCGTCCAGCGGCGCAACCGGATCTCGGCACTCGTTCGCCACGCATGGCGCGACACGGATAGCCCGCTGAACGCGGGCTTGTTTTGTCGCAGCGCGACAAAACCCACCACCGACTTCGGGATCCACTGCAACGGAGGACGCGTCGAACTTCTCCCTTTCCCGTCTGGAACCGTGCCGTAGATTCCGCGCGCTCGTGAGCGACGTCGAATTAAACGAACAGTTCCTGGCCAAAATCGCCGGGTGGGAGGCGGTGAAAACCGCCCGGCACTTGCTTGCCTCCGGCAAGGTTCTGTCGTCGAACTACACGCCGCCCATCCTCAAGGGCGTGGTACAGGACGGCCCGGTCACCTATCGCTCCGGCCTGGTCGTGAAAAGCGGTATTGACCTGGAAAACCTCTGCACGTGCCGTTCGTCGCGCGACTGGGGGACGATTTGCGCGCACTCGGTGGCGGTGGGTTTGCATTTCCTCAAGCCGGCGGCAGCGGAAGAGTCGGGTGGGAAAGTGGCAAAGCGGGAAGGTGGCAATGCTTCCGCTTCTCCTAAGCAAAGCATTCCACCCACCCACCAGCCCACCGAACCGCGCCGTCTGCGGCGCGCGGCCGCGAATGAGCCCGGTTCCGAAACGCTGACCATCCACATCATTCTTCCGCCGAACTTCGCGGACGCCGCGGCGCGCGGGAAGGTCATGCTCGTCTTCGAGGGGCAATGGAGCCGTGGCCGTTCGCCGCTCAACGCGCTGCCCAAACAACAGCCGTTCCAACTTGGGGCCGAGGACGAACGCGCCCTGGCGCGCGTCGAGGAAATCGCGGGGGAACCGGCCGGGATGCTCGTCATCACCACGCGCGAATTCCTCGAACTCCTTCCGGCGCTGGCCGGGCACCCGCGCGTCACGCTGGGCAAGTCCGCCGCCGTCCGCATCACCCGCGAGCCATGGGCGGCTCCACTGCGAGCGACACTGGAAGCCAACGGCGAGATCTCACTTTCCCACTCACCCACCCGCTCACCTGCCGCACCTTTGTTCATCGATGATGCGTGGGTGTTTCACGCCAATACCCTCCAACCCGTCGGCCTCGCGAAGAACTTCCTCCCCGTGCTGCGCGTGCCATTGCGGCTGAAGCGCGACCAGGTGCCGGCGTTCCTGAACAACGATTTTCCAAAGCTCGCCGCCACTGGCGCCGTGCAGGCGAATTTCTCGCTCGAAGAGTTCACCGTCGAGCCGCAGCCGCCGCGATTCCTGCTCAACATGCAAGGCGGTCTGGCGCAACTGACCGCGCAGCTTCAGTGCCAGTACGGCGCACGGATCGTCACGCCCGGCGCGATGGCGCGGGATGAGTCGCCGTGGCTGCCGGATCCGAATGACATCCGCCGCTATGGCACACGCGACCTGGGCGCGGAGCAGGCGGCGCTGGCGCGTTTGATCCGCGCCGGTTTCGGTCCGGACGCGCAGGGACGACTGGCCATGAACGGCAACGACCGCGTGCTGGCGTTCTTTGCGCGCGAGTATCCGCGGCTGTGCAAGGAGTGGGAGGTCGCGCTCGACGAGCGGCTGACCCGCAGCACGCGCGAGAAGATGGAGCGCATCGAGCCGCGCTTCGAGATCACTTCAAGCGGCGTGCAGTGGTTCGACTTCGGCGTGAGTTTCGCCGCCGGCGGAGGTGAGACATTCTCGGCGGCGGATATCCAGCGGCTCGTGCTCTCGGGCCGCAGCCACACCACGCTGCGCAACGGCAAGGTCGCCGTCATCGACACCGGCGCGGTCGAGGAGTTGCAGCAATTTCTGCTGGATGCCTCGCCCGAGCAGCGCGGCGGCGCCTACCGCCTCAACAGCGCGCAAGCGGGTTTTCTCGAAGCGACCTTGCAGCAGCAAGGCTGGCAGGCGAAGGCCCCGCAGGCATGGCGTGAACGCGCGCAGCAGCAGGCCGGCGAAACAAAGCTCGAATGCCCGCCGCTCGGTGAGTTGGAGAAGGTGCTGCGCCCGTACCAGAAGCAAGGCGTGGCCTGGATGGCTTTTCTGCGCGCCAATGGCTTCGGCGGAATTCTCGCTGACGAAATGGGGCTCGGCAAAACGCTGCAAACACTGGCGCTCTTGAATGCGGAATGCGGAGTGCGGAATGCGGAATCTTCGCCGCGCGGTGGCGCTGCCGTTCCGCATTC
>CAYQWK010000285.1:4626-8227 GCA_964420805.1 uncultured Bifidobacteriaceae bacterium | reverse complement strand
GCGCCGCCTCGTTCAGTGACTCTGGGGCCAGCAATCACCCTCAGGGATTCTTTCGCGCTGTGGCCCGGTAACGTCCTCACCGTGAACAGGCGGCTTTCTCATCAACCACCGCAGAAGGCGGTCGTTTGCGCCATCGCGCGAACGGTGCTTTCTCCAGAGGCCCGCGTGTTCAACGCCCGGCCCGCCCCGACTCTCGCCGCCCAGGCCAGTCTCACCCATTCGGCTCGATTCAAGTTTAGCATGGGATAGTCACGACGTGGACTACTGCAACGCCAGGGCTTGCCTCCCCGGGAACGCGACCACGTTCCCTCTTCACTTTCAACGCCGGCCATGCGCCCCGGTCACGCCGTGACCCCGGCGGCGGTCCGGACGCGACACCCGGATTCCCACCGCCGGGCCAAAGATTTCCCGGCGCTCAGGATCACGGATGGCCGCGTCACTCGATGACCAGCCAGTTCATGCCTTGCGCCGGGACGGTGACTGGAATTTCCACCGAATAATCGCGCGCCAGTTTAACACGCCTGGCCGAACCACCCTTCTCGCGCACGCGCGCGGTATCGGTCAGGCCGGTGTAGTAGAGGTTCACCTTGAGCATCCTGGTGACCGGCTCGTTCAGGGGATTGAAGGCCACAAGCATCCCCTTCTCCTTGAGCCCCGGATTCACATGCAGCATCCAGTCGAGATCACGCGCGTCGGCGCGCCGGCCGTGGATGAGATCACTTTCGAGGATGTTGCGGTGCGCTTTGAACCAATCAACCTTGGACTTCACCATCGCCCTGGTGCGTTCAGTGTCGAACAAGCGCGGACCGCGGTAACAGGCTTGCACCCCGAGGGCGAGGTTGCTCTCCATCATGCGCTCGTAATGGTCGAGGTGCTGGTCGAGCGGCTCGATGGTCGCCGCCGCGCCACCGCCGTGGTACTCGGTGAGCGGCACAAACATCCAACCCATGCTCGGGAGCTTCTGCCAGGTGCCGTCGAAAATATTCTGCCTCGTGTGAATGACCTGTTGTTCACGCGGCAGAGACCAGTTCACCTCGCGGTAGCCCATGCCGGTCTTCGTTGAGCCCGCGAGGAAGTAATGGTCCGGCACGTTCAGGTAGAAGCCCTGCGCGCGGCACCATTGGTAGAAGGTGGAAATCTCGCGCCACTGGTTCCAGCGCGAATCAGCGAGGCCGCGGTGCCCCGGATGATTCGTGCTGGCGCAAACGTCGCCGGGGTACGAGCCGTCATGTTCCAGCAGCGTGAAGCCGCTCGCGCGGTGGAAATCGTAAAGCCGGCGGAAATAATTCGTGCCCCAGCGGCTCTGGAGGCACGGGGAATTCCCGAACGTAATCTTCTCGCCCGGAGGCATCACCACGTCGTGACCGCCGCCCACGCGGCGCGATGCGAGCAGCGAGTAGCTGCCGATCTCAATGCCCTTGCCGCGCGCGTACGCGGACCAATTGCGCGCCCTCTCCAGCGTCGTGGGACGTTCATTCTCCATGTCGAAGCCGCTGCCGAAGCTGAGGATCAGCATCTCGAAACCCACCGCCGCGCATTGGTTGATCGCGTTGGTCACGGCTTCACCACGGGACGACACGAGGTGCATCATCAGCGGATTCTCGGTCGTCCACGGGGCAATGACGCGATACAGGCGACGGACGGCGAGGCCGCAACGCTCGCGGTCGGTGCTGTCGAACGGCAACACCCACGTGCGAAATGACTCAAACGTCCCGCCGGGCGCGATTTCTTGAGCCGGCCCCAGGTCAGGGCCGACATCGAGCAGGCACGGCGTCTTTTTCTCGTAGTTCACCTGCGTGTGAAAATCCGGGTCGGGCAGCCAGCGGAATGAGCGGCGGTTCGCCCCGGCCGCCATCATGCCGCCGAAGGCCATGTCGGTTTCGACGTGGACATTCGGCGGCGTGCGGCCATCGCTGAGTTCGTCCACCTCCGCCGTGCGCTCGACCACGGCGAGGATTTCACTCGAAAACCTGTCGAGCCGGACCGGCTTGTCGGTGCCGTTCGACACGGTGATCCACTTCGCGTAACATGGCAGGCCGTCGTACATCTCGTAGTGGACGGAGACGCGAATGTCCATTGCCCGTGGGACGGCACCGGCACCGGCCTTCGCCGCATCGAACGCGCCGAACGCGCGCACTTGCGTGATGCGGCTACGCGCCCAGGCGGCGTCTGGCGTCACGGTGTCCGTCGCGCCGCCGTTCCGGTCTGTCTTCCCGACCCGCACCGCGACCGGCGGCGCGCCGTTGTGGTTCAGTTCGAACAATCGATGGAACTTCGGCGCATCGGACGCCGCGTCGGCCACGTCCCAGACCATCATCCCCGCGTCGAACCGCACGCGCAATCGGTAGGCGCGCGCAGGATCGAGGCCGCCATCGGTGGCGGTGAACTCCCTCACCCTGGCCAGGCGCTCGCCGCCGTTGTCACGCAGTTCGAATTGGCCGTGCTCGCCACGGTCGCCGGGGCGCAAATTGACTTTCACGACCCGCCCGTTGAACACGAGCGCAAGGCCCGGCCCCCAACTGGTGTCCTTGTCCGTGCCCGGATGAATCACCGCCTCAATGAGCGACACCGGCGCGACAAGTGCCCGCTCGGCGAAGCAATACGCCCCGGCCGGCGTGTAGATTTCCCCGGCCTTGCCTTCATTTTGGAAGCTGACGCGTTCATCGCGTTTGGAAGCGAAGACTCTCCAGGCAGGATCGGGCTTTTGGAACGAGTCCTCCCAATCCAGCGTCCGGCCGGCCTCGGAAGGCAGGTCGTCCATTGCCTCGCCGTGTGGCGCCACAAAATCAAGGCGCAGCGCGACACCCGGCGGCGGCCATTTCACGTCCGGGGCGTGATGCCGGGCACGTTTCCACGCCATGCGTTCGGCCGGTTGGCCGGCCTCGTGGCCCACGTACTGAAACGCCGCCGGGTCGGCGCGAAGCTGCGTGATCCATTCCGGGCGGAGAAAGGCGTAATTCCGCTGCCCCTTCAAGCCACCCACGTTGAAGCGGCGGCCATCAATCTCGACCACCGCCTCCGGCTTCACTCCGCGCAACATGGACTCGCCCGTGACGAGATTGTCGAGGCCGACGGTGGCCGCGGCGGGGTCGAGGCGGATGACGCGGCGGAGTAGGCCGTTGCTCAACTCCAATTCGCGCCCGTCCTTGCTCCTGGTCACGCGCGCCTTGAATGGCGCGGGATCAACCAGCCAGTCCGGCGGGGACGCCGCGGAGGCCAGGCCGACAAGGGTGAACAGTCCAAGGTAGATTTGAAGGAGGCGTCTCATGCGCCATGTATCGACTGCGGGTTCGCCATGCGGATTCAGCGGAGTCGCCGGCCGGGATGCCCGCCGCCGCACGGATAAAAGAATCACCGGGTTTCGTGTTTGCAGCCTTCGGAAACTTCTCCCTACACTCCACCAACCTTATGAAGAAGATCGAAGCCATCATCAAACCGTTCAAACTCGAGGAAGTTAAAGACGCGCTTGGCGAGGCCGGCGTCGAGGGCATGACCGTGAGCGAAGTGAAGGGGTTCGGACGCCAGAAGGGCCACACCGAAATCTACCGCGGCAACGAATACACCGTGGACTTCCTGCCCAAGATCAAAATCGAGATCGTCC
>CAYQWK010000285.1:0-4616 GCA_964420805.1 uncultured Bifidobacteriaceae bacterium | reverse complement strand
CGCTGTGAATGCGGCCGTCGAGGCGATCATCAAGGCGGCGCGCACGGGCAAGATTGGCGACGGAAAGGTGTTCGTCAGCCCCGTCGAGGAGGCCATCCGCATCCGCACCGAAGAGAAGGGCGACCGCGCTGTTTAGACTCTGCCGCGGCATCGCGGCCCCGCAGGACAACACAATTCAAACAACCAGGAGAAACTCATGCCGGAGCAAAATGCAAAGACAGCCAGGGGCGCCATCGACTATGCGAAAAAGCAGGGCGCGAAAATGGTGGACGTCAAATTCGTGGACACGTTCGGAACGTGGCAGCATTTCAGCGTGCCCATCGCCGAACTGACCGAGGACGTGTTCGAGGAAGGATTCGGTTTCGACGGCTCGTCGATCCGCGGATGGAAATCGATCGAGGCCTCCGACATGTTGGCCATGCCGGATCCGACGAGCGCGTTCATCGATCCGTTCTGCGCCGTGCCCACGCTCTCGCTCACCTGCACCATCGCCGAGACGGGCACAAAGGAGGCCTATAACCGCGACCCGCGCGGCATCGCGCAGCGCGGTGAAAAATACCTCCAGTCCACCGGGTTGGCCGACACCGCCGTGTTCGGCCCCGAGGCGGAGTTCTTCATCTTCGACAACGTGCAGTACGACCACAGCGCGAACGGAACCTATTACACCGTGGATTCCGACGAAGCCGCATGGAACACGGGCCGCGATGAGATGCCGAACCTTGGCTACAAAATCCGCCACAAGGAGGGGTATTTCCCCGTCGCCCCCACGGACACCCAGCAGGACATCCGCACCGAGATGTGCCTCATCATGGAACAGCTCGGCATCCGCGTGGAACGCCAGCATCATGAAGTGGCCACGGCCGGCCAGGCGGAAATCGATTTCCGCTTCGACACCCTGGTGAAGACCGCCGACACGATGATGCTCTACAAATACATCATCAAGAATGTCGCCCGCCGCCACGGCAAGACGGTCACGTTCATGCCCAAGCCGCTCTTCGGCGACAACGGCTCGGGGATGCACACGCACCAGTCCCTCTGGAAGAAGGGGAAGCCGCTGTTCGCCGGAAACGAATACGCGGGCCTCAGCCAGATGGCGCTGCATTACATCGGCGGCATCCTCAAGCACGCCAGGGCGCTCTGCGCGATCTGCAATCCAACCACCAACAGCTACAAGCGGCTTGTGCCCGGCTACGAGGCTCCCGTGAACCTCGCCTACAGCGCGCGCAACCGCTCCGCGGCCATCCGCATCCCCACCTTCAGCGAATCACCCAAGGCCAAGCGCATCGAGTACCGCCCGCCCGATCCGGCGGCCAATCCCTATCTCTGCTACACTGCACTGCTGCTGGCCGGCCTCGACGGCGTGATCAACAAGATCGATCCCGGCGAACCGCTCGACAAAAACATCTACGAACTGCCGCCCGAGGAATTGAAGAAGGTCCCGAACGTGCCCGGCTCGCTCGGCGAGGCGCTGGATTGCCTGGAAAAGGACCACGACTTCCTGCTCAAGGGCGACGTGTTCGGCCGCGACTTCCTCGAGATGTGGGTGACACACAAGCGCAAGGAGCACGATGCCCTGAGGCTGCGTCCGCACCCGTACGAGTTCTTCCTTTATTACGACGTCTGACCGTCACACGTTCTCCACAAGAGCGCCCTTCATGCAGGGCGCTCTTTTTTTCTCCATGCCGGTTTGCAAGCCCTGATTTCGCGCCCGAAACCGTGTGTGAATAAGTTGGGAACAACAGTTAATACATTCTTGTCGTCTCGCTGGAACGCATTCAATAGAACCGCCCCACGCAAACTCTGGCCATGACCGCACACGAAACGACACGCCGACTCCGTCCCGACGCACGAAGGACGGCGGCTTCAAAAACACCTGATTTCACAGGGTTTTTGTGCGTTCCGCCGGCGGCCACCCCTCGCACCGTCGCGCCGCGGCTGTTATTTGCCGCACGACGCAGGTTTCTGCCCGCAACTGCGGGCTTCTGAAACGGACCTCCTGTCTGTCCGTTTCAAGGCCCGTGAATAAATCCACGAAACATCCACCATTTCCGCCATGCAAATCTCCGCTGAAAAACTCTGGGGAACCGTCCAGCAAGACCTGCAGCCTTTGGTCAATCCCGACCTCTTCCAGCTCTGGTTCAAACCCGTCCGCCCCAAGTCCCTCGACCACGACTGCCTCACCCTCGAAGTCGCCAACGATTTCTGCGAAGTGTGGCTCGAAAAGAATTATCTCGATTTGATTCGGGAAAAGGCAATCCTCGCCGCGGGTCGCCCGTTGAAAGTGAGATTCGAAGCCAGCAACAACCACAGCACTGCCGCCACCGTCGCCTCGGACACGACGATGACGCAGCGGGCCAAGGCCAAAGGCTCCGACCTGGATGGCGCCGCTCCTTCCCACGCCCCGCGCGAAACCACCTTCAACCCCAAGAACACCTTCGACACGTTCGTCGTCGGCACCAACAACCATTTCGCGCACGGTGCGGCGCTCGCCGTGGCGCAAACCCCCGGCAAGTCCTACAACCCGCTCTTCCTTTACGGCGGCGTGGGCCTCGGCAAGACCCATCTGCTGCACGCCATCGGCCACCACGTCGCCAGCCATAAGCGCAACGCGCGTGTCGCCTACGTGTCGTCCGAGAAATTCACCAACGAGTTCATCGACGCCATCCAGAACAACCAACTCGTCCGCTTCCGCAAAAAATACCGCCAGACAGACGTTCTGCTCATCGACGACATCCAGTTCCTCTCCGGCAAGGAACGCATCCAGGAGGAGTTCTTCCACACCTTCAACGCCCTCCACGAGGCCCACAAGCAGATCGTCCTGACCTGCGACCGTCCGCCGAGCGAAATTCAAGGACTGGAGCAACGCCTCGTTTCCCGCTTCGAATGGGGGCTCTCCACGGATTTGCAGCCGCCCGATGTTGAAACTCGCGTCGCCATTCTCCGCAAGAAGGCGCAATCCATGGCCGTGGAACTGCCGGGCGAGATCACCAACTTCATCGCCGAGCGCATTCGCACCAACATCCGCCGCCTTGAAGGCGCCCTGGCCCGCGTGGCCGCCTACGCATCACTCACCGGCAAGGCGCTCACCATCGACAAGGTCGAGAGCCTCCTCCGCGAAATCCTGCACGAGGAAGGGCGCCACGCCATCACCATCGAGGCCATCCAGAAGCGCGTGGCCGAGCACTACGACATCCGCCTGGCCGACATGGTCAGCCGCCGCCGTCCCGAGCACATCGCCTTCCCGCGCCAGATCGCCATGTACCTGGCCCGCACCATGACCGAAAGCTCGCTCAACGCGATCGGCGAATCCTTCGGTGGCCGCGACCACGGCACTGTTCTCCACGCCTGCCGTCTGGTGAAAGACCGCATGGAAGTCGATTCCAACGTCCGCCAGGCCGTCCACTTCCTCGAGAAACAGTTGATGCGCTGATCGCGCCATCAACCTCCCGGGCCGGTCTGGAACTCGTTCGCCGCGTGACAATCCGCTGGCGGGCCTTGCCATTCCCAGCCTCCAACCCGCACGCTGCCGCGCATGCCGGCCATCGAAGTCCGCGGACTCACCAGAACCTTCCGTGTTTACAAGAAGGATCCCGGCTTCGCCGGCGCATTGCGCGGACTCGTCCACCGCCGGTTTGAACAAACCACCGCCGTCAAGGACGTCAGCTTCGCCATCGAGGAGGGCGAACTCGTCGGCTTCCTTGGAGCGAACGGCGCGGGCAAGACAACCACCCTCAAGATGCTGGCCGGCCTTCTGCATCCAACCGGCGGAACAGCCACCGTGCTTGGCCATGTCCCCTGGAAACGGGAGGACGCCTACCGTCGGCAATTCGCGCTCCTGCTCGGCCAGAAAAACCAGCTCTGGTGGGATCTCCCCGCCCGCGAATCCCTCGAACTCAACGCCAGAATCTACGAAATCCCTCCAGACACCTTCACCCGCACCGTCGATGAACTGACCTCGCTCCTCAACGTGCGTGACAAGCTCGATGTCATGGTCCGCGAGCTTTCCCTCGGCGAGCGCATGAAACTCGAACTCATCGCCGCACTCCTGCACCAGCCACGCGTCCTGTTGCTCGACGAGCCCACCATCGGGTTGGACGTTGTCTCGCAAAAAACCGTCCGCGAGTTTCTGCGTGAGTACAACGCCACGCGCCGCACCACCGTCCTGTTGACCAGCCACTACATGGCCGACATCCAGGCCCTCTGCCGCCGCGTCATCATCATCGACCACGGGGCCATCTTCTTCGATGGCCGGCTCGATGACGTCATCGACCGTTTCGCGGACTTCAAGCTTGTCACCATCCAATGCGCCGCGGGCGCAAACCCGCCCGCCGACGCCCTCGGTAAATTCGGCGAAGTCCTCGAACACACCAGCGCCACCGTCAAACTCAAGGTCAAGCGCGACCGCGTCATCCCCGTCTGCAAGGCCCTGCTCGACGAACTCCCCGTCAGCGACATCGACATCCAGGAAGTTCCCATCGAAGACATCGTCCGCCAGATCTTCGCACGCTGACACCCACCGTGGCCGCTCGCGCCCCGTGCCGCCCAGCCCTGGCGTTCTGGCGCTTTCCTCCACCGTGCATTTTCTTGCATCGGCAGACTGCTTTGCTAAGTTCCCC
>CAYQWK010000284.1:0-8233 GCA_964420805.1 uncultured Bifidobacteriaceae bacterium | reverse complement strand
GATGAGGAGGGTGGGGCAGGTGACACGATGCAGCGCGTCGCCGGCCAGGTCCGGTCGGCCGCCGCGCGAAACCACGGCCCCGACGCGTGCGCCCAATTCCGCCGCCGCGACGAGCGCGGCCGCCCCGCCGGTGCTCGATCCAAAGAAGCCCGGCCGCAGGTGGCACGTCTCGCTTTCATCGGCCATCGCGCGCGTCGCGGTTACGAGACGCTGCGCCAGCAGTGGAATGTCGAAACGCAGCAACGCGGTGCGGCTGTCTTCGCGCTCCTCGTCGGCGGTGAGCAGGTCGAAGAGCAGCGTGCCGACGCCGGCCTGTTGCAAAACATGGGCGACGAATTGATTGCGCGGGCTATTCCGGCTGCTGCCGCTGCCGTGCGCGAAAAGAACCAACCCGGCGGCGTGAGATGGAATGGTAAGTTCGCCTTCGAGATCGACGGGACCGGCGTGAATCCCAATGACACTACAGCTTCCTTTCATGGCTGAACTGTCGGCCCGCCCCGGAACGGTGCAACGGAAAATTTTGGCTTTCTTGGCGGGGTTGGAAACCCGCGTCCTCGCGTCAGTTCGCGAAGAACTGACGGATCATCGCCACCACATGCGCGACGTGCTCGTTCGTCAACTCGGGATACATCGGCAGCGGCAGGATGCGTTCGGAGGTTTTCTCCGCCACCGGGAAATCGCCCGCCTTGAACCCGAGGTTGTCATAGACCTTCTGCAAATGCAGCGGACGCGGATAGTAGATGATGGTAGGCACGCCGTGGTCGGCGAGAAACTTTTGGAGCGCGTCGCGCCGGTCGCTCAACAACGCATAAACGTGGAAGACGTGGTGGTTGCCCGGAGACGTGACGGGAAGATCAAGTGACAGCCCGGCGAGTCCTTCGGAGTAGCGGCGGGCGATATCAGCGCGGCGAGCGTTCCAATCGTTGAGGTGGGGCAATTTGACGCGCAGGATCGCGGCCTGGAGTTCGTCCAGTCGCGAGTTGTAGCCGTGTAAATCGTGGAAGTAGCGCCGCTCGATGCCGTGGACGCGGAGCATCTTGAGCTTCTTTGCCAGCGCTTCGTCTTGCGTGACCACCATGCCGCCGTCGCCGTCGGCGCCGAGATTTTTGGTGGGATAAAAGCTGAAGCAGCCCATCGCGCCGAAGCTGCCGACGGGCCGGCCTTGATACGTCGCGCCGATCGCCTGCGCGCAATCCTCGATCACATGAATGCCGCGCGGGCGTGTCAGGGCGAAAATTTCGTCGAGCGGCGCGGCCTGGCCGAATAGATGCACGGGAATGACCGCCTTGGTGCGTGGCGTGATCTTTCGCGCGATGTCCGCGGGATCAATGTTGAACGTGCGCGGGTGGATGTCGGCGAAGACCAGCTTCGCGCCGACCTGGTGGATCGACTCCGCCGGCGCGAAGGCAGGTCTGCCACCGCTCGACCCACGCCGTGATGACCTCGTCGCCGGGGCCGATGTCGAGCGCGCGCAAGGCGAGGGTCAGCGCGTCGGAGCCGGAGTTGACGCCCACGCCGAAGCGGGCGGTGGTGAAGGCGGCGACCTCGTGTTCGAGCGCGGTAACATTCGGCCCGAGCACGTAGTGGCCGCTGGCCAGGGCCTTCTCCACGGCGGGCAGCAACTCTGCCTTCAGGGATTCGTACTGGGCTGCAAGGTTCAGAAACGGAACATTCATTGGCGGCGCGCATTGAAGGAGATGCGCGGGGGCAATTCAAAGAACAAAGTCGGCGCGGTCATTTCGGAGGGCGCATCTTAGTTTCCTGCGCGAAGCGCAATTCTGGGTGGTGGAACTCGTCGCGCTGCGACGAGTGGTGCCGCGTCCAGCGGCGCAACGGGCGGCCTCACGCCCTCCTTTCCATCAGCTCTACGCGGACGGGGTTGTCGCAGCGCGACAACCACCACCTGCAAAAGTGACATGCTCCACACCTTCTCCGAAAGATGCGTTGCTCGACAGCGGTGGGGGCGGGTCGCACGATGTGGCGCATGAAACTTCTGTTTGTCCGGCTCCTTTTCGCCATTACCGCAGTCTGGTTTGCCAACGCGGGCTGCGCCGCCGTGGACACCAGCACGTTGAAGGGGAAGATCATGTGCGGCTACCAGGGCTGGTTCAATTGCGAGGGCGACGGCGCGGAACGCGGCTGGGTGCATTGGACCAAGCGTCGCGGACCGCTGGCCTCTGGCAACGCGAAGATCGACCTCTGGCCGGATGTCTCCGAACTCGGCCCGGACGAGCGTTTTGCCACCGGGTTCACCAACGCGCAGGGCAGGCCGTTCGAGGTCTTCAGCCCGTTCAAGCAGGCGACCGTGCTGCGCCACTTCGAGTGGATGCGCGAGCACGGCATCGACGGTGTGTTCGTGCAGCGATTCATCGTGGACGTGCAATCGCCGAAGGGGTTGAACCACAACAACACCGTGCTGGGCCATTGCCGCGAGGGTGCGAAGAAATCGGGGCGCGCGTTCGTGGTGATGTACGATTTGAGCGGCCTTGGCTCGAACCGGATTTCGCAGGTGATGAACGACTGGCGTTCGCTGCGGACCGGAATGCGGGTGACCGACGACGGGGCATATTTGAAGCACAACGGCAAACCGCTCGTGGCCGTCTGGGGCCTTGGCTTCAACGACAAGCGCAAATACTCGCTCGCGGAATGCCGGCAACTGGTCGAGTTCCTCAAACGCGACGGTTGCTCCGTCATGCTCGGCGTGCCGACCTATTGGCGGGAGCTGCGCAACGACTGCGTCAAGGATCCGGCGTTGCACGAGATCATTAAACTCGCCGACGTGGTCAGTCCGTGGACGGTGGGCCGCTATCGCAACGATGCGGAGGTGGCGCGGCATGAGGAGAAATTGCTGCGGCCTGATGTCGCGTGGTGTGCCGAGGCAAAGGTGGATTACCTGCCCGTTGTTTTCCCGGGCTTCAGTTGGCACAACATGAACCCGCAGAGTCCAAGCGACCAGATTCCCCGCCGCAAGGGCGCATTTCTCTGGTCACAGTTGACCGCCGCCAAACGCGCCGGGGCAAACATGATCTACGTCGCGATGTTCGATGAGGTGGACGAGGGCACGGCGATCTTCAAATGCACGAACGACGCGCCGAAGGACGACGTGTCGAAGTTCGTGACCTACGAAGGGTTGCCCAGTGATTTCTACCTGCGGCTCACCGGCGCGGGCGGAAAGCTGCTGCGCGGGGAAATGCAGGTGACCGACCCAATACCTTCCGCGCGGTGATCTGAATCAGGGCTTCGTGGTTGCAGAGGCCACGGACGTGAACGCCGAGACTCCGCCGGCGTTGTAAGCCTGCACGCGATAGAAGTACTTCGTGGCCGCGGTCAGGCCAGTGTTGTTGTAGCTCTCAACCTTGCCGGCGGTGGCGATGCGTATCCACGGCCCGGCGTTGGTGAGGGCGCGCTCGATGTAGAAACCGGTTTCATTCGAGGCGTTGTCGTTCCAAGTCAGGTTGATTTGGGTCTTCGACACCACTTTCAACGTGAGTTTGTTGGGCGCGGAGGGAGGAAGCGTTGTGTTGGCGGTGGCGAGATTGGAGGGTGGCGAGAATCCGGCGGAGTTCGTCGCGAAGACCCGGTAGGTGTAGGTCCGGCCGCTTGAAACCGTGGTGTCGGCGTAATTGGTGGCGTTGGCTGCCGCGGTGCCGATGCGCGTGAAGGTGGTGCCATTGGTGCTGCGCTCGATGACGAAACCGGTTTCATTCGCGGAGGCGTCTGCCCAAGTGAGATTGATGCGGCTGGTCGAGGCTGTCGTCGCCTTTAAGTCTGACGGCACCTCCGGGGCCGGGGCGGAAGCGGTGATAACCAGCGTCGCGGTGCTGGTGCGGCCTTCGTCGTCTGTGACAGTCAATCGCGTGGTGAATGTGCCCACGGTGCTGAAGACTTTCACGGGATTGGCCTCGGCCGAGGTTGTGCCGTCGCCGAAATTCCACAGGAACGCGAGCGGGCCGCCGTCCGGGTCGAGCGAGCCGTCGCCGGTGAATTGCACCGCGAGCGGTGCGGCGCCGCTGGTGCGATCCGCCGCCGCGAGCGCGATGGGCGCCCCGGCATTCGGCGTCGAGCCGTGCAGGAAATACTGGCCCACGCTGCCATAATCCGAATACCCGGTCACAAGCGGGTCGCCGGAACCCGTGCCCGCGATGGAGACGAAATAGGTTCCTGCCGGGAGGTTCGAGACCACCAGTGAAGCGCCGAGCGAAGCCGACGGATTGTTCGTGGCCAGCCGTGTGCCGTCCGCGGCGTAAAGCGTCGCCAGCACATTCAGGTTGGGCGACCGCGAATCCACGCCAACCAGGACCGTGATCGCGCCGGAGCCGGCATTCAGGCGGAACATGTCCACATCGCCGGCGGTGGTGACCAGCCCTTCGACGCCGAACTCCCCTTCGGGCACATCGGTGGCCGTGGCGAAGGTATCGCCATGATCGTCGGGAATGAAACCGAGGAAGCCGTTCATCACCGCGAAATCATCCTGCGTGTTGTTCGCTCCCGTGTATTCGCCGCGGCTGAACTGCACGGTGTTCTGGTAATATCCCACGCCCATGATCGGCGCCCAGCCGTCCACGCCGGAACCCTGGCCGGAATAATATCCCGCCGAACTGGTGCCGTCGTGATAAAGGCCGAGCGTGTGGCCGACCTCATGGCTGATCGCCTCGGCGGTGTATTTCTCGTGGCCGGTGCCGAGATTCCTGGTGAAGACGAAGCAAGGCGTGTCCGTGCTCCAACTGAACGACCCGATGTAGGCCACGCCGCCGTAGCTGTTCGTGCTGTACCAGTCCGTGCTCGCGCCGCCGATGCAAACGCGAACGCCGTAATTCGTGTCGCTCGAACTGGTCTTGCGCAGCCCGTCCACGCCCGGGTCTTCCGTCGTCACATCCACCTCGAACACGGAGAAATCCTCCGCCACGCGCTGCCAGATGTATTGAATGCGCTGGAGTTCGTTCGTGCTGAAGCCGTTGGTGCTGCCGTCGAAATCGTAGGGCGGCGTGCTGAACGTGCTGCTTCCGGTTCGCACGTCCTGCCAGTAAGTGCCGCTCGTCGTGTGGCCGTTGAAATCGAGGTAGATCTTCCGGCTCGCCGATGGACGGCTGTGCAGCAGAAACGTCTGATCCAACGCAACCGGCGGCACGATTCCTTCCGCGCCTTCGGCTGCCGCGGCCTCGACGGCGTCCGGTACATGCGAGTCCGCGAAGAACAGCCGCCCGGCGCGGTCCAACCACAAATCCTTGTCGCGTTCGAGGTGATGGCGGAGACGATCCGCGGCGACGTTGTGCCGGCGCGCCACGTCGTGCAGCCTCATCCCGAGCGCCTTCACGGCCACCGCGCCACGGGTCGGACCCGGCAGCAACGTTGCGTCGTCGGCGGCGGGTTGGGCGGACGCCGCGACCACGCCCGCAGCGATTAATGCGGCGGGCAATACTCGACGGTAGGCGGAAGCGAACGAACCTTTGGCGTTCATGGAAAATCCCCCTAGCAAACGGCGTTCCGCCGGGGTTGCCAGCTTGGACAACCCTGCCAAGGCGGCTTTTCTGTCCGCATTTGAACCGGATTTGCATCAACTCAGGACACCCGCGCCAATGCCGACGGTGAACCCGAACTCTGAAACAGAACGGTAATCCACGCTGATCTTCGCTAATGGATTCGGGTTCATCCGCGCCTGCCCGAACATGCGGCGTACGCACCAAACCCCGCTCCGCCCGCAGACGGTGCAACTCCAACCCATGAGCATCGATTAGCGTGGATGACCGGTTTCAACCGCGGAAGCTCGGGGTAAAAACTCCTTTGCCTGTCCGGGGCTTTGCGCGAGAACGTCGTCCGTGCGCATCATTGGTGGAACATCAGGCGGTTTGATCCTCAAGGCCCCCAAGGGGCTGGATGTCCGGCCCACGCCCGACCTCGTCCGGCAGGCGCTCTTCAATAGCCTGGCCCCGCGTCTCGAAGGCGCGCGGGTGCTCGAACTCTTTGGCGGTACCGGTGCCTTGAGCCTCGAATGCCTCAGCCGCGGCGCGCGCGAGGCCATCTGCGTCGAGCTTTCGCCGAAGCACGCCCGTTACATCGAGGGCAACGCCGCCGCCATGCGCCTGGCGCCGGGGAGTTTTCGCGTGCGCGTGCAGGACGTCTTCACCGCCATCCCGCAACTGGCCGCGACCGCGGAATCATTCGACCTCGTGCTGGCCGATCCGCCCTACGGCGAAAAGAACGTCGGCCGCCGGTCCCAGTCTTTTGCGCAGCGGCTGCTCGATGAGGAAACCCTGCCGCGCCTGCTCGCGCCGGGAGGGCTGTTCGTCCTCGGGCACGCGCGCCGCGACACGCTGACGCTGCCGGAACGCTGGCGGGAACGGAAATTCATGAAGCACGGCGACTCGGTCATGCGTTTTCTGGAGGCAGCCGCATGAGAGATCAGCGCGAGATCGGCGTGCCATCGAAGGGCGTCCGAATAGGCGGTTAGGCGGCTCTGCCATGCTCGCACTTCTACAGGACTCCGGATTCAGCTTCGCCATTCCAGTAGTTGGTGTCGTCGTCATCGCCGTCATTGCTCTCGTCATTTACTTTTCACCCCTTTTCGATTGGATACCCGACGTGATTTACCGGCTTGTGAAGCGACGCAAGCGAAGAGACGAGTTGAGCGAGCATTCGCCGCCGCCACTGCCGCGGGAGCACTTCACAGGCCGTCGGTGGTGGAGCGCGTCCCACAAATTTTGTGGACGGCACCTATTCCATCATGAAGCGCCAGACAGCAAAGAAGGACAAGAAATGAGGACGGGGACACGCCGGGAAGCAAGAGGATGCCCAAATCGGATGGCTTTTGTGAACCGTTCGTCCGGCCCGCTGTATTCCGGCACTTGCCACCGCGGCGGCGCGCGGAGACCTTTACCGAGAAATGGGAAAGAGCTTTCATCCCTGCATGGAAGCCAAAGTCCGGCGCCCCAAACAACCGTGCGTGATGCCGTGCCCCCGTTTCGGCTAGGACAATGATACCCCGCTGCACACACTGATGGCACAAGCTCACATCTCGGTCGCGCGGATTCTCGTCGCATCGGTTCTGTGGATTGTCTGTGTTTTGAGCATCTACTGGAATTTGCCGGACAGGTTCGCGATGGCGACCGGCATTGGCGACTATAGCCTGCGCAGCATGTTGGTCTTTGTTGTTTACGGCGCGCTCGCAGTAGCGCTTTGGGCCGGATTAGTGTTGTTGCCGATATGGGCAGCACGAGAGTTCTTTCATTACCTTCGTCGCCGCACATGAATATCCAACGGCCTAACCGTACGTGGCGACCCGCCCATCCCACTCCGCTTGCCATCGCGACAAAACCCACCACCTCGCGCCGTGAGCGGCCGGGAGATGTGGGTAATGACAAGCTCTCGAAGGACAGGCTTCTCGTCGTTTTGTGTGGCTGTTCTCAAAGAATCACCGTGGTCCGAACAGCGGGCATCCTTCGCCGGCACCGCCACTGTAGCCGCCACTGTGAAGTGGCGGCCAATCCCCTTTGAGCGGAGATGGCCGCACTTTAGCAGGCGCGGCTACGGTTGCTTTTGCATTTTTCCCTCAACGCCAAGAAACACCCGGGATCAGCCACGCCCGCTTCCGAATCGAACCGCAGATTCATGGAACTGAAGAACCGGCCTCTGCCATGGTCCAGGCTGCTCGTTCCACGGAGAATCACGAGGAACTCGCTTCTGTGGCCGAAAGTCAGGCCGGTTCTTGGCAGTCCATTTCAAACCCCGAGCAGCCTTGCACCGGTTTCCGGGTATCCTTGTGAAGTCATGCGCGATGTATTCCGGTCGCGTTCCAAGTTGCCAAATCTTCTACGGAACATCGCCAGACCATTCCGGAGCCTCGAAATGGATGACCGGAATGTTTTCCACATGCGTTCCACGTCTCTAAAACCAGCCGGGAGATTCGGGCGGGTGAGTTTGGGTCTCTGGTTGGAGTGCCGGAATGTTTTCCGGTCGCGTTCCACGTCGCCAAACCTGATCCGGAGACTGCGCAACTTGGTTTAGGCTCTCGAATTGGACCATCCGAATGTTTTCCACATGCGTTCCACGTCTCGAAAATACGTCTGGAGACTCGGTCGGGTGATTTTGGGTCTCTGGCTGGAATGTTGGAATGTTTTCCAGTTGCGTTCCACGTCGCCAAACCTGATCCGGAGACTGCGCAACTTGGTTTAGGCTCTCGATTTGGACCGTCCGAAGGTTTTTCACATGCGTTCCACGTCGCCAAATCACCTGCCGA
>CAYQWK010000283.1:0-8234 GCA_964420805.1 uncultured Bifidobacteriaceae bacterium | reverse complement strand
GGATTGTCCGCTGCCACGTCGCGGCTCTCGGCTGGGTCGCGCGCCAGGTCGAAGAGTTCCAGCACGGGCTGCGCGGCCTGCCGTGGCCCTGGCTTCAGGTTGCGGCGCACCAGTTTCCAATCCCCCTCGCGCACCACCTGCCAGCCTCGGTAACCGGGAAACTCGCGGTAAAGGAACGACCGCGGCGGCTGCGTCTGGCCGAGCAGCGTGGGCGCGAAGCTCACGCCATCCACATTCGTGTGCGTGTTGCCGCCAGCCAGTTCGAGGAACGTCGGCAGCCAATCCTCGAACCCGGTAACTCGATGCGAGACGGAGTTGGTCGGGATGCGGCCCGCCCAGGTTGCGATCATGGGTACACGGAAGCCGCCTTCATGGAGCGAGCCTTTGCGCCCTTTGAACGCGCGCGCCGACTCGAAGAAGTCTGTGTCCGTTCCGCCCAGTTCATCGTAAAGCGGCCCGTTGTCCGACGTGAATACCACGACGGTGTCGCGCTCGATCCCGAGTTCGCGCAGCAAGGCCATCAACTGCCCGATGTCGCGATCCATGCGCGTGACCATCGCCGCATAGGCGGCGCGCGGCGTGCGATGCGGGAGATAGGCATTGGTGCCAGTGTAGGGCGTCTCCGGGAACTTGCCCCGGTATTCCGCCAGCGAATCCTCCGGCACCTGGAGCGCGAGATGCGGCACGGTCGTGGCATAATAGAGGAAGAACGGCCGAGCTGCGTTCGAGCGCACGAAGGTCAGCGCTGCGTCGCGAATCAAGTCCGGCGCATAGTCCTTGCCTGTAAAGCCGCGATAGGACTCGGGCGCGTTCGCGTCCGCGCCGGGCGGGAGCTTCTGGTGCGCGGAAAAAGCCGGGTTGTTCAACGTGATGGATCGGGCGTTATCCCAGAGCGACGTGGGATAGAAATTGTGCGCGCGTCGCTGGCAGTTGTAGCCGAAGAACCGGTCGAAGCCCTGGCGCAACGGATCGCCTTCGGACCCGGGGAAGCCGAGGCCCCACTTGCCGACGGCGCAGGTCGCGTAGCCGCGTGCCTTGAGCATCCGTGCGATCGTCGGCGTCCCGGCGGGCAGGGGCGGCTGGCCCTCGGGCTGTACTTCTCGATTGTCGCGGATGTAAGCGTGGCCCGGGTGCATTCCGGTGAGGAATACGCAACGCGACGGGGCGCACACCGCGTTGCCGGAGTAATGCTGCGTGAAGCGCATTCCCTCCGCCGCCAGCCGGTTGAGCGTGGGCGTGCGAATTTTCGTCTGGCCGAAAGGCCCGATGTCCCCGTACCCGAGATCATCGGCGAGAATGAAGATGATGTTGGGCGTGCGCCCGGCGGCGGAAGCCAGCACGGCGGTGACACACAGCAACAGGGCAAAGAGGAAACGCATCGACGCGAGAATAGGAATTTGCGCCGCCGGGTGAATGAAAAACTTCGTGATGCGGATCAACGGCGCGTTTCACTTTCTGGCGGGTAGCGGTTGTCGCGCTGCGCGGACGGAAAGAAGGGGGGGGCGGCCGTTCGTTGCGCCGCTGGATGCGGCATCACTCGTTGCAGCGCGACCAATCCCACCATCGAGGAATCTGCATCCTGCAAGAAAGTGGGATACGCCCCGAATCAACGTCGCGTCTCCGTCCGGCCATCCAGGAAGCCGCGCCAGTCCTCCTCCGTGTCCACATCCGCGAGGATGCGCAGGAGTTGGATGCGGAGTTGCATCTGGCGCGCACGCTGGAGCGTATGGGCGAGAACCTGGTCGGTGCTCCACGGGATGTTATCGAAGAGCTCCGGCCTCGGCGTGTTTAGGCCGATGAGCCAATAACCACCGTCCGTGGCCGGCCCGAGGACCACGTCGTGGCCACGCAATTCACGCCAAGCCGAGCGGATGTCTGCGGCGTTCACATCCGGCGCGTCAGAGCCGATGGCAACAACACGCTCGGCACCCGCGGTGAATGCCTCGGCGAAGGCGTGTTGCAACCGCGTGCCGAGATCGCCGGGGCCTTGCGGAACGGCGATCCAGTCACGTCGCAACCACGGAACGATTTCCTCGCGGGCGTCATCGGGGGCAAAGCGCAGTTCCACTCCAGGAATCGATTGAATTCCCGCAAGCGTTTCCGCAACGAGGCGGCGATAGGCATCGCAGGCGGCATTCCCGCCCAGCGTTGCGGCAAGGCGCGTCTTTACCTCGCCGGGACGTGGCGCTTTGAGAAAGACGATGCATGCTTCTTTCGACACGCGAGGAGCGTTGGCGCAACCGCGCGGAAACTCACGCGGAATTTGCCGCAGCTCCGGATTTCGTTACGCTGTGCGCCGGATGAATCCCTTTGAGCAGAAGCTGGCCGCACACCGGGTGACGCTGGCGCGGGCCAAATTCGAGACGTTGCAGGTGAACGTGGGCCGGCGGTGCAACCAGGCCTGCCGCCATTGCCACGTCGATGCCGCGCCGTGGCGAACCGAGTCAATGGACGCCGAAATCACGCGGCGCGTGTGCGATTGGATTCGCGCGCATCGGCCTGCGGTGGTGGACATCACGGGCGGAGCGCCCGAGTTGAGTGAAGCCTTCCGGCCGCTTGTCGAGACGGCGCGAGCAGCGGGTTGCCGCGTGATCGACCGCTGTAATCTCACCATCATCGCAGAGTCCGGGTACGAATGGCTGCCGGAATATCTCGCCGCGCACGAGGTTGAGGTGGTGGCGTCCCTGCCGTGTTATTCCGCGGAGAATGTGAACCGCCAGCGGGGGCAGGGCGTGTTTGACAAAAGCATCGCGGCGCTGCGCAAGTTGAACGCGCTGGGTTACGGCGGACGCCTGCCGCTGCATCTGGTCTTCAACCCGACCGGGCCGAAGCTGCCGGGTCCGCAGGCGGAACTGGAGGCGGATTACAAGGAGGCGCTGGCGCGGGATTTCGGCGTGGTGTTTCATCGGCTCTACACGATCACGAACCAGCCGATCGCGCGCTTCGCTGCGGACTTGCACGCGCGGGGCGAATGGGACGCCTATCTCGAATTGCTTTCCAACGCCTTCAACCCCGCGACCGTGGACGGCCTAATGTGCCGGACCACGTTGAGCGTCGGTTGGTGCGGCGAGGTTTATGACTGCGACTTCAACCAGATGCTTGGGATGCAACTGGCCAATGGCAACCCGTTATTTCTTTGGGACATGGAACCCGCGCGGCTTGCCGGCGAGGGCGTTCGCACGGGCGTGCATTGCCTGGCTTGCACGGCGGGCGCGGGCAGCAGTTGCGGCGGCGCGCTGGCGTGATCAGTTCTTCGGCGCCCGGACCACAAGGAGTTGCCATACCGTCAGGCCGGTGAGCAGTGAGATGCCGGCGCAAACCAGGTAGGGCAGGCTGGGATGAGCTTGGAATGACATGCCCACGAACACCGGACCGGCAATGCGCGCCAGGCTGCCGGCGCCTTGAGCGATGCCGATGGTTGATCCCTGTTCGTTGGCAGGGGTGAGGATGGAAAGCAGTCCGAAGAGCGGCGGCCGGGTCAGGCCCGAGCCGATGGCGAGAATGGCCAACACGCCGAGCAGCATCCACCACGGGCCGCTCGTTCCGCTGAACAACGCTCCCCATGAAAGCAGGCCGTTTGTCTTGATGTCACCATGCACGAACGGAATGAGCGCGAGGCTGATGGCGGTGAGAACGAGGCTGAAGGCGATGAGTTTGCGCTCGCCCATGCTCTTGATGATTCGGCCGATGGGTCCGCCCTGGAAGAACGCGCTGATGATCCCCGAATAGACAAACAACGTGGCGGCAATCGCGCCGGCCACGGCCACATCTTTTTCGTTCTCCAGGTTCAGCCCAAAGTTCCTCGAGATGATCAGTCCCAACGTGAGTTCAAAACAGGTGAAGCAGAACGTCGCGAGAAAGAACACGATCACAAGTATCCCAACCGTCGGCTTTGTGAGTGTTTCAATCCATTGTGTCACCCGCGGACGGTCCGGCACATGCTCGGCCGAAGGCGTCCAACTTTCCGGCAGGATCGTGAGGGTGAGGATGAAGTTGAGCGCGCACAGTCCGGCAGCCACCCAGCCTGGGCCGGCCGGACCTAGCCAGACCATGCTCTTGCTGCCGATGTAAGGCCCGAAGATGAAGCCAAGTCCGAACGCCATGCCGATCAGGCCCATCCGCTTGGACCGGTTCTCCGGCGGCGTGATGTCCGCAATGTAGGCCTGCGCCACCGTGATGTTGGCCCCGGCGATTCCCGCGAAGACGCGCGACCCGATGATGAGCCATAGCGCCGTCATGCCTTTGAATCCCGTGGCCCATGCGAACATCAGGTAAGCCGCCACCGCGCCTGCGGTGCTGAACAGGAGCACTGGACGCCGTCCGATGCGGTCGGAGAGGTGTCCCCACCACGGCGCAAAGAGAAACTGCATCAACGAATACGCGGCCATCACCATGCCGATTTCCAGGCCGGTCGCGCCGTAGCTCTTGGCGTAGATCGGTAGCAGCGGCAGGACGATTCCGAACCCCACCAGGTCAATGAACACGGTGAGGAAGATCACAAACAACGAGGGCTTACGGCTCATGCTGAAGGGCAGGGGAATGCCGGCGCAACGGATGGGCAAATCCGGCGCGCCAGCGCCAGGATGTTGTTCATTGCGGCGAGCACGCGCGGAGAATAGGGGCGGCGGGCGGACCGTCAAGCAGCCGCCTGCGCCCTTTTTTGCTGTTTGAACTTAGGCGCTGAATGGAAAGACTCGCGCGTATCACGACTCATGAATTCTTTGTCCATCAAACCCGCCGGTTCCTGCCGTTGGGACATGCTCGCTCTCGGTGAAATCATGTTGCGCCTCGACCCAGGTGAGGGGCGGATCCGCACGGCGCGGCGCTTTCAGGTATGGGAGGGTGGCGGCGAATACAACGTCGCGCGGGGATTGCGCCGGTGTTTTGGCTTGAAGACGGCGGTGGCCACGGCATTCGCCGACAACGACATCGGGCGGTTGCTCGAGGATTTCATTCTGCAAGGCGGCGTGGCCACCGATTACATACTTTGGCGGCCGTACGACGGAGTGGGCCGGGTGACGCGCAATGGCTTGAATTTCACCGAACGGGGTTTTGGCGTGCGGGGCGCGGTAGGGATCGCGGATCGAGGACAAACCGCTGCATCGCAGCTCAAGCCGGGGGATTTTGATTGGGACGAGATATTCGGCCGCCAAGGAGTGCGGTGGTTACACACGGGCGGCATTTTCGCCGGGCTTTCCGCCACGACACCGCAACTGGTCATCGATTGCGTGAAGAAGGCGAAACAGCACGGAACGGTGGTGAGCTACGATTTGAATTATCGCGCATCCCTTTGGAAATCCATCGGCGGCCAGCAACGGGCGCAGGAGGTGAATCGCGAGATTGCACGCCATGTGGACGTGATGATCGGCAACGAAGAGGATTTCACCGCGTGCCTCGGGTTTCAGGTCGAAGGGGCAGATGAGAATCTCCTTCACATCGACGTCACGGCGTTCCGGCGGATGATCGAGATGGCGGTGAAGGAGTTCCCGAATTTCAAAGCCACGGCCACGACATTGCGCGCGGCGCACACGGCCACGGTCAACGACTGGGGCGCCATCGCGTGGTGCGGCGGGAGATTCTTCGAGAGCCGGAAATACCCGGGCCTGGAGATTCTGGACCGCGTGGGCGGTGGAGACAGCTTTGCCAGTGGGTTCATTTACGGGTTGATGGCGACGGGTGATCCTCAAAAGGCCGTCGAGTATGGAGCGGCTCATGGCGCGCTGGCCATGACAACGCCGGGCGACACGAGCATGGCGGACAAGGCTGAGGTGGAGAAGTTAATGAAGGGCGGCGGCGCGCGGGTGCAGCGATGAGTTGCAGTTGTTGCTCCCTGCATTCAGTCAGCGCTTTTTCGGCAGCGTAATGGTTGGAGGTCGTACTCGGACAGCCTCAGATTGTTCGAATGGAATCCCCCCGAGTGATGGTCATTTGCCGCCCGGCCCGGAGTTTGCTTGGCCTGCGCAAACCAGATATGGAAACGAACCCAACCACTTCAGAAGGAACAAGGATATTGCGCCTTAGCGGGCGCCTCGACAGTACCGCGTCGGTCGGTCTGGAAACCACGGTCAAAGCGGCGACTGATTCTAAGCCGGCCGCGCTGGTGATTGACTTCAAGGAAGTTGATTTTCTCAGCAGCGCCGGGCTGCGCGTAATGTTGTCTGCGGCCAAACGCTGCCGCCAACAAGGCACGAAGATCGCCCTTCATTCGCTCCGCCCGCCGATTGCCGATGTTTTTGAGATGGGAGGATTGACCGCTTTTTTGCCGGCTTATCCGGATGAGGCTGCGGCGTTGAAGGCGGTTCAGCGGTAGAGCCTGGCCACCGCAATGATTTGCGGTGGGCAGAACCCAACAGAAACCGAGTCGAAAAACAACCATGCAGGACATTTCTCAACTCAAGGATCAAATTCGTTTCCTCCACGAAAAGCACCGCCATGTGCAGGAAGGTAATGTGGCCACCTACATCCCGGAACTCGGCAAAGCAAACCCGGACCATTTCGGCATCAGTGTGGTGACGGTGGACGGTCAGGAGTTTTCCATTGGCGACGCGGGGCATGAATTCACCATCCAGTCGATTTGCAAACCGCTGGCGTTTCTCATGGCCTTGGAACAGCACGGACGTGACAAGACGCTCAACCACGTGGGCGTAGAACCGAGCGGCGACGCTTTTAACTCCGTCGAACTGGATCCAAAGACCAGGCGCCCGTTTAACCCGATGGTGAATGCCGGCGCAATTTCCGTGGCGTCGTTGATCAAGGGGGCCGATCCCGAGGCGGGGGTCACGGCCTTCGTCGAGCGGTTGAGCAGGGCGGCGGGAAGGAAGTTGCGCATCGATGATGCGGTTTGTGCGTCCGAGGCCGCGACTGGCCACCGGAATCGGGCGATCGGGTGGCTGATGCGGAATTTCGACATCGTGGACGACGGCGTGGATCACGCCTTGCATCAATATTTTTCCCAATGCTCCGTGCTGGTGACGTGCCGCGACCTCGCCATGATCGGCGCAACCCTTGCGAACATGGGCCAGCAACCAGTGAGCAGCGAAGAGGTGTTCGACGTTCAGTACGTGAAGGATGTGCTGGCTGTCATGTTCACCTGCGGCATGTACGATTACGCGGGAGAATGGGCGTACCGCGTAGGGGTTCCTGCGAAGAGCGGCGTGGGCGGCGGAATCATGGCGGTGGTGAACCGGCAATTGAGCATCGCGGTCTATTCGCCACGCCTGGATGCGCGTGGGAACAGCGTTCGCGGCATCCGGGTCTGCACGGATCTCGCAAACGAGTTCGGGTTGCACGCCTTTGATTTCATGAACTTCGGATCGAATTTCATCCGGGCGATGTGACGGAATCTGGATGTCGCTCGGAACGCCTGCCGCTGCCAGGCTGGGTGCATGAAGCGGGGCTTGGTTCTAGATCGAGTCGTGTTGCTCGGATGGACGCTGGATGAATACCGGCGATACTTCGCTTTGGATTTGGACGCATGGCGCGGGCGGGCGGTGCTGGATGTGGCTGCGGGCTTTGACAAAATGGCATTCGTCTTCGGGCTCGAGGCGTTGGTAGCGTCCGGAAGATGTTCAAATGTTTCTCATTTCTGTTGCTGGCCGTGGCGGCCGCTACTGCGGCGGAACGAACGTTCGATTTCGGAAGCGTGCGCGCGGGTGAGACGCCTCCCGGCTTTCGTGCGGCTATCACCGGGCACGGCGGTCCGTCTGAATGGAAGGTTTTGATGGATGATGTGCCGGCGGTGCTGGCACCGTTCTCGAAGAAGTCTCCGGAGATTCCCAAGCGCCCGGTGCTCGCGCAGTTGTCACGGGATACCAACGAAACGCGGGCTGCGCTGTTCATCGCAGATGGCGAACCGATGCAGGATTTCACGGTGAGAACGCGGTTTAAGATTGTCAGTGGTTCAGTGGATCAGATGGCGGGGTTGGCGTTCAGGCTTCAGGACGAGAGAAATTACTACTACGTGCGGGCGGATGCGATGGAAGGCACGGTGGCGTTCCTGCGTTACGTGGAGGGTGAGTTGATCGGGCCGGTTTCGCGGCCCGCGACGATCCGGCGGGGCGAATGGCACACCCTGGCGGTCGAGTGCCGAGGATCGCGGTTTCGCACGTTGCTGGATGAGAAGGAGATCCTGCCATGGACTGAACCCAGCTACGTCCCGTTTCCAGACGGCACAAGCAAGGGAGTCTTCAGTTCGGGACGAATCGCGTTTTGGACCAAGGCTGACACGGTGGCGC
>CAYQWK010000282.1:0-8241 GCA_964420805.1 uncultured Bifidobacteriaceae bacterium | reverse complement strand
GAGAGACTGGAAGTTGACCTGTGGGCCGGACGCCAGAAGCGGACGGAAACGCGGGTCAGCGGCGCAAACGTTCCGGCAGGCAAGGGCACATCCCGACCGGCGAAACCTGCGACACTGGAGGCAGTGGTCGAAGTCACACTGTTTGCGGAAGTGCGGCGGCGCGCGACACCAGCCTGACGCTGAAACGCCGGATACGGAACCGTATGTCCGGTGGTGTGGGAGGACGGTGAGGTTCTATCCCTCACCTCCTACCCGATTCCGCGAGGAACCGGTGCCGCCATGCGATCGCACGACGGTGATTTGTTATTCGAAGCAAAGGGGTAGCGCGTAATTCCGAAGGACGATTTTTTCCGTGCGGTCGCCGTGCGGGCGCGGGCATCCTGACGCCCGGATGGAGAAGGAACAACTTGAGAAACTTCGCATCGCCTCCCGGCAGAAACAGCGCAGCCGGAGTGCGCCGTGGCTGATCTTCTTGCTCGTCGCACTCGTGACCGGCGTCGCCCTTTATTTTGCCTGGCCGCGTGGTGACGAGCACCGCGTCATTGGGACTGCGCCTACGAACAGCCGCCCAGCCGCAGTCAACGCCGCCCGGACTGGCGCTCCGCCTGCGGCTGTCACCGCCTCCAACAACGCTGTCCTTACGGTCAGCGGATATATCATCGCGCGGGAGCGAATCGAGATCAGTCCGCGCTTCCTCGGCGTGGTGAAGTGGATTGGCGTGCGCAAGGGCGACACCGTCACAAACAACCAGGTCGTGGTCTTGCTCGATGACGCGGAGCAGCGCGCCCGTTTGCAGGAATCCCGCGCACAACTGTCCGCCGCGAAAGTCGCGCTCGAAAAGGCGGAAGTGGACTACACGCGCGTCCGCCAGCTCATCGCCAGCAACGTGGAGACGAAGCAGCTTGAGGATGACGCGCGGCTGCGGGTCGAGTCAGCCAAAGCGTCCATCAAACAGGCCGAGGCCTCGGTGGCGTTGGCGCAGACGTATCTCGACTGGACGGTGATTCGCTCGCCCGTTAGCGGCGTGGTGCTGGAGAAGCTGGTGGATCAGGGGGAGTTGGTCACTCCGCAGAGCTTTGGTGGGACGCGTGGGCCGAGCACTGCGTTTCTTGCCGTGGCGGACTTGAAGGATCTCCAAGTGGAGATCGATCTGAACGAGGCGGACGTGAACAAGGTCTCCCTGAACCAGCCGTGCCGAGTCAGCCCGGAGGCGTTTCCCGACAAGTCTTATCAAGGCCGTGTTGCCGAGATGGCGCCTGAAGCCAACCGCCAGAAGGGGACCCTGCAAATCAAAGTCCAGGTCCACGACCCGGACAAGTTCCTCACCCCGGAACTGACCGCGAAGGTTGAGTTCCTCAAATAGCCTCCCGTATTCGCCGGGCACGGAATGCCGCTGAATTTCTCCGCGCGGCTCCAAGTCCATGCACGGTGTAACTGACGGGCGCGGCAGTCCGTCACTGGAACAGCATTGGAATGAAATCGAACCGAAACCACGCGGCCCGGGCGTTCACCTTGATCGAACTGCTCGTGGTCATCGCCATAATCGCGATCCTCGCGAGCCTGCTTCTGCCCGCCCTGGCAAAGGCGAAGGAGACAGCCAAGCGCATTACCTGCACGAACAACGAGAAGCAACTCGGCCTCTCCGCGATGATGTGGGTGGACGAAAACGACAATCGCTACCCGCCACGCGGACGGTTTCCGGCCTGGCCAGCGTTGTTTCAGGACGGTTACAAGGACGCACGCATTCTTGTCTGCCCGAACGACGGCCCCAAGAAGCCTTGGTCCATTGGCGGCGGCACGAACTTCTACGACAAGACCGCGCGCAGCTACATCATCAATGGGTTCAACGACGCCGCGTCCGCGGCCGGCACCAACATCACCGGCTTCATGATGCCGGAGACGGACGTTAGCGAACCGAGCGAGACGGTGATCTTCGGCGAGAAGTACAACGACTCGGGCCACTACTGGATGGACTGGGACCAGATCGACGACCAGTTCCAACTCGAGCAGAGCCGGCATGGCTCGGTGCGCAAGGATGACAGCCGCGCCGGAGGCTCCGTTTATACGTTCGCCGACGGCAGCGCGCGGTATCTGCGCTGGGGCAAGACGCTGGACCCGATCAATCTCTGGGCTGTAACGCCGGCCGCGCGGACGAACACTGCGGCGTTGAACGATCAATAGAGGCGGGGCGAATTTCTCACCGAGCCGCGGGCAAATGCCTGCGGCCTTTTTTTAACGCCCGAGCAAGTATTGCGGGTGGTCCGAGTCTCCTCGGATGCCGAAGCGGGGCGACGCTTTCAGCGACAGCATCAAGGCCACCGTGTAGTCCTCGTTTCCGGATCGGTTGTCGCGCACGCGAAAGGTCAGCGCGCTGGTCCAGCTCCGGAAATCGCGGTAGAGCGTGTAATATTGGTATTCCATCACGCCATCCCGGGCCTCGAAATGATGCGAGACACGCGCGCCCCAGTTCTGGTTCAGGCGGTAATACAGGCTTGTGATGATGAGGTTGTTCCCAATGCCGAGATCGGGCGACTTGTCGCGATACCGGTGGCCGACCTGCAGGCTCCAGTCCGGTTCCGGGTGGAGGGTCACCAGGTGGTTCGCTTCTCGGAACTGGCCCCGATCGATGTTGTGCCGTGTCTCAGAGTTGATCGTCAGCCACGAGCGCGGGCGGAAATCGAGGTCGGAATAGACGTCGCTGTAGTTCTCCTGCTTATGATGGCGCGTGAGGTGCCAGTCGAAGAACACGTTCCAGTTCACGAGATTCTGGATGCCGTCCTCGCGCCGGGTTTGCAGCTTGTTTCGCACGCCGAAGCGGATGGCCTGCTGGCTGTCAATGGCGTCGATGGCGTTGTAATCCGGGTAATCGAGCGGCAGAAGGCGCGACGACGGCAGTTGCGAATCGAACTGCGGCAACTGGCGCGGGCGGCCGTCCGGGTCGGGAATGAAGACGTAGTTCGCCGACGGCTCGATGATGTGGCGCAGGCCATTTACATCGAACAGGTCGTTTTGCACGGCGCGATAAACGCGCGAGGCCTTCCAGGAAACTTCCGCGCCGGTGTTGAAGACGCTTCGGTCCTCCTCGTCGGTCGTCGAGCCGCGCCCGTCGGTCTCGCCGTAATAGCTGAGCCGCTGTCCGACGCGCGGCACGACGTTGAGCCAGCCAAAGAACGTCCACGGAACCAAAAACTGATGGTAGGTGTCGGCGCGC
Organism: uncultured Bifidobacteriaceae bacterium; assembly: GCA_964420805.1. Lineage (GTDB taxonomy): Bacteria > Verrucomicrobiota > Verrucomicrobiia > Limisphaerales > SIBH01 > JANNGC01. The sequence continues at coordinate 5,030 of CAYQWK010000282.1, read as the reverse complement.
ATGGCGGCGTAGGCAGGCGGCTCGATGGGATACCATCGATTAGTGTTCATGTCCGGAAACAGGTGCCGGTAATAGCCGATGGAACTCTCGCTCTCGTAATAAAGCGGCGTGGGGCCGACCTGCTGGCGCAACCCGGTGAGCTTGAGGTCGGGCAGCCGTTCGACGGTCTCCTGATAGTCGTTCACGCGCGGCTGGGTCAGCAGGTTCAACGTCCAGTTTGGCCACGCCTGGTTCGCCTCGAAGAACGTCTTGGGTTGCACGTTGTTGTGAAACTCGGATTCGAAGAAATCGCGCAGTAACAGCGGGTCGCTTTGGTAGGCTACCACGCCCTTGAGCGTCATGTTGGTCCACGGCGAATTCTGGTAGGTGCCCGTGAAACGCTGGCGGTCCTCGGGCGTGGGATCGTAGCCCGAGCGCGAACGCGGGTCCTCGTCGTGGCCGGCCCAGTACTTGAGATCGATCTGTCCGAAGCCTGGTCGGCCGAACCAAAGATCCGGCCCGCCGCCTACGCCGCGTCCGGCGCGCAGGTCGAGGTTTAACGAGCCGTGCAAATGCTCGCTGGCGTACCAGTTGTAGCTGCTCAACAAGTACGGCCCCCACGAGCTTCGGAAACCGGGTGTGAACTCGAAGTTGTTCGGGTGCCGGTCGAGGCTCTTCCGGAAGATTGGGAAATAGAAGACTGGAACCGTGCCGAGATACAGCACTGCCTTCCGTGCCTCGATGAACCGGCCGGGCACAACCACGATCCGCCGCGCGCGGATGCGGTAATCCGGCTCCGGATGATCGTCGGTGGTAAAGAAGGCGTTCGTAACTGAGTAGGTGTGGTTGGTCGGGTCAGTGAATACGGTGTCGCCGGTCGCGAAATACGGCTGCTGGCCGGTGCGGAAGTCGTTGCCGCCGATGACGCGCGTTTTGAAGTTGTAGAACAGCCGGTCGCCGCGCCAGAGCGAGCCGCCTTCGCGCACGAGCACCACATTCCCCTCGGCGGCCACCTCGCCCGTCACGCGGTCGATTTTCACCCGGTCGGCCGTCAGCACCGAGTCGCCGTACTTCACGATCACACCGTCGCGGTAGGTGGCCAGGCCGGTGCGCGGGTCATATTCGAGATCGCCGCCGCCGGTGGATTCGATGCTCAGGCCCTCGGCCTCAGCCGCGCGCAATGCGAGGAGAGGGACCAGCGCCAGGAGGGCGAGCAACGTGCGTAATTTCATGTTGAGTGCGCGCCGAGGAAAACAGAAGGGCGATGGGGTGCCAAGCGGTTTGCGGTTCAACGCGAACGCACCTCGACCTGCTTGAAGCCAAGCGAGCGCAACAGCCGTTGTAACTGCTCGACGGCCCGCTGCTCGGCTTCGCGCTCGATGCCCTCCTGCCGCGCTGCGCGGCTCATCTCGCTGCGCGCGAACTGCCGCGCCTGCTGTTCGAGCCGCGGCTCGAACCCGCGGAACAGGCCCGTCTGCCGGTCCAGCAACTGCGTCTGCGTCTCGTCGAGATACACGTCCGTGACCGTGGCTGGCGGCAGGCGCACGATGATCCTCTCGCCGGATACCTCCACGTCACCGGCTTCCAGCTTGCTGAGGTTCACGCCTGCCTTGGCCACGCCATGCGCGAGCAGTGTCAGGCGGTCCTCGGAAAACCCGGGCACCTTCATCACATTGGGAATCTGGCTGAGGGTTGAGGTCGAGGCGTTGGTGAAGATGATCACCTTTTGCATGACGAACTTCACCGTAACCAGGTCGGTGAGCGTTTGAATCTGTCGGACAACGGTCGCAGTGCTGCCGATGCGCGGGGCGGCACGTTGCGCGGCCAGCCACGCGGCGAACAGCGCTGTCAGCACCGCGCCCGCGACGAACGCCGCGCCTACCAGCCCGAGGACCAGCTTCTTTTGCATGGCGCAAGAGTAGCCCGCACCCGCGAAGTGGCGAGAGTTCAGTGAACGGAGCGAGTGCGATCGAAAGTGGCGGTCGGGAATCGATTCAGCCGCGCAGGTGGGGTGGACGCATCAAAATGGTGGAACGGCGCGCGCTGCGAGCCGTGGTGTGACGGAATGCAACAGTCCCGCCTGACCGTTCACGGAGGCTGCGCGTCTTGGGCGTCCGTCCTCATCTCTCGTGCAAAGCTCATTCCGTCCGTGAACTTGGTTTCGGCGGATGCCTTCATTCGTCGGGCTGAGGTTTTCGTTCTGCGCCTGGGTGCGCTGGATTCTATTATTCGGGTCAGGGACTCATGGAACTGGTTCTTCCACTCCGTCGATCAGACTGAACACTGCGCAGGAAATTTTCTCCACCCGCCCCGCCTCTGGCTTGCAGCGCGAAAGTGCTTTCATAAACTGCCGCCGCTCATGGCATTGACCATCACACCAGAAGCCGTCGCCAAGGCGCACGAGTTCCTGCGCCAGCTTCCGCTGGGTGCGCAGGAACGCGGGACAGCCGCGTTTCGGGATGGGAATGTGCTGCAGATCGAGCAGAACTCCCGCGACAGCTTTACCGCGCAGGTGCGGGGGACGTTCGATTACACGGTGCATCTTGGTTTTGCCGACGGCGACGGCTGGGCTGGCGATTGCACCTGCCCCGTGGGTTGCGACTGCAAGCACGTTTTTGCCGCGATGAAGGCCCTGCTGGCCGAGCATACGCGCGACGAGGTGCAGCGACTTTCCAGCGGTGGCGGCGCTTCTGCTGCCCGCACCCCGCAGGCACGGATCGCTACGCCGGATGATTTCCAACGCGAGGTGTCCGAGGCGGTCGGGCGGCCGTTGACCAGGCCCGAGCGGGATTTCATGCACAAGCTCACGCAGATTTACGGACGCTGCCAGCAAGTGCGTGGAATCAGTTACTGGGACCTCTTCGAGTTGGGTTTTCGCTTCAGTGACAACCCGTATCAGCCCATTAAAATTTGGCCGGCATTCCCGGCCACGTTGCGTGAGTTCTGGCAGTGGATCGCCCACGCCGTCTCCGAACGGCGCGGCGGCGTGCCGGAGTTCCTGGATCCGGTCACAAAATTGGAAGAAATCCGGCCCGCTCTCCGCCGCTGGCGGCGGGACCAGGAGGTGGCCAAATGGAAGAAGGTGCTCGACGAATTCGCGTTGGATGCCACGGGCGCTGGCCCCGGGGTTACGCAGCACGTTGATCTGCGTGTCCGCTTCGACCAGAAATATGCCATGCTCGAATGGAAGCCTCCCGGCGCGGCGGAGTTCGCCGCCCTCAGACGGCAGCAGGCGGTCCGGTTCATGGAGGACATCGAGGCTGGCGCGGTGCAGTTGCCACCCGAGGCCGAATGGATCTGGGGTTTCCTTCGGGAAGAGCTCGAATACGCGACGAGCCTGACGCTGGATTACGACAACCCGGAGGACGTTCTGCGGCTCGGCCGGATGTTGCGGATGCAGCCGTTGCGCTCGCGGTTGGTCAGCGAGACTGGCGCGCCCCTGGAATTTCACGCCGAGCCGCTGCGGTGGGAGGTTGATGCGCCGGAGGATCTCGATGGCAATTACCAGTTGCGTATGGTTCTGCCCGAGGGGCTTTCCTCGCGCGAATTCCGGGCGGTGTTTCCCGGCCGGCCCGCGCTTTTTCTCATCGGTTCTTGCGTTCTGGCCGGCCCGGCCATGGCTGGTGATGGCCCGGCCTTGAGCGCTGAAATGAGCATTCCTGCGCCCGCGGTCGAGACCCCGGCCGGAGTGGCGCTGCTGCAGTCGTTCGGCATTGCGCTGCCCGATCGCCTCCGCGAGCGCGTGCGTGTGGTGAAGATGATCGTGACGGTCACTGCCGAACTCAAGCCGAGCTACGCGGGCAGCAATGGCGAATCCTGCTTCCTCACCGTGCGCGCGGACTCGGATGATGGCGAACAGGCGCTGGAGTGGAGCGGTGTCAGGTGGGAGCCATCGGCCAAGCGCGGTGGGAAGAAGAACCCGCGCAACCGCATGATTACTGTTGAGGACCGCAAGGGGCTTTACGATCCGCGCCAGTTGATTTCGCCGCTGGGCGCGCGATGGGAGCCGTACCGTTCGGAGTTTTCGTTGCGGGTCTCGAAGAAATTTCCCGACGCTTTTGCCGCGTGGTTCAAGGCGCTGCCGCCGGACGTGAAGCTGGACCTGCGCGGCGAGCTTGCTTCGCTGGCGCAGGACGCGGTGGCTGGCTCCGTCCGGCTCGAGGCCACGGAGGCGGGCATCGACTGGTTCGACTTGCGCGTGGTGCTCGACGTGGCGGACACCACGCTTACGCAGGCCGAGTTGAAGCTGCTGCTCAACGCGCGCGGCGGCTTTGTGCGGCTCGAAAACAAAGGCTGGCGGCGGCTTCAATTCAACCTGAGCGAGCAGGAGGATGAACAACTCGCCCGCCTCGGACTCACCCCGCGCGAATTGAGCGCGGAACCGCAACGGCTTCACGCGCTGCAACTCGCCGACGAGGCCGCAAAGAAGTTTCTGCCCGAGCCGCAGTTCGCTGAGATTCAACGGCGCGCCAGTGAAATCCGGGCGCGCGTCACGCCGGAGATTCCGCAGACGATTCAGGCGGACTTGCGCCCGTACCAGCGCGACGGTTTCCACTTCCTTGCCTATCTCGCCTCCAACTCGTTTGGTGGCGTGCTGGCGGATGACATGGGCTTGGGCAAGACGCTGCAAACCCTGGCCTGGTTCGACTGGCTCCGCGCCGGTGGTGCTGGCGGGAAGTCGGACGCAAGGCGTCTCATGCGGCCGTCGATGGTCGTGTGCCCGAAGTCCGTGATGGATAACTGGCACGCGGAGGCGGCGCGGTTCGCGCCAAACCTGCGGGTGAAAGTCTGGCACACGGAGGACGCGAAGAACCTGACCGCACAGTTGAACGCGGCGGACCTGCATGTGCTGAACTACAACCAGCTCCGGCTGGTGGGAGAGTCACTTGTGGCGGTTCAGTGGCTTGCCCTGATCCTCGACGAAGGGCAGTACATCAAGAATCCCAGCTCGATCACCGCGCAGATCGCGCGCTCGTTGCGGGCGGATCACCGGTTGATTCTCTCCGGCACGCCCATCGAGAACCGCCTGCTTGATTTGTGGAGCCTGATGT
>CAYQWK010000281.1:7979-8246 GCA_964420805.1 uncultured Bifidobacteriaceae bacterium | reverse complement strand
GCCAAAGGTGGCGCCGTATCCGTTCACCACGCTGCATCCGCAGATCGGCATTGTGGAGTATTCCGACTGGAAGCGGCTCGTGGTGTGCGACGTGCCGGGCCTGATCGAGGGCGCCCATCGCAACGTTGGTCTCGGCCACGCGTTCCTGCGCCACATCCAGCGCTGCAAGATTCTCGTCCTGCTGCTCGACATGGCGGGCGCGGACAATCGCGCGCCGTGGGACGACTACGCCCAGTTGTTGAACGAACTTGAACTTTACGATCCCGC